>NZ_JANHAU010000003.1 GCF_024464185.1 Haloarchaeobius salinus
GGTGTTGCCTCGCGCTCCACAAAACCTAACTCAATCTGGTCGGTACATCCGTTGAGGCTAGCGTTTTTCGACATGGACACTCAAAAAACGCTACGCCTCACTTTTCAATCCTTATCTGAACACCGCCCCGCCACGTGCAACAGGGTTAACATCCCGCGGGACCGTATCGGGACCTATGAGCACGGGCACCGCAGACGGGGAGACCACCCCGCGGATCGAAGTGACCGAAACGGCCGCCGAGGAGGCCCTCTCGCTGCTCGACGGCGAGGGGCTCGACACCGGGGAGGCGGGCCTGCGACTGTTCGTCCAGCAGGGCGGCTGCGCCGGCCTCTCCTACGGGATGCGGTTCGACGACGAACCGGAACCGGACGACACCATCTACGAACACCACGGGCTGCGCGTCTTCGTCGACCCGTCCAGCCTGAACTACGTGGAGGGCAGTGTCCTCGACTTCGAAGGTGGACTGCAGGGCGCAGGGTTCCACGTCGAGAACCCGAACGTGGTGTCCGAATGCGGCTGCGGCGAGTCGTTCAGAACGTAGCCGTCGGGCCGCGCCGTCAGCCGTCCAGTTCGAACGCCACCGTCACTTCTGCCTGGTACTCCCGGTCCGCCACCGACGCGATCTCGACGCCCAGCTCCTCCACCTCGACCCAGTGGACGTTGTCGATGGTGTCCTGGGCGCGGTCGATGGCGTCGTCCGCGGCGTCCTCGAAGCTCTCCGAACTCGTCCCGATGAGCGTGATCTTCTTGAATACCATATCCGTGTGATAGCACGGGGCATACGGACTTAAAGCTACGTCGCGCCACCGGCCGAATCGTCGTCGCGGCTGTCGAGTTTGTCCCGCAGCACGCCCGCCACGTCGGTGAGGTACGCCTGCCCCCAGACCGCGACGACGAATCCACCCGCGGTGTTGAACAGCAGGTCGAGCATCGTGTCGCCGACGCCGAACTGGATGAGGAAGCCGTCGCTCCCCAGCGACGCGGTGACGAGGCCGATGCCGAACTCCAGCAGCTCCCAGACCACGCCGAAGGCCATCACGAACGAGAGGATGAACACGAACATGAACCGCGGCGGGATGTCGATGTGCTCGTTGTGCTCGTCGAGCGCGCGGACCGTGGTGTAGCCGACGGCGGCGACGAGCGACGACGAGAGCGCGTGGGTCATGTGGTCCCACCAGGTGGTGCTGCGGTAGAACGTCGCTTCGGTGCCGGGGATGCCGACGGTGCCCAGCGCGTGGAGGAACGCCGCGGTGGTGATCCAGAGCGTGAGCCCCGCGTCGAGCGGGATGTCGTAGTCGCGTTCCAGCAGCGACGGGAGCTGGGTGACGCCGAGACCGAGCAGCGTGTTGACGACGATACCCGGGTTCCGTCGCTCGACACCGACGAACAGCAGCCCGACGAGGGTCAGCTGCATGGCACGGGTGAGCCGGCGCTGGAACGCCTCGTCGATGCCGAGTCGGTCGCGGACTCTCACTTCTCGCCCACCTCGAGGTCGAACTGCTCCCCGAGCTCCTCCGAGGCGTCCTCGACCACCGCGAGCGACCGCTGCGCCGTGTGGTCACGCCGACGGAAGTACGCCTCGAACGTGATGCCGGCGAGGAGGCCCGCGGCGGCGGAGTAGACGAACTCGACCATCAGCGGGTCGAGCTCCGTGTAGAACTCGGTGCCGATGTAGATGTGCGCGAGCCACCGGACGACCGCCCAGACGCCCGCTGCGGCGAGCGTCAGCACGACGACGGTGAGCACGGCGAAGCCGGGCGTGAGCTTGACCGGCGTGAACACGTGGAGCTCGACGACGACGATGAGCGCGAACGCCGCGACGGAGACGTAGGCGGCGGTGCTCGACACCGGCGATGCCGAGAGGAACTCCTGCAGCGCCGGCATCGTCGCGAGCACGAGGTCGTTCACCAGCCCGCGGACCAGCGCGGTCCGCCCCAGGACGGGCAGCGCTGCGAGCAACAGTACCTCCCAGGGGAGCATCACGAGCCAGCGTCTGTGCGTCAGCGGCGGGAGGACCGCGACGGCGGCCACCGCCAGCGCGAACACGGTCCAGAGCCAGTCACCGAGGACGAGCTCCTCGACGGCCGCCAGGACGACGATGACGACGAGCACCCACGAGAGGACGGCGTTCAGCCGGTGTTCCTCGAACAGTCGACCCAGGTCCCTTCGTTCCGTCATACGATAGCACGTGGGGCCGGGGGTACAAGAGTCTGTACTCGCCGGCGACACCGGCGTTCAGACGAGGACGTACAGCACGCCGTAGGCGACGAGCGCGAGCGTGACCGCCGCGATGCCAGTCGTCACCGACCGGACGCCGTGGTCGGCGACGGACCGGCGGAGCGCGTCGAGCGCCATGGTCGTCCGTGTCGGGGCCGCGACGGGCACCGCGAGCACGGTCCCGACCGCGACGATGGAGAAGACGAAGTGGTACGACACGTCGAGCGTCGGCGGCGGGAGCAGGAAGACGACCCCACCGTAGGCGAGGCCCGCGACGGCCCGGGGCTGCACGCGCGGCCGGCGCTCGGTCACCCAGCAGAACGCGAGCAGCGCGAACCAGACGACCGCCAGCTCCAGCCCGAACGCGCCCAGCAGGTGGAGCGTCGGGTCGGCCGAGAGCACGACGCGGCCGGCGGGGACAACGGTGTCGAGCGGCCAGAGCATCGCCGGCGGCTCGCCCGTGAACAGGTCGCCGAAGGGATGCGAGACGAGGCCGGCCAGCGCCACCGCGAACGCCGTCCGGGCGTCGAGGCTGCTGCTCTCGCGGATGACGGCCGCGACGGCGACGCCGGCGAGCGAGAACGCCCCGAGGACGACGAGCCCGAGCAGCCCGTGCAGCGCCGTGGCGACGACGGTCAGCCCGCCGAGCAGGACGAAGCCGGCGAGCGTCGCGCGGGTCGCGCGCCGGCCACGGACGACGACCAGCGCGAACGCCAGCGCCGCGACCGGCGCGACGACCAGTGAGTGCGTCATCGACCGGTGGACGACGGTGCTGGCCGACCAGAACGCGGTCGTCACCGAGAACACGCCGTCGAACTCCGCGCCGGCGAGCCCGGTGAGCGCGTACACCATGTCCACGTCGGGCACCGTAGCGAACGCACCCGCGGCTGCGCCGGCGGCCAGCGCGCGTCGCGGCGGTGCGTCGAGAGCACGCGCCAGCGTGGCGACGAGTGCGAACGCCAGCAGCGAGTGCCCGATCATCATGTCAGCTTCTGTACGTCGCGGCGGGGGATAAGTCACTCGCCGGTGACGCTAGCACGCCACAGGCCGTGTCGATGTCCCCGTTCAGGCGTCGGCCACGCCGTCACTGCTCGGTTCGCCCCGCTTCGTCCACTTCTTCTCAATCTCGGCGTTCCCGCGGACGACCGTGTCGCCCTCGACGGCGAAGCGCGTCTTCCGGAGTTCGATGGTCGTCACCTCGCCGCTGACGTCGCCGACGGTCACCTCGTCGCCGGGGTTGAAGTCGGGGTCGCGGAGCAGGTAGACGCCGGCGACGGCGTCCGCGATCATCCCCGAGAGCGCGTAGGAGACACCGAGCGCGATGAAGCCGGCGGAGGTCCCCAGCGCGGCGGCGAGCTCGGAGAGGCCGACGACCGAGAGGAACGAGAGCGCGACCGCGAACCAGAGCACCACCGCGACGACGGTAGAGAGGAACTGGCGGTACACCGGTGCCTCGCCGGGGAGCGCGCTGGAGAGGACCCGGCGCACCACGAGCATCACGAGCTTCACGAGCAGGCCCGCGAGCACGAGGAACACGATGCCGGCGAGCACCTTCGGGAGCGCCTCGGTGATGTCGGTGACGAACAGGTCGAGCGAGCGTTCGACGACCTCGACGACGCCGGTCGGTGGGTCGGGCTGGTCCTGCATGACCGGTCACTCGAACGCCGGGATGGTAAAACCACGTCCAGGGCTGGCGCGGCCGGTGCTCACTCCCCGTCGAGCGCGTCCGCGACGGCCTCGATGGGGTGCTGTGGTCGGTCGGCACCGGACCTGTCGGCCAGCTGGGTCCGACAGGACGCACCGGGCGCGACCGGCCGGCCGTCGGCGGCGTCAACCTGCTCGAAGAGGATGCGGCCGATGGCCCGCGAGAGCTCGAGATGCTCGGCCTCGTAGCCGAAGCTGCCAGCCATGCCACAGCAGCCGGAGTCCAGCGGCTCGACCGCGTACCCCGCGCGCCGGAGGACGCCGACCGCGTGGTGGTCCGTCCCGAGCGCCTTCTGGTTGCAGTGGCCGTGGTAGACGAGCCGTTCGTCCGGAGCGTCGGTCGGCAGGTCCGCGGCGAGACGGTGTCCGTCGAGGTACTCGCAGACGCCGAACGCGGCGTCGGTGACCGCCGCACGCGCCGCCGAGTCCGGCAGCAGGTCGGCGTACTCGTCGGCGAGCATCGCGCCGTCGCTCGGCTCCACGAACACCACCTGCCAGCCGTCGTCGACCAGCGGTTCGAGCGCCTCGACCGTCGCCCTGGCGCGCTCCCGCGCGACGTCGAGGAAGCCCAGCGAGTACGCTGGCCGGCCACTCGGGCCGAGGTCACCCGGGATGGCGACGTGGACGCCCGCGGCCTCCAGCACCCGGACCGCCGCACGGCCGACCGCCGGCTCCGTGTAGTTGGTGTAGGTGTCCGGGTAGAGCACCACCCGGCGGTCGGCGTCGGCCGGGGCCCGTGGCCCGCGAGCGGCGAACCAGTCGACGAGGCTCTCGCGCTCGAAGGCCGGGAGTTCGCGGTCCGCGGCCACGCCGAGCAGCCGTTCGCCGACCTCGCGCGCCCCCGGGAGCCGGGTGGCCCAGTTCGACAGGGGTGCGAACGTGCTCCCGAGGCCCGCCCAGCGGTCGATGTCGCGGAACAGCCGCTCGCGGAGGGATGCGCCGTCGCGTTCGTGGTGCTGGTGTTTCACCTCGGCCTTGAGCTTCGCGAGGTCGACGCCGGTCGGGCAGTCGCTCGCACAGCCCTTGCAGCCGACACAGAGGTCGAGCACCTCGGACTGGAACCGTTCGGAGTGGAGCTCGTCCGCGTCGAGCTCGCCGCTGATGGCCGCACGGAGCAGGTTCGCACGACCCCGGGTCGACTGTATCTCCTCGTGGCTGGCGCGGTAGGTCGGACACATCGTGTCGCTCCCGGTCTGCCGGCAGGTGCCACAGCCGTTGCAGAGCTCGACGAGGTGGGCGAAGCCGCCGTCGTCGTCGAAGTCGAGTGCGGTCTGGGGCTCGACCGTGCTGTACTCGGCCCCGTAGCGCAGATGCTCGCGCATGTCCGCGCCGACGCCGCGTCCGTTCGGCGGGCCGTTGTCCGCCGGCGAGTCGCGGTAGACGACGTTACCGGGGTGCAGCTGCCACGACGGGTCGAACGCGGTCTTGACCTTCTTGAACGCGTTCCACAGCTCGTCGCCGTACATCTTCGGCGTGAACTCGGTGCGTGCGAGACCATCGCCGTGCTCGCCGGAGAACGCGCCGTCGTACTCGAGCACGAGGTCGGTCACGTCCTCGGCGATGGCGTGCATCGTCTCGACGCCCTCGTCGGTCTTCAGGTTCAGGATGGGCCGGATGTGGAGCGTGCCGACGCCGGCGTGCGCGAAGTACGCCGCCGAGGTGTCGTGGCGCGCCAGCACCTCCTCGAACTCCTGGACGTAGCTGGCGAGGCGGTCGGGTGGCACGGTCGCGTCCTCGATGAACGGGTACGGCTTCGGGTCGCCGTCCATCGACATCAGCAGCGGGATGGCCGCCTTCCGGAGCTTCCACAGGTCGGCCTGGTCCGCGGGATCGAAGGCCTCCAGATGCTCGGTCGCCGCGCCCTCGCGCTGGAGGGTATCGGTGACGGCGTCGATGGCCGCCACGAAGTCGTCGTGCAGCTCCGAGTCGAACTCGACGAGCAGGAACGCCGCGGCGTCGTCGGGGAACGGCTCGGCGTACTCGCTGTACTCCGGTGCGTCGCGGGCCATCGCGACCACCCGGTCGTCGACGAGTTCGACCGCGCTCACGTCGTGGCGCAGGGCGTCGGGGACGGCCGCCAGCGCGTCGACCAGGTCGTCGTAGGCGTAGACGGCCAGCGCGGTTGACTCGGGTCGCGTGACGAGGTCGAGTTCGGCCGCCGTGACGACGCCGAGCGTGCCCTCGCTCCCGACGACGAGCTTCGCGAGGTTCATGACGCGCTCGCCCTCCTCCTCGCGGACCACCTTGTGGAGGTTGTAGCCGGAGACGCAGCGCTTGAGGTCGGGGTAGCGGGACTCGATCTCGCCCCGGTGCTCCTCGACGACTTCCCTGACAGTCCGGTGGAGGTCGGCGACGCGGTCGTCGCGGTCCACGAGTTCGTCCCACGCCGGCGAGTCGAGTACGACGTCGCCGAACGTCGCCTCGCGGCCGTCGCCGAGTACCACGTCGACGGACCGGACGTAGGCGTCGGTGATGCCGTAGCGGACCGAGTGCGCGCCGGTGGAGTTGTTGCCGATGCCGCCGCCGACGGTCGCCCGCGCCGACGACGCCGGGTCGGGTGCGAACTGGAGGCCGTGCGGTTCGAGGACGGCGTCGAGGTCGTCCTGTACGACGCCGGGCTGGACCCGGGCCGTCCGCGCCTCGGGGTCGACGTCGAGCACCGAGTCCATGTGGACCGAGCAGTCGAGGACGACACAGCCCTTCCCGACACCCTGTCCGGCGAGCGAGGTGCCGGCACCCCGCGGGAGCACCGGGACCTCGTGGTCGGCGGCGATCCGGGCCGCCGCCTGCACGTCGTCGGCGTCCCGTGGCTCGACCACGCCCGCCGGCCGGGCCTGGTAGATGCTGCCGTCCGTGGCGTACAGCACCTGTGCGTACTCGTCGAAGCGGACGTCGCCGCGGACCGACCCCCGGAGATCGGCGGCGAGGTCGACGAAGGTCCCGTCGTCGGCGTGTGCGAACCCGAGGGAGTCGTGACTCGGGCGGGCGGAGTCGTCCGTGGCCATCGTGTTACGTGACGGCATACCACGGTAAATGCCTTCGCCACCGTCCGGCGAGATAGCTTTTTCCCGCGAGGTGCCGATTGCCCGGACATGCAGGAACCACCACAGGTCGGCGAACTCACGCCGCCGAACCGCACGCTGATGGGGCCGGGCCCGAGCGACGTCAACCCGCGGGTGCTCCGGGCGATGAGCACGCCCCTCGTGGGGCACCTCGACCCGTCGTTCATCGAGATCATGAACGAGGTGCAGGAGCTGCTGCGCTACACGTTCCGGACCGACAACCAGTGGACCATCCCGGTGTCCGGCACCGGCAGTGCTGCGATGGAGGCCGCCATCGGCAACGTCGTCGAGCCCGGCGACACCATGCTCGTCCCGACGAACGGCTACTTCGGCGGCCGGATGGCCGAGATGGCCCGCCGCGCCGGCGGCGAGGTCGTCGAGGTCGACGCACCGTGGGGCGAACCACTCGTGCCCGCCGACGTGGCCGACGCCTTCGACGAGCACCAGCCGGACGTGTTCGGCTTCGTCCACGCCGAGACGAGCACCGGGGTCCGCCAGCCAGAGGTGTCCGAGCTGACACGCATCGCCCACGAGCACGACGCGCTCGTCGTCGCCGACACCGTCACCAGCATCGGCGGCGTCGAGCTCCGCGTCGACGAGTGGGACATCGACGTGGCCTACGCCGGTCCGCAGAAGTGCCTCTCCTGTCCGCCCGGCGCGTCGCCGCTGACGCTCAACGACGACGCGATGGACAAGGTGCTCTCTCGCGAGGAGCCCGCCCGCTCGTGGTACCTCGACCTCTCGCTGCTCGAGGGCTACTGGGGCGAGGAGCGCGCGTACCACCACACCGCGCCAATCACGAACGTCTACGCGCTCCGCGAGGCGCTCCGGCTCGTCGCCGAGGAGGGCATCGAGGACCGCTGGGAGCGCCACGAGCGCATGGCCGGCGCGCTGAAGGCCGGCGTCGAGGCGATGGGGATGGAGATGAACGCACCCGACGAGTACTGGCTCCCGAGCCTGAACGCGGTGCGGGTCCCCGAGAGGGTCGAGGACGGGCAGGTCATCTCGCGGCTGCTCGAGGAGTACGACCTGGAGATCGCCGGCGGGCTGGGCGACCTCTCGGGTGAGATATTCCGCATCGGCTGCATGGGCCACTCCGCGCGCCCGAAGAACGTCACCTACCTCGTCAACGCACTCGGGAGCGTCCTTGAGGAGGAGGGTGCTGACGTGGACGCCGCTGCCGGGGCGTCAGCGACCGGAGAACGGCTGTAGTCGGGCGCGCTACGTGGCAGGGGGTGCGCGCTCGACCTCGTAGTCTGCCTCCTCGTCGACGCCGATGACGGCCCACTCGTAGTCGGGGTCGGTGTCGCGGACGCGACGCCTGACCGCGTCGGCGTGCTCTGTCCGGGTGACGAAACAGCGATACGAACCGGGGGAGGTTCCCTCGGGCGGATTGCGTAGCTCCTCGGTGGCGGTCACGTGGACGACCTTCCAGTCTCGCTCCGCACGGACTTCGTCGCCGTCGGTCGTGACGGTGTAGCCGAGGCGGCTGAAAATCGACTCCGCTTCCTCCCGCAAGTGCCGGTTCGTGTTAACGGGGCACATTCAATACATAGTACCACGGCCATCCTAATAAACGTTCACCCAAACTAACTATCCGATACCGCCGGTTTCGAGTGCTGAGACGCCCGAAATTCGTCAGATGTCCGGTTCCGATGTCGTTCACTCACGGACAGACCTGTTCGTCACCACCGCGCCGAGCGACGGCGTGCTCACTCGTGGGCCGCGTCCCATTCGGTCGCCTTCCGGAAGTTCTCGCAGACGTTGCACTGGATGCGTCCCATCGAGTCCATCGCGTTGTCGACGGTCTCGCAGTTCGCGCAGAACCAGCCGTACTTGCGCTCGCGGTCCGGCGTCCGGTAGACGACGAAGAAGGGGGCCTTCGAGCCGCGGTCGCCCTCCGTTCGGTCCACGTACACCGTCTCGCCCTCGGCCGTCCGCAGCTCCTCCAGCGCGTGGTCGCTCATGTCCCCGCGTTGGCGGTCGCGTCGCTTAGGTCTGTTCGTCTCGGCGGACCGAACGTACTTACCGGACCGACAGAGAGGGCAGTACGTGACCCCCCGACTCCTCCACTACGCCGACGTCGAGCGCGCGCCGGACGACCCGGAGCTGCTCGCCAGGCTCGTCGGCCTCGTCCGCGAGCGCCGCGACGCGGAGACGCTCGTCTTCGGCGCGGGCGACAACCTCGGCCCGGGCGTGCTCTCGCTCGTAACCGACTGCCGCCACGCAATCGACTTCTTCGACGTCGTCCAGCCCGACGGCGACACGTTCGGCAACCACGACTTCGACCGCGGCCCAGCGGTGACTCGCGAGGTCGTCGCCGACTCCCCGATGCCGTGGATCTGTGCGAACGTCCGCGAGGACGGCGACCTGTTCGCAGCCGACGAGGGCGTCGTCCCGTGGACGGTCCTCGAAGCCGGCGAGCACCGCGTCGGTGTCACCGGCGTCGCCAGCCCGGAGACCGCCGACATCAACCCCTCGGCGGACCGGCTCACCTTCGCGGACCCCGTGGCGGCCGCGGGCGACGCGGTCGCCGAACTGCGCGAGCGCGACGTCGACCACGTCGTCGTGCTCTCGCACTGCGGCGACGACACCCACCTCGCCGAGCAGCTCGACGTCGACGTCGTGCTCGGCGGTCACGCCCACGAGGAGTTCCTCGACGTGGTCGCGGGCACGCTGCTCGTGCGCGCCGGCTCGAACGCCAGCGGGCTCTCGGAGGTCGTCTTCGAGGACCGGCCGCGGGGCTACCGCCTCCCGACCCACGATGCACCAGTGGCTGAGGACCTCCTCGACGCCCTCGAAACCCGGCGGCGCGAGGCCGGACTGACCGAGGTCGTCGCACACGTCGACGAACCGGTGACGGTCGCCCGCAGCGACACGAAACAGGGCGAGAGCCGGGTCGGCAACCTCGTCACCGACGCCTACCGCCACGTCGCCGACGCCGACGTGGCCGTCCACTCGTCCGGCGGGCTCCGGACCACCGACCCGCTCGTCGACGGGGTGACGGTGGCCGACCTCGTCGGGCTCTGCCCGTTCGAGAACGAGCTGGTGTCGGTCCGCGTCAGCGGCGAGCAGGTCAGACGGACGGTCCACGACGCGGCGCTCGCCCAGTACGGCGACGAGGTGCCGACGCACTGGTTCGGCCACCTCAGCGGCCTCTCGGTCGTCTGGGACGACGTGGCCGACGAGGCCCGCGAGATACGGGTCGGCGGCGAGCCGCTCGACCCCGACGGGTCGTACACGCTGGCGACGAGCAACTACTACGTGGACTCCTCGCACCTGTTCGACGCGTTCGGGCCCGGGGACGTGATCGACAGCCACGGCCAGCAGTTCGACGCCATCGTCGAGTACGCCCGGGAGAACGAGGTCGACCCCCGGATCGAGGGTCGGGTCCGGCGGCCGACGCTCGACGGGGTCGCCGGTACGACGGCCGACGACGTCTCCGGGTGAGGCGACCAGCCGGCCTGGAACGCCCGTCGGAACGACACGTTCATCTGCGAACCACGGTTACGCAGGGTGTATGTCTCCCCGTCTGCTCCACTACTCCGACGTCGAGAACGCGTACGACGACCCCGACCGTATCGGCCGGCTCGCCGGGACCCTCGCTGCCCTCCATGACGACGACGCGCTCGTCGTCGGCTCCGGCGACAACACCTCCCCCGGCGTGCTCTCGCTCGTGACCGAGGGCCGGCAGGCGCTCGATTTCTTCCACGCCGTCGACTCCGACGTCGAGACCTTCGGCAACCACGACTTCGACTACGGGCCCGCAGCGACCCGCGACATCGTCGCCGACTCGCCGCAGACGTGGGTCAGCGCGAACGTCCGCGACGGCGACGACCGGTTCGCACCCGACCTGACGGAGCCGTGGACGGTCCGCGAGGTCGACGGTGCACGGGTCGGCTTCTTCGGCGTGACCGACCCGAAGACCCCCTCCATCAACCCGAACGCGACCGAACTGCACTTCACCGAGCCCATATCAGCGGCCGAAGACGCCGTCGACGCGCTCCGCGAGGCAGGTGCAGAGTACGTCGTCGCCGTCTCGCACCTCGGCCAGGGCGACGAGGAACTCGCCGTCTCGGTCGACGTGGACGTGGTCCTCGGCGGCCACGTCCACAGCGTCGTCGAGGAGTGGATCGACGACACGCTCCTCCTTCGCCCCGGCGTCAACGCCGCCGCCGTCTACGAGGTCGAACTCGGACCCGACGGCCCCGAGGCGACCCGTCACGACCCGATGGACGGCAACCGCGACGAGGCGCTCGCCGACACCCTCCGCGACCGGATGGCCGCCGCGGACCTCGACGAGGTGGTCGGGCACGTCGACGAGCCCGTCGAGCGGACGAACGCGGCGGCGTTCCGTGGCGAGAGCCGCATCGGGAACTTCGTCGCCGACGCCTACCGCTGGGCGACCGACGCCGACGTGGGACTCCAGAACTCCGGTGGCATCCGCGAGGGCGACGCGCTCGACGGCGACGTCACCATCGCGGACCTCGTCAGTGTCGTCCCGTTCCAGGAGCCCGTCGCGGTCGCCGAGGTCACCGGCGCGGAGCTCCGCGACGTGTTCCGCGAGGCCAGCGGGGCGAACCTCGCCTTCGGCGAACTCGACTGGTGGCACGCGCACCTGAGCGGCGCGTCGGTCACCTGGGACCGGACCGACCACGAACTCGTCGACGCGACCGTCGGCGGCGAGCCCGTCGACCCGGCCGGGATCTACACCGTCGCGACGACGGACTACCTGTTCCACACCGACCACGAGTTCCCGACGCTCGACGAGGACCACCGGGTCGCGCTCCACGACACCCAGTACGAGGTGCTCGCGGCGTACGCCCGGTCGGTCGGCGTCGACCCGAGCATCGACGGCCGCGTCGTCTGGCGGCGCGATTGAGAAGGTTTACCCACGTCCACCGAGTTCCACCAACCGATGACCCGCGTCGTCGTCCCCGTCCGGTACCCCCTGAGCACGCACTCGAGAGCGACGCTCGAAGAAGCCATCACGATCGCGGGGGAGCGCGACGCGGCGCTGACGGTCCTCCACGTCAACCTCTACCAGAACGGCAAGCGCGTCTCGCGGGCCGACCTCAAGCGGGCCACCGAGCGCGCGTTCGGAACCGTGCCCCACGCCCGCTACGTCGTCCGCCGTGGCTTCCTCGTCGAGGAGACCATCCTCGACGAGGTGGCTGCCGAGGGGGCCGACGTGGTCGTCATCGGCTCGAAGCAGATGGGCCGCTGGCGACGCATGCTCCGGAAGGTCGTCGACGAACCGGACATCGACGAGTACCTCCGACGGAACCTCGACTGCGAGGTCGTCACCGTCCAGATCGAGTAGTCACTCCTCGCGTTCCTCCGGTGCCTGGCCGGCCCGTCCAGACAGCTGGCCTCCACGCTGCATCTCGACCGGGAGCGAGCCGCTCGTCTCGTCGAAGACGACGTGCGAGTGCGGGTACGGGATGTGGACGTCGGCGTCGTCGAGCCGCGACCACACCTCCTCGTTCACGTTCGACCGGACGGTCATGAGCTTGTACGGCTCCTTCGCCCAGTAGCGCAGCACGAGCGAGACGCCGTGGTCGGCGTACTCGTCGATGTAACAGGTCGGTGCAGCCGGGTAGCGCGCGGAGCCGATGCGGATGTCCGGCCCGCCCGTGATGACGCCGTCGACCTCCTTCGCGGCGTCCTCCATCAGCTCGCGGGCTTCGTCCAGGTCGCCCTCGTACGTGACCGTCAGCTCCAGCGACAGTCGCGCCCGCTCGTCCTCCGCCGAGTAGTTCACGATGTCGCGGTCCCGGATGGAGGAGTTCGAGATGACGATGAACGTGTTGTCGAGCGTGAACACCTTCGTGTACCGGATGGTGATGTCCTCGACGAAGCCACGGGTGTTGCTGTCCGAGATCTCGATCATGTCGCCGATCTCGAACGGCTGGTCCGCCAGGACGAACACGCCGTTGATGATGCTCCCGACGATGGGCGCGAGCACGATACCGAGGACCGCCGAGAACACACCGACTGAGAGGAGGATGTCGCTCCCACCGAAGCCGATGATGGACAGCGAGATGGCGACGGCGACGAGCATGACAGCCAGCCGGACCGACCGGAGTACGGTCTGGGTGATGCTCGGCCGCTGGATCCGCCGCGCGATGGTTCGCCCGAACAGCCGGATGACCAGCTTCGAGCCGTACCACCCGATCACCAGCATCAGCACGGCCATGCCGTACTCGACAGCCCAGTGCGGGATTGCGTCGGGGAGCAGTTGCTCGACGAGTCGAACGCCCTCCTGGGTCGTCCCGTCAGTGGTCGTCGTTTCGTTCCCGGCGGTCGTCGTCCCGCCGTCCTGCATGACCGACCCGGGTGTCATATCCCTGCCCTCTCACTGCCCCGAGATAAGGGTTGGGACCCTGCCACCACACGCCGACGTTGGCCCGGGTTTATCCTGCCCGGACGCGTACGTTCGGTATGGCTGCTCAAGGCACCGAGGACGTTCGGTTCGACGTGACGCACGAAGACGAGGTGTCGGACGTGGTCGTCGCGGGGTTCTCGCAGTTCGGGCTCGCCGGCCTCACCGCCGTGGACTACCTGGTCGAACAGCTCGAACTCGAACAGACCGGCCACATCGTCGCACAGGACCTCCCCTCGATCACGCCGTTCAACGACGGCGTCCCGCGACACAGCACCCGACTGCTCTCGCGGGACGACCTCAATCTGACCGTCTTGATGTCGGAGCTGTTCGTCCCCGTCTGGGCAGCGAAGCCCTTCGCGCGGTCCGTGCTCGACTGGACGGAGACGAACGCCGTCGAGGAGGTCGCCGTCCTCTCCGGCGTGCCGGTGCCACACGGACCCGAGGACCACCGGAGCTTCTACGTGGCGACCGAGGACTACCGGCGTCGCCGGCTCGACGAGACCGAGATCCCACCGATGGGTAACGGCTTCCTCGACGGTGTGAACGCCGCCCTCGTCGAGCGCGGGATGACCTCCTCGCTGGCGGTCGGCGTCTACGTCACTCCGGTACACGCACAGGCCCCGGACGTGCAGGCCGCGTTGCAGTTGCTCGACGCAGTGTCGGCCGTGTACGACCTGAACCTCGACACCGGGCCCCTGGAGGAGTTCGCCGAGCGCGTCGCCCGGTACTACACCGAACTCGCCCAGCGACTCGAGTCCGTCCCCGAACACGACGCGCCCGACGACCGGATGTACATGTGATCCCCTGACAGGAGCCGATTTCGTAACGGCGTGCTACTCGATTTTCAGTAAATGATTTAACGGTCGCCCCGAGTTGGTACGGTATGCCATCCGACGACCTCCGTGGGACGATGGAGCGAGTTGGGGAGCGGTTCAATCTCGGGGAGTACGAGATCGACGCCTACCTGACTGTGCTCGAACACGGGCAGCTCACCGCATCGGAGATCGCCGACCGGACCGAGATTCCACAGCCCCGGGTGTACGACACGGTTCGGAGCCTCTCGGACCGCGGCCTCGTCGAACTCCGCGAATCCCGTCCGATGAAGATCATCGCCGTCGACCCCGACGACGCGTTCACCGACCTCGAATCCTCGCTGTCGGAGCTCGTCGACGAGCTCAACGCCCGCTACACCGCCCCCGCCCGCGACACGGAGGCCGTCTCGCTCGTCAAGTCCCGCTCGACCATCCTCCGCTACCTGGAGGAGGTTATCGACGCCGCCGAGTACGAGTTGGCGCTGTCGCTCACCCCGGACCTGCTCGAACGCTTCGAGGACCTGCTGGCGACCCGCCACCACCAGGGCATCAGCATCGAACTGCTGGTGACACCCGCCGCCGGCGCGCCGGACCCCGACGAGTTCGAGTACGAGCGCATCGCGACGACGGTCCGCGTCCGCCGCGGCATCACGACCCCGGTTGTGGCCGTCGCCGACGGCTCCTACTCGATCTACGCCACGCAGGACGCGCTGCGGGACGACCAGGACCGCTACGGCGTCATCTTCAACCGCTCCGCACTCGGCTTCCTCGTCTCCGGTTTCTTCGGGACGGTCCTCTGGACGACCGCCGACGAGGTGTTCGCCAACGGCGAGGACCGGCCGTTCCCCCGGCGCTACTCCTCCATCCGCCGCGCAGTGAAGGACCTCATCGAGGAGGGCGGCGAGTTCTACGCGACCATCGAGGGCCGGGACGTCGAGACCGGCACGCCCAGGCTCGTTCGCGGGCAGGTCACCGACATCTCCTTCGAGATGACCGAGGAGGTCGCGGGGCTGACGCTCGAGACAGACGACGGCGAAGTGACCGTCGGCGGACAGGTCGCCGCCTACGAGGACGTCGAGGCCCACGAGATAACCATCGGCCGGGACGAGCCACCGGCGGTCGACCGCTAGCTCAGAACTCCATCACGCCCTCGTCGGTCATCGCTCGCTCCAGTAGCGACACCGGCGTCGCGTCGTACGCCGGGTTCCTGACGTCGAACCCCTCGGCCGGCTCGCGCATCACCTCGCTGGGCGACCGGAATTCGTTCTCGAAGACGAAGCCGCTCTCGATCACCTTCGAGCTGGAGCCGACGACGCTCACGGGTACGTCGCAGTGAGCCGCCGTCGCCGCGATGGTGAACGTGCCGACGCGGTTGTACAGCGTGTCCCCGACGATGCAGTCCATCCCCACGAACACCTCGTCGCACTCCTCGAGGTAGTAGCCCGAGGCGGCGTCGGTCAGGAGGTGCGTCTCGACGCGGTCGTTTCCGGCGAGCGTCCGGGCCGTCTTGCGGCCGAGATAGCGCGGCCGGGCCTCCGTGACGTACATCTCGATGTGGGCCCCGTCTCGCGTCGCGAGCTCGATGGCCTCGAGCACCGTCGAGGAGTAGTCGTGGGTGAGAATCGTGCTCCCGTCCTCGATGTGCTCGGCTGCACGCTCGGCCGCGCCGCTCTTGCCGTGTTCGACGCCGTCGACGACGCGCTCGACGGCCTCGCTCGTCGTCGCCTTCGCGT
The DNA here is from genome assembly GCF_024464185.1 of Haloarchaeobius salinus. Taxonomy (NCBI): domain Archaea; kingdom Methanobacteriati; phylum Methanobacteriota; class Halobacteria; order Halobacteriales; family Halorubellaceae; genus Haloarchaeobius; species Haloarchaeobius salinus. Next base: position 15,917 of record NZ_JANHAU010000003.1, read on the forward strand.
CGTCCACGTCCTCGCTCTCGGCAGCACTCACCGTGTCGACGACCTCTCGCATCGCGTTGTACAGTGAGGCGTGGGAGGGGTTCGCGCGCTGGAGGGCCTTGGCGTTGCGGTCGAGCGCGCGCTCGTACTCCTCGACGGTCGCGAACTCGCGGTCGAGCAGCTCGAGCAGTGCGCGTGTCGCCTTCACGGCGACGACCGAGGAGGAGTGGGTCTGCATCTCCTCGATCTCCTCGACGGTCTCGTCTATCATGGTGGGAACGTCACCGGACGGTGCCAAAGACCTTTCCACTGGATCGGGAGCCGCGGAGCTAAGTCGGTCTGGACCCTACCAGTGGTATGGTCTCGGTCACCTACTACTGCCCCTACTGCGAGGCGCTGACGAGCCTCGAACGCGACGCCTACATGGCCGACAAGTGCGTCACGAAGGAGCCACTGGAGGGCTGGGAGTACGCGTCGACGACGGACGAGTACGAGGAGGCGGACGGCGTCGAGTTCGTCTGCATCGGCGACGCCGAGGACGAGCCCGAGGCTGGCTGTGGCCGCATCTTCTACCTCAGCTTCGTGAGGTACGAGGCGGGCGAGGCGGTCGAGCACCGCGTCCCCGACATCGACCGCCCCCGGTTCGACTTCCTGCGCTGACGCTCGTCACGTCTCGTCCAGCCGGATGTTTTTGTGTCACCACCCCCGATACCGAGGTGATGGACGACGAGATACTCGACGAACAGCGCGAACTCGTCCGCGTGCTCGAAGCCCACGGCTGGGACGTGACGGAGTCCGAGCTATCGGTGTACGAGAGCCCGTGGGAGGACGACGACACTCCCGAGGCGACCATCACGCTCACCGCCCGGCGGCAGTTCCCCGAGAGCGAGGTGCCGGAGGGGACGGGTGAGGACGGCGGTGACGACGACAACCCGTACCGGCTGAAGTAGCAGTCGCTGAAAGGTAGGCTGGCGAACAGGCGGCACGTGGTGTGCGCATCCGGCGTGCCGCGCAACCGCCCGGACCGGGATGCGGCGTGGCTCAGACCACGCCCGGTCTGGTCCCGGCTCCGTACTTGAATGGTCGGGCGCGAGGAACGGACTGGGGTCGGCCGTCGACCCGGTTCAGCCCTTGATGTTGCAGACCGGGAACGTCCGGGCGACCCTGTCGCCGATGCCGAGCGCGTCGCTCACACGGACGACCTCGTCCACGTCCTTGTAGACGCCCGGTGCCTCCTCGGCGACGGTCGCCCCGGACTGGGCCTTCACGTAGATCTGGTTCTGCTCCCGGAGGTCGGTCTGCACGTCGCCGCCCCAGTACTCCTTCTTGGCCTGCGTGCGGCTCATCAGGCGGCCCGCACCGTGCGCCGTCGAACCGAACGTCTCCCGCATCGAGTGCTCGCCGCCGCGCAGGACGTAGCTCCCGCTGCCCATGCTGCCGGGGATGATGACTGGCTGGCCGACGGCGCGGTAGGCTGGTGGGACCTCGTCGCGGCCCGCCGGGAACGCCCGGGTCGCGCCCTTCCGGTGGACGTAGAGCTCCCGTGTCTCGTACTCGACGGCGTCCTCGTCGTCGGTGACGACCGCTCCGGTGGCGTCGACGCCGACCTGATGGCGCTCCTTCTTGGCGATGTTGTGGGCCACGTCGTACAGCAGGTGCATCTCCATGTCGCGCCAGTCGCGGTCGAACACCCGCTCGAACACCTGCCGGGTGCGATGCATGATGAGCTGGCGGTTCACCCACGCGAAGTTGATGGCGGCACACATCGCGCCGTAGTACTCCTCGGCGAGCTGCGAGCCCGCCGGGGCCGCCGCGAGCTCCCGGTCGGGGAGGCTATCGAGCATCCCCGCGTGGGTCTTCTCGATGCGTCGGAGGTAGTCGTTGCAGGTCTGGTGGCCGAGCCCCCGCGAGCCGCAGTGGATGAGCACGACGACCTGGTCCTCGGTGAGGCCGAAGGCGTCGCCGACCGCGTCGTCGTACACGTCGGTGACGCGCTGGACCTCGAGGAAGTGGTTGCCCGAGCCGAGCGAGCCGATCTGGTTCTTGCCCCGGTCCTTCGCCTTCTGGGAGATGGCAGAGGGGTCCGCGTCCGGTCTGAACCCCTCGTCCTCGCAGTGCTCGAGGTCCTCGGGGACGGCCCAGTCGTTCCGGAGCGCCCACTGCACGCCGTCTTCGAGGATGGCGTCGACGTCGCCGATGTCGCCCTCGAACACCCCACCGCCGCCGAGGCCGCTCGGGACGTTCGCGAACAGCGCCTCGACGAGTTCCTGCTCGTGACCCTGCAGGTCGTCGTAGGTCAGGTTCGTCGTCATCATCCTGACGCCGCAATTGATGTCGTAGCCGACCGCTCCGGGCGAGATACAGCCGTTCTGGGCGTCCATCGCGCCGACGCCGCCGACGGGGAAGCCGTAGCCCTGGTGGCCGTCGGGCATGCAGATGGCGTACTTCGTGATGCCGGGGAGGTGGGTGGCGTTGCGGAGCTGTTCGAGCGTCTTGTCGTCGCTGATCTCGGAGAGCAGTTCCTCGCTGGCGAACACCCGCGCCGGGACGCGCATGTCGCCCTGCTTCGGGATCTCCCAGACGTAGTCGCGGACCTTCCGGAGGGTGACGTCGCCGGCGTCGTAGGTGGTCATGGTTCGATGTTCGACGTCGTGGCCGGAATAGGTTGTGTCCCGCTGGTGACCGGTTCGAACCTACACGTCGAGGACGACGTACGCCCGCCAGCCGTCGTCGGTCTCCTCGACGCGCATCTCGGAGTAGGTGACGGCCTTGACCTCCCGGGCCTCGACGGCGTCGAACGGGATGCCACGTGCACTCCCCGTGAGCCGCCAGCTCCCGTCGTCGCCCTCGACGACCCTCGCCTCGTGGTCCGCGGGGAGGACGCCCCGGACGTCGCGCTCGTAGACGAGTTCGTCGAGGTAGTCGAACAGCAGGCTCTCCCGGCTCTCGCTCTCGACGGACAGCTCGAACCGGTCGCCGACGCCGTCGGGCACGTCGTCGCACTGCGCGGCGGTCAGCCCGTCGGCGACCGCGGCGAAGAGTTCCCCGGGGGTGTCGCCGGTCGCCTCGACGGCAACGTCGGCGGTGTGCTCGCGGAGTTCGAAGCTCATGGTGGCACGGTCACGGGGTGTTCTCGTCGGTCATGTCGGCCTCGGTCTGGCGGTCACCGTCGTCGTCGTCGTCCTCGTTCGCGGAGGCAGCGCCGCCGAGTTCCTGTTCCTCGCGTGCGCCAGCCTGTCGTCGCCCGCCGGTCTCGAGGTCGAGGTCGCCGTCCGGGACGATCTCCTCAGCCTCCTCGTGCTGGTCGTCGTCCTCCCGCTCCTGGTCCAGCACGTCGGGCTCCACCTCGGGCTCGGCGTCGGTGCCCACGTCGTCCTCGGCCTGCTCGAAGCCGGCCATCTGGCTGAGCTCGGCCTCGGTGAGGTCGTCGGGCTCGTTCGGGTCGCCGCCGGTCGCGACGCCGGTCGTCACGACGGTCCGGATGCCCTCCTCGACGGTCATGTCGACGTCGACGACGCGGTGTTCGGGCACGTGGACGAGGTTGCCGCCCATGACGGGGTTCGGCGCGAGCGGGAGGAACAGGGTGACCATGTCGTTGCGGCCGACTGCCTCCTGAAGCGGCTGTGGGGTCGACGTCGTCAGGAAGCCGAGCGTGTACGTCTCGTCCTGCGGGAACTCGACGAGCTTCACGTCGCGGAAGTTGCGCTCCTCGCTCTGGACGATGACCTCCGACATCTCGCGGAAGCTGTCGTAGATGGAGCCGAAGCCGGGGATGCGCGCCACGAAACCGTCGACGTAGGAGATGGCGGCCTCGCCGTACCGGAACCGCGTGAGGAAGCCGATTACGAGGACGACCGACAGCACGACCACGATGGTCAGGGCCTGCACGAACATCACGGAGACGCCCTGGCTCATCCCGGCCTCCTCCAGGGCGAGGACGACGGCGTCGAGGAAGCTGAAGAGGTAGCCCGCGAGGACGTTCAGGACGAACAGCGTGACGAGCAGTGGAACGACGACCGCCAGTCCAGCCACGAACGCGTCCTGGACGAGGTCCAGCGGTGAGAACCGGGGGCCGGTACCACCCTCGTCCTCTGGGGAGGTCATTTCCTACTCGCAGGGCTGGCGCTCGGGAAAACCTTTCCCCAAACCGTCTCGGCCGTGGTCGACTGCCGGTGGAATTATATCGACGTGTCCCGGAGTTTCACGACAGTGAGCGTCAACGTCGACACGCGCGTCGTCTCCCCCGGAAGCGACGAGTACGTCGAGGATGCGTGGCGCCTGAAAGAGCGCATCCGCCGCGATGAGGACGTACTCAAGCAGCGAAAGAGCTTCTTCACCGACGCGTATCGCCGGTCGAAGGTCCACCTCTTCCTGGACGAGGGGGCCGACCAGCCGGTCATCGGGTTCGCCGCGGTCCGTCGCGACGGCTACATCCTCTTTCTCGCCGTCGACCCGGAGTACCGCGGCGAGGACATCGGGAAACGCCTCGTCGCCCGCGTGGCCGAGGAGCATCGAACCGTCACGTGCCACGCGCGAACCAGCAACGAGAACGCGCTGCGGTTCTACGAACACCTCGGCTTCGACATCAAGCGACGCATCGACAACTACTACGAGGACGGCGGCGACGCGTACTACCTGAAGCTCGGGGACGACGTGAGCATCACGGGTCGGCTCTCCGAGTTCATGCGGCGCTGAGCCGTGGCGACTCCGCAAGGTTTGTACGACCCCCTTCCGAACCAACGAGAGCCATGAACGAGCGCACCCGACGATACCTCCGCGGTCGCTTCGGCGACCACTACCGGGGGACGACCCCCTCGCCGCCACCGGAGCCGAACGAGCGCGAGTGGGGGTACATCACCTGGTCGTCGGGTGGCACGACGATGATCCGCCATCACTCCTGGATGGAGGTCGGCGACCTCCGGACGTTCCTCACGGACGAGCGCCCGCGACACGTCTACTTCTCAGCGGGCCGCTACGACGACCCCGGTGCGGGTTCGATGTCGGAGAAGGGCTGGCGCGGGTCGGACCTCGTCTTCGACCTCGACGCCGACCACCTGCCGGGGGTCGACCCGGACGCTGACAGCTACGCGGAGATGCTCGCGGTCTGCAAGGACGCCCTGCTGCGGCTGCTCGACCTGCTCGAGACCGACTTCGGCTTCGAGGACCTCACCGTCGTCTTCTCCGGCGGTCGGGGCTACCACGTCCACGTCCGCGACGACGGCGTCGACCAGCTCGACCGCGGTCACCGCCGCGAGATAGTCGACTACGTGATGGCCGCCGACGTGGACTTCGAGTCGCTCGTCGACCGCGAGTCGGTGGCCGGACTGGGGCTGAAGAACCCGACCGACAAGCGCAGCCTCGACACGACCGGCGGCTGGGGCCGGCGCGTCCACGACCGGCTGCTGGCGTTCGTCGACGAGGTCCGCGAACTGCCCGACGACGAGGCCCGCGACCGGCTCCAGTCGTTCGAGGGCATCGGTTCCGGTCGCTCGAAGAAGCTCGTGGCGGTGCTCGACGACCGGTACGACGAGCTCGCGGCCGGCAACCTCGACGTGCACCCGACGGTCGTCCGGCTCGCCGACATCTTCGCACAGGAGACGTTCGACGCCGAGACGGCACCAATCGACGAGCCGGTGACGACGGACATCAACCGGCTCATCCGGCTGCCGGGGAGCCTGCACGGCGGCACCGGCCTCGCGGTGACGCGCATCCCCCGGGACGAGGTCGCCGAGTTCGACCCGCTCCACGACGCCGTCCCGGGGACGTTCGTCGGGAACGACATCGAGGTGACCGTCGACGAGACCACCGAGGTCGAACTCGGCGGCGGTAGCTTTACGGTGGAGGCAGGCACACAGACTGTACCGGAGTACGTGGGCGTGTTCTTGATGGCCCGCGACCGCGCCGAGAAGGGGAAAGAATGAATCTGGACGAACTGCGCTCTGCGCTCGACACGGAACGACAGAAGGGAGGCCTCCAGGGGTTGCGCGACTCCTTCTACCAGGAGGTCGCGGCGTTCGTCGAGGAGCGCAAAGCGGAGCGCGACCGGGCCGCCGGGCAGGCGGACGATCCGTTCGGCTCGCCCGAGGTCCAGCGGCTCACCGACGAGATCGACACCGCGCGCTCGACGGCCGAATCACTCTACGAGCGCCGCCTCGGGAAGCTGGTCAAGCAGGCCAGTCTCGCCGCGGCGGACATGGCGAGCCCCGACCAGGTCGAGGGCCTCACCGACGAGGAGCGCGCCCTGTACGACGACCTCGTCGAGCGCATCGAGGGCAACAAGGACCACATGTTCGACGTCATCGCGGGCGAGGCGCCGACGACGCCCGCCGTCGCGGGCGACGACTCCCCGAGCCACCACCCGGAGGACGGGATGGATGCGGGTCCAGGGGCGACGACGTCCGAGCCCACGCCCGAATCGTCCCCGGGTGAGTCGGAGCGGCCGACCACCGCGACGGAGAACCCGGCGGACGAGGGGACGACACGTGAGGAACCGTCGTCGGCCGCCTCGGAGCCCGGCGACGACCGCGCGTCCGACGTGGCGGCCGCGGAAGCGGACGCGATCGCGGGCGGCGAGGAGGCCGGGTCGGACGACGACGACGGCGTCAGCGCCGCCGACGTGATGGGCGAGACGCTGTCGACCAGCGAGACACCGTCGTCGGGCGAGAACCCATCGCCGGGCGACCCGGCCACGGACGGCTCGGGCGTCGCCCCGCAGTCGACGGACGCTGCCGCCGGGCCGGTTCCGGCTGGCGGTGCGTCCGAGCGGACGACGGCCGGCGCGTCGTCGAACTCGACGGCGGACGGGGGCGACGACGACGCCGATGTGGAGCGGACGACCGTCCGGATCACCGACGAGGTCGGGGAGATATTCGGCGTCGACCAGCGCGAGTACAGCCTCGGCACGGACGACGTGGTGACGCTCCCGACCGCGAACGCGGAGCCGCTGCTCGAGCGCGAGGCCGCTGAGAAGCTCGACTGAGCGCCCCGATTACGAGACGTTCTCTCACCCTTCCAGTAGCTTCTTCTCGCGGAGCATCGTAGCCGGAGCCATGACCGAGACGGAGGCAGGGGACTCGGCGGAGCACGACCACACGGCGACGGCCGGGACGGTCGAGGCCATCCACGTCGCGCCGGAGTCGGGCGAGCCGGTGGAGGCCGTCGAACGGGTCGAAGCCGTCGCCGGGGCCGGCCTGCGCGGCGACCGCTACTTCGACGAGGGTGGAACGTTCTCCGACGGCACGCCACGTGGCATCACGCTCATCGAGGCCGAAGCCATCGAGGCAGCCGGGAGCGACTACGGCGTCGACGTGGGCGACGGCCGCCACCGCCGCAACGTGACGACCCGCGGCGTCGCACTCAACCACCTCGTCGACGAGGAGTTCCGGGTGGGTGGGGCGGTCTGTCGCGGCGTCGAGCTCTGCGAGCCCTGCTCCTACCTGGAGGGGCTCACCGAGGACGGCGTCGCCCGCTCGCTCGTCCACCGGGGCGGCCTGCGCGCGACTATCGTCGAGTCCGGGGAGCTGGCCGTCGGCGACGGCGTCGCGTCCGAGTGAACCCTCGCCGGAAACGAAATCCGTTTTACCCGTCGTTTCCTTCCCGTGTCTATGCTCGACGTCGGCGCGGAAGCTCCGGATTTCGAACTGCCGGACCAGAACGGTGACCTCGTATCGCTCTCGGACTACCGCGGCCAGACGGTCGTCCTCTGGTTCTACCCCCGTGCGAACACGGAGGGGTGTACGATGGAGGCCTGCTCGTTCCGCGACAACTGGGACGCCTTCGAGGACCGCGACATCGCGGTGCTCGGCGTGAGCGACGACGACGTCGCCGACCTCAAGGAGTTCGAGGAGGACCACGACCTGCCAGTGCGGCTGCTCTCGGACGAGCACGGCGAGGTCGCCACCATCTACGACTCCTACGGCGAGAAGCAGATGTTCGGCAACACGTTCGACGGCGTCTTCCGGAACACGTACGTCGTCGACGAGGAGGGAACCATCGAGCTCGTCTACGAAGGGGTCGACCCCGAGGAGCACGCCGAGGAGATCCTCGCGGACCTCGACTGAGGCGCTACTGGAACGTCCGACCGATCTGCTGTTCCTCGGTTGGGACGTCCTCGCGGCCGAAGCGCTGTTCGATCTCGTCGTAGCGCTCCTTGACCTCGTCGGTGACGCTCGCGGTCACCTCGTCCATCGCGTGCTCGAAGTGGTCGGCGGTGATGCGGACGTTGCCGACGGACTCGGCCATCTGCTCCGGTTCGACGGAGTTGATGAACTCGCGGGTCGCGGCGAGCGACGCCTCGCGGCAGACCGCCTCGATGTCGGCACCGACGTAGCCCTCGGTGCGCGCGGCGAGGTCCTCGAGGTCGACATCGTCCGCGAGGGGCTTGTTGCGGGTGTGCACCTCGAAGATGCGCCTGCGGCCCTCCTCGTCCGGGACCGGTACGTGGACGTGGCGGTCCAGCCGTCCGGGACGCAGGAGCGCGTCGTCGATGAGGTCCGGGCGGTTGGTCGTCGCGATGACGACGACGTCCTCCAGGTCCTCGAGCCCGTCGAGCTCGGTCAGGAGCTGCGAGACGACGCGTTCGCCGACGCCGGAGTCCCCCGTTCTGGTGCCACGCTCGGTCGCGATGGAGTCGATCTCGTCGAAGAAGATGACCGTCGGAGCGTTCGAGCGCGCCTTCTCGAACACCTCGCGGACGCCCTTCTCGGACTCGCCGACGTACTTGTTCAGCAGCTCCGGCCCCTTGATGGAGATGAAGTTGCTGTTGGCCTCGTTGGCGACGGCCTTCGCGAGCAGCGTCTTGCCGGTCCCGGGCGGGCCGTACATCAGCACGCCGCGCGCGGCTTCGAGGTCCATCGCCTCGAACACGTCACCGTAGTCGAGCGGCCACTGGATGGTCTCGCGGAGGCGCTCCTTGGTGTCGTTCAGCCCACCGACGTCGTTCCACGTGACGTCGGGGACCTCGACGAACACCTCGCGCATCGCCGAGGGGTTGACCGACTTCATCGCCTCCTTGAAGTCGCCCTCGGTGACTTTGAGGTTCTCGAGCACCTCGGCGTCGATCTCCTCCTGTTCGAGGTCGAGCTCGGGACGGATGCGCCGGAGCGCGTTCATCGCCGACTCCTTCGTCAGGCTGGCGATGTCCGCGCCGACGAACCCGTGCGTGTTCTCGGCGTACTGCTCCAGCTCGACGCTGTCCGACAGCGGCATCCCGCGGGTGTGGACCTGCAGGATCTCCAGGCGACCCGCGGTGTCGGGGACGCCGATCTCTATCTCGCGGTCGAAGCGGCCGCCGCGGCGGAGCGCGGGGTCGAGCGCGTCGACGCGGTTCGTCGCCGCGATGACGGTGACCTGGCCGCGCTCTTCGAGGCCGTCCATCAGCGAGAGGAGCTGGGCGACGACGCGGCGCTCGACGTCGCCGGATGCCTCGCCGCGCTTGGACGCGATGGAGTCGATCTCGTCGATGAAGACGATGGCCGGGGCGTTCTCCTCGGCCTCCTCGAACACCTCGCGGAGCTGCTCCTCGCTCTCGCCGTAGTACTTCGACATGATCTCCGGGCCGGAGATGGTGTGGAAGTGGGCGTCGATCTCGTTGGCGACGGCCTTGGCGATGAGCGTCTTCCCGGTGCCCGGCGGGCCGTGCAGGAGAACGCCCTTGGGCGGTTCGATGCCGAGCTGCTGGAACAGCTCGGGGTGGCGCATCGGCAGCTCGATCATCTCGCGGACCTGGTCGAGCTCGTCGTCGAGGCCGCCGATGTCCTCGTAGGTGACGTTCGGGACGGCCTCGCCGTCGCCTTCACCGGCCGGGCCGACCTGCTCGGCGGGCGTCTCCGAGATCTGGATGTCGGTCGAGTCGGTGATGATGACCGTCCCCGACGGGTCGGTCGAGGCGATCTTCAGCGGGACGGACTGGCCGCTGCCGCCCATCGGGCCGAACGAGAGCGAGAACGGGACGGTCTGCCCGCTCGTGACGGCCTGCCCGCTGAGCTTGTCGCGGACGAGCGGGCCGATGTTCCCGCGGATGCGGAGGTTCTGCGGGAGCGCGACGGTGACGCTCGTCGCGGGCTTGACGTCGGCCTTCTCGACCTCGACGCGGTCGTCGATGCCGACGTTGGCCTGCTGCCGGAGGCGACCGTCGATGCGGACGACGCCCTGGCCCTGGTCCTCAGGGTAGCCGGGCCAGACGCGGGCGACCGTGGTCGCGTCCTGCTTGCCGACCAGCCGGATGTAGTCGCCGTTCTCGAGGCCGAGTTCGGCCATCGAGCCTCTGTCGATGGCGGCGAGCCCACGACCTGCATCCTTCTGCTTGAGGGGTTTGACGGTGAGTTTCATGCGTCGACCTCCATCTCGATAGTGAGGACGCCGTTTCTGATAAACGCTTGCGAGACGCCGGGAGCGTCCAGCTCGTACTGCTCGTCACCGCGGCCGACGACGATGACGGTGTCGCCGACGATGTCCACGGACCCGGCGTCGAACCCGTCGCCGAGGTCCACGGCCACGACGCTGGCGTCGTCGTACACGTACTGCCGGACGAATTGCTCGTCCTCCGCAGCGAAGTCTTGGATGTTCATGAACTTACTAACCTCAAGTTAGTTCTGCTAGTATATAAATCCTCTGCCGGCCGAACCACCAGACGGTATCGGGTTCCCGACGATACAGTGTAACTGCGGTTCACGATAGACTTAGGCTTTATGCCCTCGGGCGAGCAACTCCGTTCCATGCAGCAGGTCAGTCATCACGGTCGAACGACGACATACGACGAGTTCGACCGTGGCGGGTCCGGGGAGACGGTACTGTTCGTCCACGGGAGCGGCGGGAGTCGACGCCTCTGGAAGTCCCAGGCACGGCTCGCCGACGAGTTCCCCGTGGTCGCGCTCGACCTCAGCGGCCACGGCGGCGCGAGCGACACCGACGCGAGCGCCGGCTTCGAGTCGCTGTCGGCGTACGCAGACGACGTGCTCGCGGTGGCCGACGAGGTGGACGCCAGCGTGCTCGTCGGCAACTCGTTGGGCGGTGCCGTCGCCCTCCACCTCCTCCTCGAACGGGACGCGGAGTTCGACGGCGTGGTGCTCGCAGGCACGGGCGCGAAGCTGGCGGTGCTCGACGACCTCCAGGGCTGGCTCGCCGACGACTTCGAGCGCGCCATCGAGTTCCTCCACGGTCCGGACCGGCTGTTCCACGACCCCGACCCCCGGCTCGTCGAGCTGTCGAAGGAGAGCATGCGTGCCTGCGGGCGAGCGGTCACGGAGCGCGACTTCCTGACCTGCCACGAGTTCGACGTGAGGGACGAACTCGACGGCCTCGACGTCGAGACGCTCTGTGTCGTCGGCGAGCACGACCGGCTGACACCGCCGCGCTACCACGACTACCTCGCCGACGCGATGGACGGCCGCGTCGCCGTCGTCGAGGATGCCGCCCACCTCACGATGCTCGAACAGCCGGACGCGTTCAACAGCGCGCTCGGCCGGTTCGTCGCCCGCGTGCAGGAGTAGCGTCGAGCGTTCGGGAGGGTCGTCCGGTCTCAGTAGATGCCGTCGAGCTCGTCCTCGACGTGGCTGTGCTCCTCGGCCGGGAACTCGCCGGACTCGACGGCGTCGCGGTAGGCGTCCACGGCGTCGGCCATCGCCGCGCGCACGTCGCCGAACTCCTCCACGAACGACGGCGTCCACGACGAGAGACCGACGGCGTCGTCGACGACGAGCACCTGCCCGTCGCAGTGCGGCCCCGCGCCGATACCGATGGTCGGCATCGACACGGTCGCGGTCACCTCGCGGGCGACGTTCGCTGGCACGTGCTCCAGCACCAGCGAGAACGCGCCGGCCTCCTCGTGGGCGACCGCGAGGTCCAGCATCTCCGCGGCGGCCTCCTCGGTGGTGCCCTGTCGTGCGTAGCCCAGCTGGTTCACGCGCTGGGGCGTCAGCCCGAGGTGGGCCATCACCGGGATGCCGAGCTGGCTCATCCGCTCGGTCAGCTCGACGGTGTGCGGTCCGGATTCGAGCTTCACCGCGTGTGCGCCGGCCTCCTTCAGCATCCGGCCCGCGTTCTCGATGCTCTCCTTCTCGTCGTGCCCGTAGCTCAAGAAGGGCATGTCGGCGACGACCAGCGCATCCTCGGTCGCTCGCGAGACGGCCGCGGTCGCGCTCGCCAGCTCGTCTACCGTCACCGGGAGGGTCGACTCGTGGCCGAGCTTCGTGTTGCCGATGCTGTCGCCCACCAGGATAACGTCCACGCCCTGCTCGTCGACGATCTCCGCCGTCACCGCGTCGTACGCGGTGAGCATCGTGACCGGCTCGTCACCCGCCTTCTCTCGCACGTCACGCACCGTGGTTCGCATGTACCGAGTTTGCTCGGCATCGCTCAAACGCCTGCCGGTTCCGTGACGACTGGGGTTCACATACCACGGTGCGGCAGTCGCCGGGACAGCTGCGCCCCTGAGGTTTACAACCAGCGTAAACCTTCGGTCGGGATAGCGGCCACCGGGGGCACCACCGCCTGCCCGCGAAATCGGCAGACCTTACCCGCTGGCGGGGTCAGCACCGTCCGTGAGCGATGCAGACGCCGAGGCGGACGACCCGGAGCCCGTCAGCAACCCGGAGCAGGCGGTCGACGCGGCCGTGGGCGGGGGCGACGTGGACGAGGGTGTCGACTACGCGTGGGTGATGCGGACGACGTTCGTCGTCACCATCCTCGTCGGTGTCCCCCTCGTCACCCTGCTCTCGATCCCCGTCGCCCTCCCGACGTGGAACGCGCGCGCCGAGTTCGCGGTCCGTGTCGGTGCCGTGGTCTGGTTCGTCACCGCCATCGGCGTCTACCTCTACGCGTCACGCAAGCGCTGAAACAGGGTCACTCGACCCACTCGAAGCCGGTGCCTGCGCGGTCGGCCGTGACGGCGTCGCGTTCGGAGTCGCCGACGAACAGCACGTTCTCGGGCGAGAGCCCCAGTCCGTCGACCGCGTGGAGCAGCGGCTCGGGGTCGGGCTTCCACGTCGAGACCGTGTCGCGGCCGACGACCGGCCCCACGTGGCCGGCGAGGTCGTGGGTGTCGAGGGCGACCCGGCAGGCGGCCTCGCAGTTGAGCGAACAGACGGCGACGGGACGGTCCTCGCGGGCGAGTACGTCGGCGTGCGGGAGGAGCCGCGACTCGCGGGCTCCCTCGCGCTCGTGGGCCGCGATGGCCGCCTCCACGTCGTCGTAGAGGCCGTGCTCGCGTGCCCCGCCGAGCATCGTCCAGAGGTCGCTGTCGTCGGGGCTGATGCCCGCGTCGGCGTACACCGCCTGCACGTCCCTGGCGACCGCGTCCCAGTCGACGACGAGGTCGACCAGCGTCCCGTCGAGGTCGTAGACCACGCCAGCGTACTCGCTCGTCATCGACCGACGGTTGGGCCGAGCCGCGGTTGAGCGTGTCGGTTCGCGGCGTCGGTCTGCTCCACCACGGCACCTAGCTTCTTGGCCGCGGCAGCCCAACCTCGTCGTGTATGTCCTACACGAAAGCCAGCACGGACGACGTTGAGTCGGTCGTCCCCGAGGAGTACGGCGGGATGTGGTTCCTCAGGGACGCACTCGATACGGAGGCGCTGGGCGTGACGATCCTCGAACTCGAACCCGGTGCGAAGGGCAAAGAGCACGACCACGAGGGCGACGGACAGGAGGAGGTGTACGTCGTCGTCGCGGGCGAGGTCACAGTCGACCTCGGGGACGAGACGGTCCACGTCGGCGAGCACGAGGCGATCCGGCTGTCCGCCGGCCAGACGCGGCAGCTACACAACGACGGCGACGAGCGTGCCCAGCTCGTACTCGCCGGGGTGACGCCGTAATCGTTCCGGACGGACCGTAGCCGGGCCACGGTATCGCCGCGACGACGGCCGCGTCCGGAACGGTCAAACCCGTCGGGACGGTACGGTCGGCCATGATAACGAACCTCGCCGCTGGCGTGCGGGCGTTCACGAGCAACGCCTTCCTGGTCGACGGCGAGCGGACGGTGCTCGTCGACACGGGCGCGAACTTCGACGTCACGGAGCGGGTCGCCGACCACGGCGGCATCGACGCCGTCGTGATGACCCACACGCACCCGGACCACGTCGGCAACCTCGGGGACGTGAAACGCGAGTTCGACGTGCAGGCCTGGGGCTTCGACACCGACCAGCAGGGTATCGACGAGCCCATCGCCGACGGGGAGACGGTCCGCCTCGGCGACAACGAGTACGTGGCGCTCCACACGCCGGGACACAAGAACGACCACCTCTGCTTCTACAGCGAGGCGGCGGGCGTCCTCCTCGCGGGGGACCTCGTGTTCCAGAACGGGAGCTTCGGCCGCACCGACCTCGAGGAGGGAGACCACGACCTGCTCGTCGAGAGCATCGACCGCGTGCTCGACCTCGTCGACGAGGACCTGGGCGAGATGCACGTCGGGCACGGCCCGTCGATGACAGACCGGCCGTACAGCCACATCGAACTCGCCGCCCGGATGGCCCGGTCGGCGGGACCCTGACTCAGGAGAGCGCGGCCGTCACGAGCGCCTCGTAGGCGACCTCGTAGGCGTCGGCGACCGTCGCCGGATGCGACCGCTCGTCTGCCGAGAGCGCGGGCAGCGCACAGCTCGCGAGCGGGTCACAGAACGACAGCACGTCCTCGACGCGTTCCTCCAGCCGTCCCTCGCGCGGACTCCCGCTGACGGCCTCGCAGGCCCGTCCGTACCGGCCGCCGTCGTAGACCCTGGCGCGTTCGGGTTCGACGACGGCGACGGCGTCGAAGGCGACGTCCCGGAGCGGGAGCGCGATGTCGGCGTAGGACTCGACGACCGCCCGGTCGGCCGCCCGGACCGTCTCCCGTATCTCCGCGAGCGCCGGGGCGTGCAGCTGCTCCATCACCGCGTTGAGCTCGTCCAGGGTCCGGACACGGTGGGCGTCCGCGAGCGGCAGGTGCTCGCGGGCGTCCTCCGGTACGTCCGCGCGCTCGTTGACGACGAACTCGTCGCCGACCCGGTCGAGCACGAACTGGCGGTGGCCCGCGCCGATGATGCCGGTGTCGCTCCCCGGTGCGGGCCGCCAGAGCCGGTGGAGTGGGTTCAGGTCCTCCGGGTCGGAGTCGCCCGGGCTCGCGACGGCGAGGCGCTTCGCGTCCTTGCCGTAGAGCCGGCCCTCCGTGACGGCGGCGAGGTAGTCGTCGTGGTCGAACCAGTGGTCGTTGCCGGCGCGGGGCTTGAACCCCGTGGCGTCGAGGTACTCACAGAGTCCGGTCGAGAAGGTGGTCTTGCCCGCGTCGACGCGTGCGTCACCGGCGACGAGCAGCCTCATGTGTCGAGGCCGTAGTACCCGGGCTCGTCGTCGGACCGGGGTGTGGCGACGACGAGGTCGTCCGCGTTGGTGATGACCCACGGGATGGCCCAGTCGAGCAGGACGTCCTCGGTCTCGCGGTCGAGTTCGGCGTCGGTTCCGAGCCCCTGCAGGAGACGGGCGATCTCGTAGACGGTGTACATCTGGTCGGCTTCGAGGAGTTCGTCCGGCTCGTAGAAATCACACGGGTGAAGATCGTCGAATTCCGACTTCTGAACGGGCATGCGCCCCCGTAGGACCGTGCGCGACCTAAAGCGTACGGTCCACGGCCGTCGCTCACGGATCCAGATCGGCCGAACGGGGGAGACCCCCGTCCGTTCGACCAGGCGACGGCCCGGCCGGCAGGATGACAGGCAGTGGTGTGCGGCGTGCCGGTCGTCGGGTCCGGGTGCAGTGTGCGAGTGTGTCGGCTCGCGAGTGGTGGTGGTGGTGCTGCGCTCTGCTGTCGGTTCACCGTCGGACGACGGTGAGCAACGGACACCGCAGTGGCACGGTGGGACTGCGGCGCGTGGCAGCAACCGTAGCTACCCCCCGGCGCTGCGTAAAACTATCGGATTTAATATATATATATATATATTCTGCTCCGAGTTCTGGGGTGGCCTTCGGAGCAGTCCATAGCTCTCGGTAGCGTGTGGCCCCGTGGGGACCTGGACCCGTACCCGTCGCTGCGTGGCCGTCCCACGCTCCGTGGCCGGGTCATCTAAGTGGACGGGCCGACTGCTATCGGTAATGCTCGGGGGGCTCCCGATCACCACACTGTACCAGATGGTACTCGTCGCCACGACGGGACTGGCGTTCGTCGTCGCCGGTGTGGCCTGGCGGAACCGGCCCAACACCGGTGCCCGCTACCTCGCGCTGACCGCACTCGGTGCGGCCGCCTGGACCGCACCGTCGCTCGCCCAGAGTCTGACCCCCTCGCTGTTCGTCGACGAGCTGTTCAGTCGGCTCGCGTACATCGGTGTCACCCTCGTCCCGCCGTCCTGGTTCCTGCTGGCGGCCGAGTACACGGGACACGACAGACTCCACGACCGGCGGGTCCGGACGGGGCTCTGGAGCGTCTCGGCCGTGATGGTTGTCGTCGCCTGGTCGGGACTCGTCTTCGACCACGGACTCGTCTACAGCCGGGTCTTCGAGGACCCGGGGACGCTGACCGGCATCGGGGTCGATCACGGAGCTGTGTTCTACCTCTGGACCCTCTACGCCTACGGCCTCGTCTTCGGGGCACTCTCGATGTTCGTCGGGTTCTTCTACCGGTCGACCGACCTCTACCGGCGGCAGGCCGCGGTGGTCGTCCTGGCCGCGCTCGCGCCGCTGGTCGGGAACCTGCTCTACGTGACCGAGACCATCGCCGTAGACGGGACACCGTTCGGGTTCGCCCTCGGGAGCGCGGCGCTCGCCTTCGGCGTGTTCGAGTTCAGCCTGACCGACGTGACACCCATCGCCCGCGAGTCGCTGATGACGAACATCAGGGACGGCGTCGTCGTCCTCGACGCCGAAGGTCGCATCACGGACGTGAACCCGGCGGCCAGCCGACTGCTCGGGCTGGATGGCTCCGTCATCGGACGGCGGGTGAGCACCGTCCTCGACGGCCCCGTCGGCGACATCGCGGCGGACGTCGGGGACCGCGAGACCCAGACCCTCGTCACGCTCGACTCCGCCAGCGGCCGTCGGTACGTCGACGTCCGGGTGTGGCCGCAGTCCGACGACCGCGGCCGCTCGCTCGGGCACCTGTTCTACCTCCGCGACGTGACCGAACGCGAGCACAGGGAGCGCGAGCTGGAGCGACAGAACGAGCGGCTCGACCGTTTCGCGAGCCTCGTCAGTCACGACCTGCGCAACCCGCTGTCGGTCGCCGAGGGCTACGTCGAACTCGCCCAGGACACCGACGACGTCTCCCACCTCGACGACGTCGTCGTCGCCCACGAGCGGATGGAGGAACTCATCGAGGACGTGCTCGCGATGGCCCGCGAGGGCGAGACGGTCACGGACCTGGAGGCGGTCCGCATCGAGGAGGTCGCCCGGGCGGCCTGGGCCACCGTGGAGACCAACGGTGCGACGCTCGAGGTCCGGACCGACGGGACCGTCCGTGCGGCACCCACCCGACTGCGACGACTGTTCGAGAACCTGTTCCGGAACGCCGTGGAACACGGTTCCACGAGCCCCCGCTCGCACGCTCGCGGGGACGCCGTCGAGCACGGCTCGACGAGCCCTCGTTCGACTCCGTCTCACGAGGACGCCGTGGAACACGGTTCCACGAGCCCCCGCTCGCACGCTCCCCGGGACACCGTCGAGCACGGCCCAAACGGGGCGACAGCCGAGCTGACCGTCATCGTCGGCGACCTGGCCGACTCCATCGACGACGGGCCGGCCGGGTTCTACGTGGCAGACGACGGTATCGGCATCCCGGCCGACAGCCGCGCGGACGTCCTGGACGACGGGTACACCACGAACGAGGACGGCACCGGGCTGGGGCTCTCTGTCGTCCAGTCCATCGCCGACGCGCACGGCTGGACGGTGCGGGTTACGGAGGGCGACTCCGGCGGTGCCCGGTTCGAGTTCGCCGGCGCTGTCGTGGACTGACTGCGGGGCCTGCGCGAAAAATGTCGATGGTGTACGGCGCTTCGATTACTCGAAGTGGTCGACCGACTTCTCGTACTCCTCGGCGACCTTGTCCCAGTTGACCACGTCGAAGAAGTTGTCGATGAAGCTGCCGCGGTCCGGACCGTAGTCGTAGTAGTAGGAGTGCTCCCAGACGTCGAGCGCGAGGATGGGGTGTGCGCCCCAGAGCGCGCCCTGGTCGTGCTTGTCGACCTTGACGTTGCGGAGCTGCTTGGCGACCGGGTCGTAGACGAGCAGCGCCCAGCCACCGGCGGCCGAGGCAGCCGCCTCGAACTCGCCCTTCCAGCCCTCGTAGGAGCCGAAGTCCTCCTCGATACGGTCGGCGAGGTCGCCCTCGGGTTCACCGCCGCCGTTCGGGGACATGTTCTCCCAGAACAGCGTGTGCAGGTAGTGCCCACAGCCGTTGTGGGTCACGTTCCCGAGCGCGCCGGCGGACGATGAGTAGTCGCCGGACTCGCGGTTCTCGGCGAGGGTCTCCTCGGCCGCGTTCAGACCGTTGACGTACCCCTGGTGGTGTGTGTCGTGATGCCAGGTGAGAACCTGTTCGGAGATGGATGGTTCGAGTGCGTCGTAGTCGTACGGGAGCGGCGGCAGTTCGGCGTGTGATTTCTCGGCCATTTGTATCACCCAGTCCTACCATACGGTCGATTCCCGTTTAAAAGTTTAGAACCCGTATGCGTCTAGTTGACAACCTGGCTCTCGGCGGCCGCCGACGTCTCGATCTCGCAGGGGACGTGGAGCGTGATCGCGTTGCCGGTCTCGGCCTCGCTCTCGAAGTCGATGGTGCCACCGATGGAGCGGATACCCCAGACGGCCAGCCAGAGTCCCAGACCACTCGTGTGGTCGAGGGGGGTCTCCGTGCCGGACTTGAGCACCTCGCGCTGTCGCTTCGGGATGACGGGGCCGTCGTCAGCGACGGTCACCGAGACGTACCCGTCCGTCCCCGGTGTGACGAAGACGGTCACCACCGCGTCGTCTTCGGCCGCGCCGTTCTCGAGCAGGCTCCACAGGATCGGCTGGACGGTCCGGGGACAGTACACCGTCCCCTCCTCGGTCGTCCAGACGGCCTCGAACGAGGCGGTCGGGAACTGACTGCGGCCGCGCTCCAGAACGCGGTCGAGCATCGTCCCGAGGGGTTCGTACGCCTCCTCGTCCGCGCTCTCCAGCAGCCGCTCGATGCGACGTGCGGTGTCGCCGAGTGCGGCCACGTCGTTGGCGCGCTCCCGGATGGTCTCGACGAGCTCCAGCTCCTCGTCGTCGACGGTGGTCGAGAGCTGCTCGGCGCTGGCCGCGACGATGTTCATCTCGTTCCTGAGGTTGTGCCGGAGCACGCGGTTCAGCACGTCGAGGCGCTGTTCGTCGTGGGTCCGCTCGGTGACGTCCCGCATGGTCACCACCCGGCCGATACGGCGGTCGCTGCTGTTGGTGATGTCGGAGACCGTCACGTCGAAGTACCGGCGGCCGCGGCCAGTCTCGACCTCGACCGTGTCCTGGTCGCCGTCGCCTGCCTGCGGGTAGCCCGGGATCGCCCGCGCGGCGTCGCGGCCGAGCGCGGCGTCGGCGTCGTAGCCGAAGATGGTCGACGCGGCCGCGTTCGCGTCGACCACGCGGTTGCGTTCGTCGACGACGACGACGGGATCCTCCATCCCCTCGACGACGACGTCCCGGGCGATGGAGTCGGGCACGGGGACCGCGTCGAACAGGTCGAGCTCGTTCAGCGCCACGTAGCTCGCGACGCCGGTCACGAGGAACGCGATGGGGGTCGGGTCGAGCGCGACCATCGGGACGTGGAGGACGTGGACGAGGTTGCCGACCCAGGGGGCGATGACGGCGGCGAGCAGCGCGCCCGATTGGCGGCGGTGTGTCGGACTGCGGTCGAAGACGAGCGAGATGAACAGCAGCGACCCACCGAGGATGACGAGGTAGGCGTAGCCGATACCGAGGTAGAACAGCGGGCCGAACACGTGGTCGACGACGTAGGTACCGCCGCGCTCGACGAGCTGTGGGTCCTGGTAGATGAGGCCGTGGTGTTCGAACGTCGCGACGAAGCCGAAGACGACCGCCGGGACGACGAGGAGTGCCGCCGTCGACCAGCGGGTGACGTAGCGGTCACGCCCGGTGTACTCCAGGGCGAAGCAGAACCAGAACACGGGGATGGTGAGGCTCGCGAGCCACTGGAGCTTCATGAACGGCCGGCGCGTCGCCATCGTCTGGATGGGGAGTTCGAGGGCGTAGAACGCGGCCCACCACGCGACCGCGACGAGCATCGCCGCGAGCCACGCCGCTCCTGGTTTGGGCCGCTGATTGTACGCGAGCCAGGCGACTATCGTGGCCACGACGGCGGTGATGAGGAGCCCTGACATGGGAACGAGCGAGGGGGACATTTCGGAGCGGACCGATGTACTTCGGGTTCGCGTCCCACGCCCTTAACTCGACTGGCAATATCGAGGGGCGATTTCAGACGGCGACGAGCACGCAACAGAGCATCAGGAGGTACTGGCAGTCCCGGCAGGTGCCGAGCCGACCGCGGTCGACGTCACGCCCGACCAGCGCGGTGACCAGCAGCGAGTAGCCGACCGCGGGGACCAGCGCGAGCGCGAGGGGGACCGACAGCACGCCGGTCGTCGCCGCCCAGACGAGCAGGGCGAGGGTGACGACGTCGAGCGCGTAGAGCACGAACTGGGTGTGCCGGATGCCGAAGACGGTCGCCATCGTGGAGACGCCCTCGGCGCGGTCGCCGGCCACGTCACGAGCGTTGAGCACCTCGCCGGCGACGACGGTCTGGAGGAAGAAGAAGGCACAGACGGTCAGGGCGGCCGGCGTCACCGGCGCGTCGGCGTACGCGACCGGGATGAACGCGACGTAGGCGGCCCAGGAACCGGCGACGAGGACGGTGTTGACGACGAGCACGTCCTTCAGCCGGGTACCGCCGTCGACCGGGAGCCACGGCGTGCTGTACAGGACCGCGGCGGCCGCTGGGACGAGCGTCAACAGGAACGAGTCGAGGCCCTCCAGCGCCGCGAGTCCGAGTGCGAGGACGTACGCGCCGAGCGTGCCCACGAGCAGGGCCTCGCGGTTCCGGGCGACGAAGCTGGCGCGGCCGGGGCAGTTGACCTCGTCCTCGGCGTCGACCAGCTTGTTCGAGCCGTAGACGGAGAACGTGACGAGTCCGGCGAGCAGGACCGCCGTGGTGAGCGGCAACGACAGGAGCAGCGACACCACGACGACCTTCGTCGCCGCCACGAGACCGTCGAGTATCGACGCGTATTTCGCCGCTCCGAACGCGCGCTCGACGGCGACGGTCGGGTCGGGGAGACGGTAGGTGAACTGTTCGGGTTCGTACGGGCCGTTCGATTGACTCATAGACCGTACGACACAGTGTGCCGCGTGCGGAAATAGCTTTAGGAAAGTGCCAATAATGATTTCATGAAACGAAGAATTTTATCATCTACCGAAAAACTGGTCGGAACCGGAGGTCACTCGCCGCGTGCCGATTTGAACATGGAGAGCGCCCGTTCGCGTCGATCCCCGTGGTCGACGATGGGCCGCGTGTACTCCGGGGCACCCTGTTCGCGCAGCAGCTCGCTCGCCTCGTGCCAGCCGTGGATCAGGGACGGTTCGGCGTCGCGGAGCTCCGGCACGTACTGCGTGATGTACGCCGCGTCGGGGTCGTACCGCTCGCCCTGGGTCATCGGGTTGAAGATTCGGAAGTACGGCTGAGCGTCGGTCCCCGTCGACGCGGCCCACTGCCAGCCGCCGTTGTCGTTCGCGGTGTCGTGGTCGACGAGGTGCTCGCGGAAGTGGGCGTACCCCTCGCGCCAGTCCACCAGCAGGTCCTTGGTGAGGAACGAGGCGACGATCATCCGCACGCGGTTGTGCATGAACCCCTCCTCGCGGAGCTGGCGCATCCCGGCGTCGACGATGGGGTAGCCGGTCTCGCCGTCCTTCCAGGCCTGCAGCTCGTCGGGGTCGTCGCGCCACTCGATTGGGTGCTCGTACTCCTTGTAGTTCGCCGTGACGACGCCGGGGTTGAAGAAGAGGACGTGGTGGTAGAACTCCCGCCACGCGAGCTGGCTCTGGAACTCCTCGACGGACTCCCTGTCGGACTCCGTCTCGGCGAAGTCGGCGGCGACCGCTGTCTCCTCGTACACCTCCCTGACGCCGATGGTTCCCCACTTCAGGTCGGCGGAGAGCCGCGACGTGCAGGCCTCTGCGGGGTAGTCCCGGCGGTCCCCGTAGTCGTAGATGGGGCCGTCACAGAAGGCGGTGAGTCGCTCGCGTGCGGCCTCGGTGCCCGCCGTCGGGATGTCGGCCGTCGGTACCTCGAAGCCGAGGTCGGCGAGCGTCGGCAGCGGTTCCGGGTCGGGCAGGTCGTCGGCATCGACGAGGGCCTCGGCGTCGGGGGCGTCGACGGGGTCGGTCTTCGGCCGGTCGCGCCACTTCTTCCAGAAGTAGCTGTAGACGGAGTACGGTTCACCATCGTTAGTGGTGATGGAACCGGGCTCGTGGTGGAGCGCGTCGGTGACGGACTCACGCGCCACGTCGACCTCGTCGAGTCGCTGTCGGACCGCGGCGTCGCGCTCGGTGGCGAGGCCGGAGTAACCCTCGGCCCACGTCACCGACTCGGCCCCGAGTTCCGTGGCGAGCTCGGGGACCACCTCCCGGGGGTCGCCGTGGCGGACGAGGAGCTCGCTCCCCCGGTCGCGGTAGGCGTCTCTGAGGTGGGCCAGCGCGTCGAGCATGAACGCGACCCGGTTCGACGAGCCGTGGGCGAGCACGTCATCGTCGAAGACGAACACGGGAGCGACGGGGCCGCGGTCGTCGGCCCGGTCCGTCGCCGTCGTGAGGGCCAGGTTGTCGGCGACCCGGAGGTCGTCGCGGTGCCAGTGCAGTTGCATACCCGTTGGAACTGGTGGTTCCACCCTTAAGCTGGTGCCAACGGGCGGCGACGGCCTACACCTTCCGGTCCGGCGGGACGACGCGGTCGGTGCCGACCCGGACGCCCGGCCGGGTCCTGATCCCAGCGCCGAAGCCGAAGACGGCGGCGAGAACTGCGATTGCGAGTCCGTAGGCGGGTACCGTGACGCTCGCACCCGCGACGACCACGGCACCGACGATACCCCAGCCGAGGTGGTCGGCACCGACGAGGTCGGCGGCGGCCTGACAGAGCCCGACCAGCCCGATGGCCGTCCAGACCGTTCCGAGGCCGACGAGGACGAACAGCACCGGCATCGCGATGAGCGAGACGATCTGGTCCTGGCCCGCGGCGAACCAGAGGATGGCGATGCAACCGGCGTAGACGACGGCGACGACGCTCCCGATGAGGAACGAGGAGAGCATGCTCCGGCGGACACGCTCGACGGCCGTCGTCCCGTAGTCGGGGAACAGTCCGACGACCAGTATCCCGAGCAGTAGTGTCGAGGCCGAGAGTATCGCGGCCCGAACCGGAACCGAGAGCGTCCAGAACGCGTCGAGCTCCCCCGGTCCCGTCACCGATGCTGTCGCTGCCGTGCCAGCCCCCACGCTGGCGAGTGTGGCGAACGCCCCCATAGCAGCTCCCATGCTCCAGGTTACCAAAGAAGTATCGGTTCTATTGGCAGAGCTTCTGTCACGTTGGACAGGGTGAAGAAATCCCGTGGCCCCGGCTACAGCGGCTCCTCGCCGTCGATGATGCGCTGTGCGCGGTCGGCCAGCGCCGGGACCGCCTCGCGCATCTTCGGGTAGAGCGGGTCGTCGGCGTCGCCCGCGAGGTGGCGGGCGAAGAACATCTCACCGAGACCGGCGAGCTTGTACACCGCCAGCGCACGGTAGAACCGGTCGTTCGTGTACTCGATGCCGGTCGCCGCCTCGTATCGGTCGACGAGTTCCCGCCGTCTCGGGTACCCCTCGTTCTCGAGGAACGTGTCGAAGAACTCCTCGGAGACGGTGTCGGGGTCGCCCGCGTCGCGCCAGAACGACAGCATCCAGCCGAGGTCCGTCAGCGGGTCGCCGAGCGTGCTCATCTCCCAGTCGAACACCCCGACGAGTTCGGGCTCGTCGGCGAGGTCGTACATCACGTTGTCCAGCTTGTAGTCGCCGTGGACGAGCGTGTGCGGGTGCCCCTCGGGTGCGTTCTCCTGCAGCCACTCCATCACGTCGTAGATGGCCGGCACCTCGCGCTCGTCGCTGGTCTTCGAGAACGCCCACGTGAGCTGTTCGGACCAGCGCCGGACCTGTCGCTGGGTGAACCCCTCGGGGTGGCCGAACTCGGAGAGCCCCACCGCGTCGACGTCGACGGTGTGGACGGCCGCGAGCGTGTCCACCAGCTCCTCGCCGACGCGCTGGCGGTCCGCCGGGTCGGCCAGGGGGTCGCCGTCCGCGCCGCGGAGGACGGTGCCGTCCAGGCGCTCCATCAGGTAGAAGTCGCTCCCCACGATGTCGTGGTCGTCGCAGGCGAGGACGGTCCGCGGCAGGGGCACGTCGGTCGACTGGAGCGCGTCCACGACCGAGTACTCCCGCAACACGTCGTGGGCCTTCTCCGCCGTCTCGCCCGGCGGTGGCCGCCGGAGCACCAGCTCCTCGCCGCCCCAAGTGACGAACAGCGTCTCGTTGGAGTGGCCGGCCTGGTGGCGGCGTACCTCGAAGTCGTCGGCGTCGCCGAGGTTCGCCCGGAGGTACGACTCTAGGGCCGCCTCGTCGACGAGTCGGTCGAAGTACTCGTCGGATGCGTCTGTCACGGCCGGGACGACGTGTGGGTCGTAGGAATAACCTCGGGTCACGGCAGCTAACAATGTTAAAACGGGGTCGAAATGTCCGCTACCGCCCGCGGACGAGGAGGAACGCCGAACGAGTTCCCTGCTGTGTGGGACCGTTTTTCACCCCGGCGTCCGAAGCAGGCGACATGGAGTACCACGACCCGGACGTCGGACGGGAGGTCGCCGAGCGCGCCCGCGAGTTCGTCGAGCAGGAGGTCATCCCCGTCGAGCGGGAGTGGCTGGGCAGCGATTCCGTCCCCGACTCGGTCGTCGACGACCTGCGCGAGACCGCCCGCGAGTACGAGGTGTACGGCCCGCAGATACCGGCGGAGTACGGTGGACTGGGGCTGGACTTCCGTGCGATGCTCCCCGTCTTCGAGGAGGCCGGCCGGAGCCTGCTCGGCGGGCTCG
This sequence comes from Haloarchaeobius salinus, assembly GCF_024464185.1. Taxonomy (NCBI): domain Archaea; kingdom Methanobacteriati; phylum Methanobacteriota; class Halobacteria; order Halobacteriales; family Halorubellaceae; genus Haloarchaeobius; species Haloarchaeobius salinus. The sequence continues at coordinate 40,989 of NZ_JANHAU010000003.1, forward strand.
CGATGCGCTGTGCCGCCCCCGACGAGGGGAACATGCACACCCTCGAGATCGTCGGCACCGACGCACAACAGGAGCGCTGGCTCGCGCCGCTCGCTGCCGGCGAGATCAACTCGGGGTTCTGCATGACCGAGCCGATGCAGGGCGGCGGCTCGGACCCGAAGATGCTCAGTACCGAGGCGCGCAAGGACGGCGACGAGTGGGTCATCGACGGCCACAAGTGGTGGACGACCGGCGGCGCAGACGCCGACGTCTTCCTCGTCATGGCCCGCACGGACCCCGACGCCCACCCCTACGAGGGTGCGAGCATCATCCTCGTGCCCCGGGAGACCGACGGCGTCGAGGTCGTCCGCGACATCCCGCACATGGGCGGCGAGCCCGTCGGCTCCAGCCACTCGGAGGTCAAATTCGACGGCGCACGCGTCCCCGTCGAGAACACGCTCGGTCCGGAGAACGCCGGTTTCGCGGTCGCCCAGCGCAGACTCGGCCCCGCGAGACTCACACACTGCATGCGATTCGGCGGGATGGCGGACCGTGCGCTCGACATCGCGACCGCCTACGCCAGCGAGCGGGAGGCCTTCGGCGAACCCATCGCGGAGAAGCAGGCGCTCCGGTTCCGCGTCGCCCGCCAGCGCACCCGACTGCACGCCGCGCGGACGATGATCCGGCACGCGGCCGACGACATCGCGGCCGGCGAAGAGGCCCGCATCGGTGTCGCCATGGCGAAGGTGTTCACCGCGAACGTCGTCCAGGACGCCATCGACGAGTCGGTGCAGATCTGCGGCGGCAACGGCATCGGGAAGGACCTGCCGCTCGCGGACTTCTACGAGAACGTCCGCGCGTTCCGCATCATCGACGGCGCGGACGAGGTCCACCTGCGCAGCATCGCCCGCGAGGCGTTCGCCGAGCCGAAGCTGGACGAACTGGAGAACGTCACCCGGTTCGGGCAGTAGAACGCCACCACCTCGGGCAGTAGAACGCCACCACCTCGGGCAGTAGAACGCCACCGCCTCGGGCAGTACCAGGGTTCAGGTCCGGATCTCGAACCGCGCCCCGCCGTCCGCCGAATCGGCGAGGTCGACCGTCCAGCCGTGGGCGCGAACGACGCGCTCGACGATGGCCAGCCCGAAGCCGGTGCCGTTCGAGTCCGAGCTCCGGCCCGCCTCGAACAACCCGTCGCGGACGGACTCCGGGACGCCGACGCCGTCGTCGGCGACGTAGAAGCCGCTGGTCGCCAGCGTGCCCACCGCCACCGTGAGCTCGCCGTCTGTGTCGTCGGGCAGCGCGTGGTCCAGCGCGTTCCGGTAGAGGTTCTCGAACACCTGCAGCAGCCGGTCCCGGTCGGCGTCGACGGTCGAGTCGTCCTCGACGGTCAGCGTTGCTGCTCCGGAGTCGACGTTCGCCCAGGCGTCCCGGGCGACCGCCTCGACGGACACCGGCTGCTTCCCCCCGATCTCCCGGCCCTCGCGGGCGAGCGTGAGGACGCCCTCGATGATGCTCTCCATCCGCTCGTGGGCGTTCGCGATCTCCACGAGGTGCTCGTGGTCGATATCGTCGCGGACGAGGTCGAGGTAGCCACGCGCCACGCTCAGCGGGCTCCGCAGGTCGTGGCTGACGAGGTGTGCGAACTCGTCGAGCCGTTCCTTCTGTCGCTCCAGCTCGCGTTCGCGCTCTTTGAGCGCCGTGATGTCGGAGGAGATCCCGCAGACGCCGACTGGCTCGCCGTCGTCGCCGTACAGCGGTACCTTCACCGAGTAGTAGATGCGCTCTCGTCCCTCGAACTCGCCGGACTCCTCGGTCTGGACCGGTTCCCCGCGTTCGACTGCCAGTCGGTCGTTCGTGCGGACGGCCTCGGCGTACTCCTCGTCCTGCAGGTCGAAGTCGGTCTGTCCGACCGCCTCGCCGGGCTCCAGGTCGAGCAGCTCCCGGAACTGGTCGTTGATGAGCTGGTAGCGACCGTCCCGGTCCTTGATGTAGATGTTCGCCGTGGTGTTGTCGAGGATGGCCCGCAACTGCTCGTTCGTCCGCCGCAGGTCCGCCTCGCTCTCGAGCCGGTCGAACGCCTGCGTGACGTGAGTCACGAGCAGCTCGGCCAGCTCCTTGTCGGTCTCGGTGAAGGCGTGTGGTTCCTCCGAGATGGCCTGGAAGACGCCGTAACGACCGACGGGCACGCTGACCGCGGAGCGAAACTCCGGCTGGTCCGGTTCGGCGATGCTGTCCTCGAGAACGTTCCGGACCAGCACCGACTCCCGCTCGCGATAGGTGTGACCGAGGACGCCGTCGTCGACGGTCGGGAGATCGCCGTCCGGTCGGTAGCTGCGCTCCGTCAGCGGGACGAACGTGTCGTCCTCGAGGACGTAGACGCCCGAGACGTCGAAGTCGAGGATGCGCTCCGCAGCGACCAGCGCCTGGTCGACGACCGTCTCGCGGTCGTGCGCGCCGGCGATGGCGACGGCGTGGTGGTGCAGTCCCTCGAGCCGGCCGCGCGTCTCCGCCAGCCCGCGCTCGGCCCGGTACTGGTCGACGGCGTTCCCGATGCGTCGCCGGAGGAACTGCCGTGCCTCTGTCCCGGTCTTGCGGAGGTAGTCGGTGACACCGGCGGAGATGGCCTCGCTGGCCACCGACTCGGAGCCCTGCCCGGTGAACATGATGAACGGGAGTCCCTCGTCGCGCTCTCTGACCGCCTCGAGCAGCTCGAGGCCGTCCATCCCTGGCATCTCGTAGTCGCTGACGACGCAGTCGACGTGGCCCTCGTCGAGCCGGGCGAGTGCGTCCTCGCCGTTCGTCGCGACCAGACAGTCGAGTCCCGCGGCCTGCAGGGACTCCGCCGTCGTCCGGGCGGTGTCGCGGTCGTCGTCCACGCAGAGGACGCGGAGGTTGTCTGGCATCCGTCTTTGAGGGAAGACCCGCGGATTCGACATGATTCTTGCGCTTACAGGTCGCTATCCGGGAGCGTGGTATCAGCTCCCTGTGGACGCACCGAACACGCTGTCGGGGATGTCCTCGACCTCGCCGGCCTGGACGCCCCACAGCGTGGCGTAGAGGCCGTCCACGTCGAGCAGCTCGTCGTGGGTGCCGCGTTCGACGACCTCGCCGCCGTCGAGCACGAGGATGCCCTCGGCGTCGCGCACCGTCGAGAGCCGGTGGGCGATGACGAACGTCGTCCGCCCCTCGCTGACGGCGTCGAGGCTGCGCTGGATGTGCACCTCCGTCTCGGTGTCGACGTTCGAGGTCGCCTCGTCCAGGACGAGGATGGGCGGGTCCTTCAGGACGACGCGGGCGATGGCGAGCCGCTGGCGCTGCCCGCCGGAGAGCTTGACCCCGCGCTCGCCGACCCGGGTGTCGTAGCCGTCCGGGAGGTCGGCGATGAACTCGTGGGCCTCGGCGGCCTTCGCGGCCTCGCGCACCGCCTCGTCGCTGGCCTCGAACCGGCCGTACCGGAGGTTCTCGGCGATGGTGCCGTCGAAGAGGAACGGGTCCTGCGAGACGTAGCCGACGCTCCGGCGCAGCGAGTCGATGGTCACGTCGCGCACGTCGTGGCCGTCCACCGTCACCGCGCCCGAGTCCACGTCGTAGAGCCGCATGAGGAGCTTCACGACGGTGGATTTCCCCGCGCCGGTCGGCCCCACGAGCCCGACGGTCTGGCCGGGGTCGACGGCGAAGTCGACCTCCCGGAGCACCGTCTCGCCCTCGTCGTAGGCGAAGGTCACCTCGTCGTACTCGACCCGCCCGTCGACGTCGGTCAGCGGGGCGGCGTCGTCGGCCTCCTCGACGTGCGGGGGCACGTCCATCAGGCCGAAGACACGCTCGCCGGAGGCCTTCGCGTTCTCGTACCAGTCCACGAGGTTCGACGCCTGCGAGAGCGGCTCGACGAACCGCTGTGTCAGCAGGAGGAACACGACGAAGTCGCCGACGGTGAGCTGCCCCGCGAGGCCGAGCGGCGGCCCCTGGAACAGCCACAGCCCGCCGACGACGAACGTGACCGCGAAGGAGATACCAGCCAGCAGTTCCATCCCGGGTCGGTAGAAGTACGACAGCGTTAGCACCGACATGTGGGCGTCGTAGAGGTCCCTCGATGCGGACCTGACCCGGCCGGTCTCGTAGGACTCGGTCGCGCTCGTCTTGACGAGTTCGACGCCCGAGAGCGCGTTCTCCAGTCGGGTGTTGAGGCTCCCGACGTTCGAGCGGACCCGGCGGTAGCGCGGTTCGACGAGCCGCATGAACCAGTACGTGAACCCGACCATCAGCGGGAGGAACGCGAGCGTGACGACCGCCAGCGCCACGTTCAGGTACGCCAGGATGGCGGCGATGCCGACGATCATGACGACGATGCGGAGGCCCTCGCTGAGCGCGTCGTCGAGGAACGTCTCCAGGTTCGAGGCGTCGTTGTTCAGCACCGACATCACCTCGCCGGTCTGTTTCTCGTCGAAGAAGGCCATGTCGAGCGCCTGCATCGCGTCGAACGTGTCCGTCCGGACCGCGTGCATCACGCCGTGGGCGAACCGGTTCATCGTCACGCCCCAGACGAACGTCCCCACGCCGGTCAGGACGAAGCCCGCGACGATGAGCGCGACGGAGAGCCAGAACTGCGCCGCTGGCTCGGTCGGCAGCATCGACCCCGGCACGAGCGGCAGCGAGTAGCTCCCGTTGCCGTTGAACACGGCGTCGATGGCCGTTCCGAGGACGAGCGGTGGCAGCAGGCTGGCGCTTCGTCCGACGACGTTGGCGACGTTGCCGGCGACGAACCACCGCAGCCGCGGCAGCCCGTACTCGCGGAAGAGCCGGACGAGCGGGCGGTCCACGTCGGCGCGATACTGGTCGAACGGTTTCTCGTCGTCGCCGGACATCTGGTCATCGGGGGGTCGACAGCGAGGTACTTCCGTCCATCGAATGTCGGGGAGTCTCGCCGGTTCGACCGGCGGGGGAGTCTGGTTAGAGAAGCGGGGGAGTCAGGCTCTGGCGGCGGGGGCGAGCTGGCTCTCGGCGGCGGTGGGGCCGTCGAGCGGGAGCCGCATCTCGAGTTCGACGCCGGAGCGGTCGATTATCTCGAAGCCGAGCTTCCGGTACACCGAGATGGCCGTCCGGTTGTCGCTGTCGACGTTGAGCCGGAGCGCCCGGTGGCCGGCCGCGGCCGCGTGGGCGATGGCGTGTCTGGTGAGTTCGGTGCCGAGCCCGCGGCCGTGGTACGCGGGGTCCACGTAGACGAGGAACTCCGGTTCGTCGCCGTCGTCGGGGGCGAAGCCGGCGTGGCCGACGACACGGTCGCCGTCCCGCGCGAGCAGGTTGGTGCCCCGCGACAGCAGTCTGTCGAGCCAGCCACGGATCTGTCCCTCCGTGACCGGCGGAAGCCCCATCGAACGGTGCTCCTGCGGGTAGTCGCGGTACATCTCGAGGAGCGCGGCCGGTGGCTCGGTGCTGTCGCGAACCGGCTGGATCAGGTAGCCGGTGCCGTGCTTCCCGACGAACCGCGGGCAGCGCGGCGGGCAGTACGGCGTCCCCTCGCAACTGTCGGCGTTCCAGCCCCCGCAGACGTTCGATGCCATCCTGATATCACTGTCCGTAGCTACGCACCGGACCGACGAGGTAACTCGCCCGCCTATGTGCGGGGTTTAAATATCTAACTGGCTGGCGGTCGCGATCTGACAGATCGACAGGAACAGCGGGAAGGCCCCCGACGACACTCAGACCGAGGAGAGTGAGGGATCGTCGTCCACGTCCTCCAACAGCTTCCTGATGGTGTACTCCTCCGTACCCGTCGGCGAGAGCACCATCTCCTCGAGCTCCGCGTCGAGGTCCGCGACGTCGGCCTGCTCGGTCTCCTGCTGGAGTTCGGCGAACGTCGCCATCGCATCGGCCGGCTCGTCGGTGTCGGTCGTCGGGTCCCCATCTCCCTCGAAGTCGGTACTGTTCCTGTCCTCGTCGTCGAACGCGAGATCGGCGGCCGAGGCGAACGAGCCGCCCGCTCCGAACTCGTCGGCGGAACCGAGTTCGTCGTCGGGCGCGCGCTCCGCTGGACCCGTCTCCGGCGCGTGGTCGCACTCTCCGCTGGGTTCGACACGGCCAGGGGTGTCGTCGACGGTCCCGTCAGCAACGACGGGGTCCGCAGTCTCGTCTGGGGCCACCGGGTCGACCGACTCCGGCGTATCGACCGAAAACGGTTCAGATGCCCCGGCCTCTGTGCCGTCGCCCGTGGTCGGGTCCGCCGACTCGAACACCGACGCCGCGAACTCGTCCGGGTTCGGGTCGGCGGACCGCGGGCGCTGTGTCCGTGCGGCGACCGCCCCCGTCAGTTCGGTCACGACGAGCCCCGAGACACGGTGGTCGTCGCCGAGTGCGGTGACGATGCGCTCGGCCTGCCAGTTCGTCCCGATGGCGACGTCGAGCACCCGCCACGCGCCGCCGTCGCGGTCGTCCGCGTCGGCGTACAGCACCGAGAGCGCGTTCGTCAGGTCCTCCAGGACGGAGACGTCGCGCTCGCCCCGGTCCGCCGACTCGACCGACAGCCGCAGGTGGTAGTAGCGGTCGTGGTCCCCGTCCGAGCCGCCGCCGGCGATGGCGTCGGCAGCATCGTCGACGACGGCCCGCGGCGGCGCGTCGAGGCCGTCACCGGGGTTCGGGAGCTCGGCGAGCGTCGGCACGGCCACGTCGGGCGCGTGGAGCGCCTCGTCGGGGACGAAATCGGCGACCGCCGCCGTCCCCGCGGCGTGCCCGCCCCCCGTGAGCAGTGTCTCGTCGAGCACCTGTGGTTCGGTGTCCCGCGCCACCGCCCGCACGGACTCGACCGTCGGCGGCGTGAGCAGCGAGAGCGCGGTTTCGGGCGCGTCCAGCCAGACCGCGAGCACGATGCGGCGCGACTCCCCGGGCTCGAGCTCGCCGCGCCAGACGAGCTCGCCGCCGTCGTAACAGGTCCAGCCGTCCCCGCCGTACTCCGGGTGGTAGCCGACCCGGTCGGCACCGACCCTGGCCGGGAGCTGTTCGACGATTCGCACCTCTGTGCGTGCCTCGCGTTCCGACCGGAGCTCGTACGAGATGGCCGGTAACGGCAGCGACTCCACGTCTAGTCGTTTCGCGACGACGATGCCCCCCCGGGCGACCGTCATCCCGTGTCGACGGGTGTCCCCATTCGAGTGTTCCATTGATATCCCCCCTGCTTCAACGACCCATATTTCAACTTAGAAATAGTTATATCTTTCCTACAATTCCGGCGAGGCGAACTGTTGCTTTTAGCGAGAGTGAACTGGGAACGATTCGCACGGAGTTTCACGCCGCCGCCTTCACCCATCTTTATTGCCCGCAGTCCGTACGGTACGACAGCATGACACACGAAGAGCGGGAGGCGGTTCGATGAGCACCGAACAGTTCGCGGTCGACGGCGACGTGGCCATCGTCACCGGTTCGTCGAGCGGTATCGGTAAATCCATCGCGGAGCGCTTCGCCGACGACGGCGTCGACGTGGTGGTCTGCTCGCGCGAACTCGACAACGTCGAACCGGTCGTCGAGGGTATCGAGGAGAGCGACCGACCCGGCAGCGCGCTCGCGGTCGAGTGCGACGTGACCGACCGCGACGCCGTCGAGGCCCTCGTCGAGGCGACCGTCGAGGAGTTCGGCGGCATCGACGTCCTCGTCAACAACGCCGGCGCGTCGTTCATGGCGAACTTCGACGACATCTCGGAGAACGGCTGGAAGACCATCGTCGACATCAACCTCACCGGGACCTACCACTGTACGCAGGCCGCCGCGGAGCACCTCAAGGGGAGCGGCGGCACCGTCATCAACCTCTCCAGCGTCGCCGGCCAGCAGGGCGCGCCGTGGATGAGCCACTACGCCGCCGCCAAGGCCGCCGTCGAGAACCTCACGAAGACGCTCGCGTTCGAGTGGGCCGACGACGACGTCCGCGTCAACTGCATCGCGCCCGGCTTCGTCGCCACGCCCGGCGTCGCCAGCCAGATGGGCGTCACCGCCGACGAGATCGACCGCGACGAGGTCAAACGCCGAATCGGGCTGAGCGAGGAGATCGCCGACATCGCGCAGTTCCTCGCCTCGCCCGCGTCGTCGTACGTGGTGGGACAGACCATCACGGCCGGCGGCGTGCCGAACATCATGGAGAACCCGGACGTCTGAGGACCCGAGCAGCGTCCCCGGGGACCCCCCCTGAACCACGGCACGCGCGTTCATCTCGGTTCCACGTTCCTCGCACGAAAATGGGGAGTTATCAAGGCCCTCCGGCCCAAAGGCCTGCAGTATCGTGACAGAGTACCACGTCCACCTGCCGGTCGCCGCACAGGACTCGGTGCAGGACTTCGTCGACATGGCCGTCCGCGCCGAAGAACTCGGGTACGACTTCGTCTGGCTCCCCGAAACCTGGGGCCGGGACGCGGTCACCGTGATGACGAGCATCGCCCACGCCACGGAGGAGGTCGGCATCGGCTCCTCCATCATGAACGTCTACTCGCGGTCGCCCGCGCTGCTGGCACAGACCGCCGCGACGCTCCAGGAGGTCTCCGACGGCCGGTTCCGCCTCGGCATCGGCCCGTCGGGCCCGGCGGTCATCGAGGGCTGGCACGGCGTGGACTTCGGCAACCCGCTCCGACGCACCCGCGAGTACGTCGACATCGTGAAGATGGTGCTCCGGGGCGAGGAGCTGGACTACGAGGGCGAGTACTTCAACCTCTCCGGCTTCCGGCTGCGGTGTGACGCACCGGAGCCGCGGCCCAAGGTCGACGCCGCCGGGATGGGCCCGAAGGCCGTCGAACTCGCGGGCCGGTTCGCCGACGGCTGGCACGCCATCCTGTTCACGCCGGCGGCGATGCGCGACCGCCTCGATGACTTCGACCGCGGCGTCGAGATGGGGGACAACGACCGGGCGGAGCAGGACGTGACGCTCTCGCTGACCTGTGCTGCGCTCGACGACGGCGAGCGCGCGCGCCACCTCGTCAAGCAGCACTCGGCGTTCTACGTCGGCGCGATGGGAACCTACTACCGCGACTCCCTGGCCCGTCAGGGCTACGAGGACGAGGCCCACCAGATCGCCGCGGACTGGATGAACGGCGACCGCGAAGCCGCCATCGACACGTTCACCGACGAGATGCTCGACGCGTTCGCCGCCGCGGGGACGCCGGAGCGTGCCCGCGAGGAGCTCGCGAAGTTCGCCGACATCGACGGCGTCGACAACGTCAGCATCGGCTTCCCGCGCGCCGCCTCCCGCGACGAGATCCACGAGACGCTCGCGGCGCTCGCGCCGGACCAGCACTGAGCCGCTGGGTGGGAGGGCCGCCGTGCTCAGGGTGCCGACTCGCCATCGGCGGCCTCGCCTGTGCGCCCGACGTCACCGGAGCCGTCGACGCAGGACTCCCCCGTCGTGGCACGGAGTGCCGCCCGGGTGACTGCACGCCCTCCCTCGGCGGTTCGTGCGACCGAGTCCAGCGCGCGCAGGAGCCGCGGGTCGGCACCCGACGCCGCGTCGAACAGCGCCGTCTCCGCGGTCTCCAGTTCCGTCGCCAGTGACTCGTAGCGCGCGAGCAGGTCGGTCACCGCGTCGACGGTGGCCCCATCGAGCACCAGCGCGGTTGCGTCCTCGAGGAGTGCTCTGGCGTCGACCGCGACGTCGTCGAACGACTCCGCGAACCCCTCGGGCAGCGGTCGGTCGACCGAGCCGGCGACCCGTGCGACCGCGACGCTCTCGTCGGCGAGCCGTTCGTACTCGCGGGCCACCCGACAGTGTGTGAACAGTTCGGGGCGGCTCACCCCGAGGGCGTCGGTCTCCTCGAAGTCGCTGAGCGAGCGGTTGAAGTGGCGGACGACCATGGCCGCGAGCCGGTGGACCTCGGCGGCGCGCTCGCGGACGTCGGCCGGCAGAGCGTCGGTCCCGGCGACGAGGGCGTCGACGGCCGACCGGTGCATCGACAGCGCGATGAACTGCAGCTGCAGCACGGACTGCTGGACGGACACGTCGCCCGCATCGAGCAGGCTTCGCACCGTGACGGCTCCCTCGTCGGCGGAGACGACCTGCAGCCCGACGGTGTCACGGGCGACGCTCGTGACCCGGCGTCGCTGGGCGTCGTCGAACCCGTCGGATGCGGCCAGCGTCATCTCGTCGACCCCGGCGGCGTACAGCCCCCTGAGCACCTGCTCGATGGTCTCCGGCGGCCCGGTGCCGACCTCGACGGTGCGTTCCGAGAGCCCCTCGCCGTCGGTCCTCGAACTCCGGACGACGAGCGAGCCGTCGTCGTGCGTGTAGAGGTGGACGTGCTCGCCGGCCTCGATGTGGTGTTCGTGCGCCCAGTCCTTCGGCACCGAGACCGTGTAGGTCGACCCGCCGACCTTCTGAACCTTCCTTCGTTCCATTGTCAGTAGATGAGCGTCCGGTCGCTGTCGACCATGTACGCCGTGCGCGCCGCGATGTTCACCGCGTGGTCGCCGACCCGTTCGAGGTCCCGGACCGTCAGCAGGAGCCGCGACACGTCGTCGAGGACGCGCTCGACCGACCACGCGTCGTCGACGTGCTCGCGCTCGATGAGCGCCCGGACGAGCTGCTCGCTCGCCCGCAGCCCGTGGGCGTCGACCTCGTCGTCGCTGTCGGCCAGGGCGTAGCAGGCCTCGACGTCCTCGTCGACGTAGGCCGAGATCGCGTCCTCGACCATCGCGAGCACGTCCTCGGCGATGGCGACCACGTCGATCTCGGGTACGCTGCTGCGCTGGTCCGTCAGCGCGTACGTCCCGAGGTTCGACGCGAGGTCGCCGACGCGTTCGAGGTCGGTGAGTATCTTGAACGACGCGGCGACGACCCGGAGGTCGGAGGCGACGGGCTGCTGGAGCGCGAACAGGTCGAGACACTCGTTCTCCAGTGCGACGTAGCGGTTGTTCACCTCGTCGTCGCCGTCGACGACGCGGCGGGCGGCCTCGTCGTCACCCGCCAGCGCGGCGACGCCGAGCGAGAGCCGGTCGGTCACCAGCTCGCCCATCCCGGCCACGTCGGTACGGAGGGTGCACAGCTCGTCCCGGTAGCCTTCGCGCGCCACGCGGGATCACCCGAACTTGCCGGTGATGTAGTCGTCGACGCGTTGGCTCTCCGGGTCCTCGAAGATCTTCTCCGTCCGGTCGTACTCGACGAGCTCGCCCCCGGTGAGGAAGACGGCGGTCTGGTCCGAGATGCGCGCGGCCTGCTGCATGTTGTGGGTGACGACGACGACGGTGTACTCCTCGGCGAGCTGCTCGATGAGGTCCTCGATCTTCGCGGTCGCGATGGGGTCGAGCGCGCTCGCTGGCTCGTCCATCAGGATGACGTCCGGGTCGACCGCGAGACAGCGCGCGATGCAGAGGCGCTGCTGCTGGCCGCCGGAGAGGCCGAGCGCGTTGTCGTCGAGCCGCTCCTTGACCTCGTCCCAGAGCGCGGCCTGCTTCAGGCACCGCTCGACGAGCGCCATCTCGCGCTCGGTGTCGTCGCGGCCGAGCAGGCGGGCGAGCAGCCCCGTGTCGAGGTCGCCGTGCTTTCGCGGCCCGTACGAGATGTTGTCCCTGATGGACTTCGGGAACGGGTTCGGTGCCTGGAACACCATCCCGATGCGCTTTCGCAGCTCGACGAGGTTCGTGTGCCCGCCGTAGATGTTCTCCCCGTCGAACTCGACGGATCCCTCGATTCGGGCGCTTCCGATGCGGTCGTTCATCCGGTTGAGCGAGCGCAGGAACGTGGACTTCCCGCAGCCCGAGGGGCCGATGAGCGCGGTGACGCTCTCCTCGGGGATGTCCATCGAGACGCTCTGGATGGCCTGCTCGTCGCCGTAGTAGACGTCGAGGTCCTCCACGGAGAGCTTCGCCTCGCCGGCGAACTGGTAGTCGCTCCAGCCGTCGAGGACGTCCTCCTCCGTCTCGCCGGAAGTGGTCAACTGGCTGTCCGTTCCGTCGGTGTCGATCTGTCTGTTGCTACTCATAATGCAGTTTCCTCCGGAAGTAGAGCCGGCTGACGACCCCGATGGCGTAGAGCCCGAGGACCACCAGCAGGAGGACCAGCGCGGTCCCCCAGCCGAACTCCTGGTTGCTGTAGATCTCCGGGCGCGGGAACACCCCGGCCGTGATCGTCGAGTACAGCTGGTACGGCAGCGCGCTCGCCGGTTCGAGCAGCGCCTCGTTGGTGACGAACGGCGGCTGGGTGCTGAACTCGAACCCGCCGACGACGTCCGGGCTGTTGTCGGGGTACGGCGCGCCACCGAAGACGAGCAGCAGCGGCGCGGTCTCGCCCGCGATGCGGCCGACGCCGAGGATGACGCCGGTGATGGTGCCGGGCATCGCCGCCGGGACGACGACGCTGCGGATGGTCTGCCACTTCGAGACGCCGAGTGCGGCGCTCGCGTCGCGGTACTCGTCGGGGACCGACTTGATGGACTCCCGGCTGGTGATGAGCACCAGCGGGAGCAGCATGAACCCGAGGACGAGCTGGCCGACGAAGATGGAGTTCCCGCCGCTGATCCGCGGGACGAGGAACGCCAGCCCGAAGAGGCCGAACACGATGCTCGGCGTGCTCCAGAGCCCGTTCGTGGCGACCTCGACGACCTGCGTGAACCGGCCCTGTTCCGCGTACTCGGTGAGGAACACCGCCGCGCCGACGCCGAGTGGCACGGCAAAGAGCACCGCACCGAACACCAGCCAGAGCGTGCCGACGACGGCGGGCATCACGCCCGGGGTCTCGACGAACAGGCTGCCGGTGACGTTCGTGACGAACGGCAGCTCGACGAAGGGGACGGTGAGGCCGGTGAACGGGACGTTCAGGTGACCGCCCGTGAGGCTCGCCCCTGTCAGGAACGTGTCGAGGCCGTTCTTGACGATGAACCACACGAGCAGCCCCAGCACCGACAGCATGCTGCCGACGATGGTGGCGATGATGTAGAACGCACCCGCCTCGCGGCCCTGCGCGCCGAATCCCTCCTTGGCCTTCCCGGCGCTCCACGCGCCGAGCAGCGATGCACCCGAGACGAGCAGCGGGATGAGCTCGCTGCCGGGGAAGATCGCTCCGGTCCACTCCGCCTCGTACACCCAGTCCGCGTCGAACACGCCGGCGACGATGAGGCCACCGAGCGTCGCGAGCAGCACGGCCGACGGCACCGTCGAGCCGATGTCCTCGCGGGGTAGCGTCGCCGTCAGGAGCCCGACAGCACCCAGTACGAGTGCGACCGGTCCCCAGTAGACGACCGAGTCGCCGAGGTACTGGAACGAGACGGCCATGCCGATGCCCGCCCAGAGCGTCCCGAAGACGATGCCGACGGGCAGTCCCGCCGTCGGCGACGGTGTCGTGTCGATGTAGCCGAACCGCGAGAGGAGGCCGATGCCGGCGACGCCGGCCGCCACGAGCAGCAGGGCGACGCCGAACAGCGTCAGCACCGTCGTCCCCAGCAGCGTCCGCGACTCGTCGATCCACTGGAACGCCGTGGCCCACGTCGCCAGGAACGTCAGGAAGGCGAGGCCGAGCACCGGGAGCGCGACCTGTCGGCCGAGCGTCGAGTGCCCGGTACGCAACTCGGACTCGGTCGCGTTGCTCATCACTGCTCACCTCCGAGCTTCTGCTGCATCCGCCACTCGACCCACTGCGAGGTGACGCTGAGCACCATCACCATGAAGAAGAGGACGACGCCACCTGCGAACAGCGCGCTCAGGTGGATACCGCTCGCGTTGCCGCCTTCGAAGGCGATGACGGTCGTCAGCGTCTCCCCGTAGTTCGAGAACACGTCGAACGCCGGGCTGGGGAACCCCTTCGTGTGCGAGAGCATGACCGTCGCGGCCATCGTCTCGCCCATCGCCCGGCCGACGCCGAGCAGGACGCCCGCCGAGACGCCCGACAGCGCCGCCGGCAGGGTGACGCTCTTGGTCGTCTGCCACTCCGTCGAACCCATGGCGAGCGACCCGCTCTTCATCGACTCGGGCACCGTCGAGATGGCGTCCTCCGCGACGGTGACGACCGTCGGGAGCGCCATCAGCCCGATCATGATGCCGGCCGCGAAGTAGCTCCCGATGGTCGGGGTGCGGAACTCCGCGTAGAAGTACTGGTTCAGGATGGTCAGCCCGATGAAGCCGTACGTGATCGAGGGGATGCCGGCCATCAGCTCGATGCCCGGCTTGACGACCTCGCGCACCGTCGGGGGAGCCATCTCGCTGATGAAGATGGCACCGGCGATGCCGAAGGGTGCGGCGATGGCGGTGGCGACGAGCGTCGTCAGCGCCGTCCCCATCATCATCGGTGTGAGCGTGTACACGCCGCCCTCGGAGGGCGTCCAGTGCGGTTTCTCCGTCCGCGTGAACACGCCGAGGCCCATGTGCTCGACGATGTCGACCGACTCCCAGAGCAGGAAGCCGATGATGAGCGACAGTATCGACACCGTCGCGATGGTCGTGAGGAACGTCAGTGCCTTCGCGACCTCCGCCTGCTGGCGTTGCCAGCCGACCGCGACCACGGCGACGAACGCGAGCAGCGGCACGACGGTCCACCGCGACCCACGGAAGAACATCGCGAAGGTCACGAACGTCGTGAACCCCGCGGCCGCGTGGAACAGCAGCGCCTCGTCGTCCGTTCGAGCGCGGTACGCCCGTGCCCGCCGGGGAACGTCCCGTACGAACTCGCCCGCGCGGTTCTGTATCTGTTGTAGCATTCGTACTGAAATATCGTGGTGGATGGTCGATTCCCGTCGTCGGGAACCGGGTCGTCAGTAGTTCGAGGCTGCGACCTTCTCGCGCATGCTCTCCAGCCGGTCCGCCGGGAGCTTGAAGTAGTTGTTCCCGGCGACGAAGATCTCCTGTCCGAAGTCGCTCAGACAGAAGTTGATGAACGCTGCCTCCTTCCGGCTGGTGTCCTCGTACGTGTACGCGTGCAGGTCGCGCGAAAGCGGGTAGTCCGCCGCACCGAGGTTCCGACCGTACTCGTACAGCGTCCCGTCGATCTCCAGGCCGATGGACGGCGTGTCCTCCGTGACGAACGCCAGCGCGATGTACGAGATGGCGTTGTCCGCCTGCGCGATGGCCTGCTGGAGCTGCTGGTTCTGACCGAAGCGCTGGTCCGGCTCGATGGGCGCCTCCGGGTCGCCGAAGACGTTCTGACGGAACGCCGTGTCCGTCCCGGAGCCGACCGCGCGTCCCAGCGCGAGGATGTCGCGGTCCGGGCCGCCGAGCTCGCTCCAGTTCGTGATGTCCTGCGTGTAGATGTCACGGAGCTCGTCGATGGTGATCTGTTCGACACCAGCGTCCTTGATCTCCTGACTGACGACGATGGGCTGGCCGTCGACGCCGACGACGTGGTCGACGAACCCGTCGAGGCCCTCGGCGTCCTCGCCGAGCTCGGACTCCGCGGAGGAGCTCGCGTCACCGATGTCGACGCGACCCTCCATGACGCCCTCGATGCCGGTGCCGGAGTGGCTGAGGGCGATGCTCACGCGGAACGGCGGGCTGGAGCGCTCGCCGGTCGGTTCGTAGCCGTACTGCTCCGCGAAGAAGTCGGCCAGACGCATGTCTGTGTCGTACTCCTCGGCCCACTCCGAGGGCCAGTAGTCGCCGTCGCCGGCCTCCGGGTTGGAGTTCCAGTAGCTCGCCGCGGTGTTCGTGATGGGGAACACCGTCGAGGAGCCGTCGCCGGTCAGGACCGTCGTGTCGAGCCCCGACTCGTTGTCCCCGCCCTCGTTCTGCGTGTCCTGGCCACTGTTCTCGGTCCCTGGTGCCTCGGTCTGGTCGTCGTCGCCTCCGTCGCCCCCATCGCTGGACTGGGAACAGCCAGCCAGCATGGTGAGTCCCGCGGCCCCTGTCGACAGGAGGAACTTGCGACGTGATGCCACCTCTTCCAGACGCGTCGAGCCTTGCGTCATCAGGTGGATGGAAACGAGACGTATGTAAAGCGGTTTATAATAGGGGTACCGACGGAACGGTTCCACTCCGAACCGGTACCCGAGTCGCTGTACCGATACGTACGGTACATCGACGGTACGTCCGATATTGCGGACTATGTAGTGATATGTACGATTCGTGGCCACAGTGTCGGTACACCGAGAGATGAATCATAAAAATCCGTATACGAACGCCCTCCCAGGTTGGTTCCTGGGCCGGTGTTCTACCGGCCGCCGACCCTCGGAACCCGTGACGGTCACGAGTGCCGGCGCACCAACGATTTTCACGTCCCCCACCGAGGAAGGAGGTATGACCGAGTACACCGGCGCGGACCTGTTCGTGGACGCCCTCTCGGAGTACGGCATCGAGTACGTCTTCGGCAACCCCGGGACGACGGAGCTCCCGGTGATGAACGCGCTCGTCGACTCCGACCTGGAGTACGTACTGGGCCTGCACGAGGACGTGGCCGTCGGCGCTGCGGCGGGCTACGCGAGCGTGCGACGCCAGCACGCGGACGAGATCGACGGGCTCCCGGCGGGCGTGGTGAACCTCCACGTCGCACCGGGCACGGCACACGGCCTGGGTAACCTCTACGGCGCGGCGATGGCCGGCGCGCCGCTGGTCGTCACCGCGGGCAACCACGAGCGCGACTTCCGCGCGGAGGAGCCCATCCTCTCGGGCGACCTCGTCGAGCTGACCGACCAGTTCACGAAGTGGTCCGACGAGGTGCTGTCCGTCGAGGCGCTGCCGCGGATGCTCCGCCGGGCGTTCCGCGTCGCCTGCACGCCGCCGACCGGCCCCGTCTTCCTCGGGCTCCCGATGGACGTGATGCGCGAGGAGACGGAGCTGGAGCCCGAACCGATGGGTGGGACGGTTCCGAATCCGGGACGCGGTGACCCGGCGGCCATCGCGGACGCGGCCGACGTGGTCGCCGAGGCGGACAATCCCGTCCTCGTCGTCGGCGACCACGTCGGCCGTCACCGCGCCTGGTCGGGCGTCGAACCCGTCGACGCGGCCGTGGACCTCGCCGAAGCGGGCGGCATGCGCGTCCACGGCGAGATCCTGGGCTACGAGGTGAACTTCCCGACCGACCACGAGCAGTGGGTGAGCCACGTCCCGCCGAGCGAGGACGTCGCCTCGACGCTGTTCCACACCGACACCCTCGTCTTCGCGGGCTGTACGACGAACACGACGCTCTGGGGCCACGAGAACCCGCTCGTGCCCGAGGACGCGACCGTCGTCGACCTCACCGACGAGCCGTGGGAGGGCGGGAAGAACCACCCGGCGACGGTCGTCACGGGCGACCTCGGCCACGTCATGGACGAGCTGGCGGATGCAGTCGAGGAGCGCGTCGACGACGAGACGCGCGAGGAGCGGCTCGTGCAGGTCGACGCGATGAAGCAACTCGCCGCCCAGCAGATGGACGCCATGGGCGAGGACGAGGCCCCCGAGGGCGACAGTCGGGGGTCGAAGGCGGACCTCGTCGACGCGATGAACAGCGTCGCGCCGGACGCGCTCGTGATGGACGAGGGCGTCACCGCCCGCTACGCCCTGCTGACGCGCTGGGACTTCGCGCCGGGGCACCTGTTCGGCAACAAGGGCGGCGGCCTCGGCTACGGGCTCCCCGCCGCGGTCGGTGCGGCGCTCGCGGAGGCCGAGCGAGAGGACCCCCGGACCGTCCTCGGCTTCGTCGGCGACGGCTCGTACCTCTACTACCCGCAGTCGCTCAACACCGCGGCGCGCCACGACCTCGACCTCACCGTCGTCGTCCCCGACAACCGGAACTACCGCATCCTGAAGGACAACACGGCGGCCATCTTCGGCGGCGACGTCGACGACTACGAGTACGTCGGCATGGACTTCGAGCCGGCGGTCGACCTCGCGGCGAACGCCGAGAGCCACGGCGCGACCGGGTTCACCGTCGCGGATGCGTCGGACCTCGAGTCGACCATCGCCGAAGCCGTCGCGACCGAGGGACCGGCGGTCGTCGACGCGTTCGTCCACGACTGAGCAGCACGGCCGTCCGTAACGGTTTATCCGCGGGCGTCCGAACACCCGCCCATGGCCGACCAAGGTGAAGGGGAGTCCTTCGACCCCGTCGATGGGGACATCTTCGACAAGCTCCCGGTCCTCGTGGTGTTCGCGACGCTGGCGGTCGTCATCCTCGGCAGTCAGACTGGCCTGGACGCGCTCGCCGGGACGGCTGCCGGACTGGGCTTCGTCGTCGTCCTCCCGGTATCGTTCATCTTCGAGAACGACCTCCGGAGGCTGTTCGGGCGAGAGCGCGACCGCGAGGACGGTCCGGACCCGACGAACGACGCACTGGACCAGCTCCAGCGGATGTACGCCAGCGGCGAGCTCTCCGAGGAGGAGTTCGAACGTCGTACCGCACGCATCCTGGAGAACGAGAACGTGGATGCCGTCCGCTCGCGGGTGGAGCGCGAGGGGTCGACGGATGCCGTCGACGAGCACCGTGAGTCCGAGTTCGAGCGGTGACCGGGAACCGGACCCGGGCGGGTACTTACTTCAACTGATAGCGCCAATCGAGCGGTATGAGAGTGACGCAGCGAACCACCAGCCGGGGACCCACGTCGTGAGCGACCCGGAGCGGAGCCCATGACCGACCTCGTCTTCTGGGGGCTGGTCGTCGTCGCGACCCTGACGAGCCTCGGCACCGCGTGGACGCTCGGCGCGAACAGCAACTCGCCGCCGTTCGCGCCGGCCATCGGGGCCAACGCCGTCTCGACGATGAAGGCCGCGTTCCTCATCGGTATCCTCGCGGCGCTCGGCGCGCTCACGCAGGGCGGGAGCATCTCCGAAACAGTCGGTGCGGGCCTCATCGACGGCGTCGCCATCACGTCGCTGGCGGCGACCGCCGGCCTGCTGACGGCCACGGCGTTCATGGCGTTCGGCATCTACTCGGGCTACCCGGTCCCGGCCGCGTTCGCGACGACCGGGGCGATGGTCGGCGTCGGGCTCTCCCTCGGGGGCGACCCAGCGTTCGGCACGTACCGGCGCATCGCGACGTTCTGGGTGCTCGTCCCGCCGGTGTCGGGCGGGCTGGCGTACACGACCGCGACGCTGCTGCGCCGGGACGACATCCCCGAGACGATCAGCATCCCGCTGCTCGCGGCCGTTGTCGGCGGCATCGTCGCCAACATCCGGCTGAGCGTCATCCCGTCGCCCACGGGAGCCGAACAGGAGTCGGTCGCCGGCTTCGTCGCGGGCGTCCTCCCGTCGCCGGTCGTCGGCGGGGTCGATCTGCTCCTCCCGGTCGTCACGCTCGCCGCCGCGGCGCTGAGCTTCCAGTTCATCCGCGGTCGTACGCAGCAGTCCGTCGACAGGGGGATCAAGAGCTTCCTGCTCATCCTCGGCAGCATCGTCGCGTTCTCCAGCGGCGGGAGCCAGGTCGGGCTCGCGACCGGACCCCTCGAGAACCTCTACGGCGTCGAGCTGGGTCTACCGGGCATCGTCCTGCTGACGGTCGGCTCGGTCGGCATCCTCGGGGGTGCCTGGATGGGTGCGCCGCGGCTGCTGCAGGCGACCTCCCGGGAGTACGCCCAGCTCGGCGTCCGACGGTCCATCGCCGCGCTCGTCCCCGGGTTCATCATCGCACAGGCGGCCATCCTGCTCGGCATCCCCATCTCGTTCAACAACATCATCATCTCGGGCGTCATCGGTGGCGGGCTCGCGGGCGGCTCGGCGGGCGTCTCCCGCCGGAAGATCGCGACGACGCTCGTCTTCTGGGTGCTGACGCTGGTCACCTCGATCGCGCTCGGCTTCGTCGTCTACCGGGCGTTCGCACTGGTGCTCGGTGGCGCGGCGTAGTCGAGTCGCGAGTCAGTCCCGGACCACCGTCACGGACATGGTCGCGTCGCTCACGACGGACGTCGCGACGGTTCCGAGCAGCCGTGCCGCGAGCCCGGAGCGTTCGCCGCCGTGGCCGCCCATGACGATGTGGTCCACGGCGTGGTCCTCCGCGTACTCGATGATGGCCTCGGCGGGGTCGCCGGTCTCGACGGCCGTCTCGACCGCGCGGCCGTGCTCCTCGGCGCGGCGCTTTCCGCGCTCGACGACCGTCTCAGCGCGCTCCTCGGCGGCGTCCTCCCGGTCCTCGTCGGCACCGAGGACGCCGCTCTCGCTCATCGAGCTGTCCAGTGGCGTCACGACGTTGAGCACCGTCGTCCGACAGTCGTACGTCTCCAGTGCGTGGACCAGCGCCTGGTCGGCCAGCGGTGAGCCGTCGAGCGGGACGAGGACGTGCGACGGGGCCATCCTACGTCTCCTCGTCGCGGACCCGCCGGCCCTCGACCGTCTCGGGGAACAGCTTCCCGGGGTTGAGCGTGTCCGTCGGGTCGAGCGCGCGCTTGACCTTCCGCATCGTATCGACGGTCGCCTCGCCGTGCTCGCGGACGAGGAACTCGCGCTTGCCCAGGCCGATGCCGTGCTCGCCGGTGCAGGTGCCGCCGCGCTCGATGGCGAACTCGACGATCTTCCGGTACGCCTCCTCGCCGCGTTCGACCGCGTCGGGGTCGTCCTCGTCGACGAGCACGGAGTAGTGGACGTTGCCGTCGCCCGCGTGGCCGAAGCAGGGGATGAGCAGGTCGTGCTCCTCGGCGAGCTCCTTCGCGTACCTGATGGCGGCCCCGTACTTCGAGATGGGGACGGTGATGTCGCCGGGGTGCAGGGGCGTCAGCTCGGGGTCCCACGACTGCATGGCGTACGCGAGGTCCTTTCGGGCCTGCCACAGAGCGTCCATCCCGGCGTCGGCCTCGGCGACCTCGAACAGGGTGGCGTCGTGAGCTTCGAAGACGGACTCGCAGAAGGCGACCTCCTCGTCGACGCCGTGGTTGGCGTGGAACTCGACGAAGACGGTCGGGCGGTCGGGGAGGTCGGTCCCGGAGTAGGCGTTGGCCATCATCGCGCTCTCCTCGTCGATGAGCTCGATCTTCGCCACGTCGACGCCGGACTGGACGGCGTCCTCGACGGCGGCGGTGGCGTCGTCCAGCTCCTCGAACTGCGCACGCCCGCCGCGGATCTGTGCGGGTCTGCCCGCGAGTTCGAGCGTCGCCCGCGTGACGACGGCGAGCGTCCCCTCGCTGCCGATGAGCAGGTCGCGGAGGTTGTAGCCCGACGAGGTCTTGACCGCCTTCGACCCGGCCGTGATGACGGAGCCGTCGGCGAGCACCGCTTCGAGTTCGAGCACCCAGTCCGCGACCTCGCCGTACTTCACCGTCTGCATCCCGCTGGCGGCGTTGGCGATCATCCCGCCGACGGTCGAGATGCTCCCGGAGGACGGCAGCGGCGGGAAGAACAGCCCGTGTTCGCCGGCGACGTCGTCGACGACGTTCCCCATCACGCCCGGTCCGACGTCGATCTGGAAGTCCTCGGGACGCACGTCGAGCACGGTGTCCATCCGGGTGAGGTCGAGGCTGATGCCGGCGTGGGCCGGCACCGCGTTCCCCTCGAGGCTCGTCCCGGCGGCGTAGGGGGTGACGGGCACGTCGCGTGCCGTCGCCGCTTCGAGCACTGCCGAGACGTCCGCCGTGGATTGTGGGTAGACGACGGCGTCGGGCAGCACCTCGTCGCCGGGCTTCGTGCCCCAGTCGCTGTCGTGGGCCTCGCGTGTCGCCTCGGCGAACGAGACCTGGTCGTCGTCGAGGTCGAGGTCGGCGAGGAACGAGCAGTCGCGTGTCATGCACACACGTGGGGCGACGCCGGCGATAAAACTGTCTCCGCCGGCAGTCGTCTCGCCGTCCGGCCGCACGATGAACACTGAACTGGTGGTTGGTTTCGCCGGTTGACCGAACCTTTTCCCGCCGGCGGATGTATGATGGTCCGAACATGCGAGCCATCCAGGTCACCGAGTACGGCGGGAGCGACAACATCGAGGTCGTCGAGACGGAGAAACCGGAGCCAGGGCCGGGCGAGGTCCGTATCGCGGTCGAGGCCGCGGGTATCAACTTCGCGGACATCATGCAGCGCCGCGGCCACTACCCGGGTGGCCCGGACGCGCCGTTCGTCCCCGGCTTCGAAGCGGCGGGGACCATCGACGCCGTCGGCGAGGGTGTCGGCATCGAGGAGGGCGCGCGCTACGTCGGCATGGTCGGCGTCGGCGGCTACGCCGAGTACGCCGTCACCGACGCTGACTCCCTGTTCCCCATCCCGGAAGGGATGAGCTTCGCGGAGGCCGCCGGCTTCCCGGTGCAGTTCCTCACCGCCCACAACTGTCTGTTCGAGTGGGGCGGGCTTGAGGAGGGCGAGTCCGTGCTCATCCAGGCCGCGGCCGGCGGCGTCGGGACCGCCGCCGTCCAGCTCGCCGACCGCGCCGGAGCAGAGGTGTTCGGCACAGCCAGCACGCAGGAGAAGCTCGACCTCGCCGAAGAGCTCGGCTGCGACCACCCCATCAACTACACCGAGGAGGACTTCGTCGATGTCGTGAAGGCGGAGACCGACGGCGTCGGCGTCGACCTCTCGCTCGACGGCGTCGGCGACGACGTGTTCTCGGACTGCATCCGCGCCACGACCGACTTCGGACGGGTCGTCCCGTACGGCGCGGCCAGCGGCGTGCCCGGGACGCTCGACACCAGCGAGATGTTCTTCCGCAACCAGTCGGTCATCGGCTACCACCTCGGCCGCGCGATGGCCAGAAAGCCCCAGAAGGTGCTCGAGGCCGTCCCGGACCTCACCCAGGGACTCACGGACGGCGAGCTCGAGGTCGTCGTCGGCGAGACGTTCGCCCTCGAAGATGCACAAAAGGCCCACGAGTACATCGAGGACCGCAAGTCCGTCGGGAAGGTCGTCCTCGAGCCGTAACGTCGCGGTCCCGCTCTAGCCGACCGGTTCGAGGCCGTCCCGCAGGTCGTCGAGCACCGCGAACCGCTCGTCGCGTCGGCGCTCCAGCCACGCGAGCAGCCGGGCCGCCCAGTGGAGCTTGCGACGCTTCATCGGCCCCACGTCCGGATCGTCGAACGTCCAGCCAGGGAACGAGAGCCGGGCTGCCCCGGCGTGGTCCGCGAGGAAGGCGGCGCGGTCGCCGTCGGTGAACCCGCCGAAGTTCCGCACGTGGCCGACGGGCGCGGCCTGGGTCGTCGGCAGCACCGGCTCGTCGGGGAGGTCGGGGACCATCGACCGCACCCGTTCGACGTTGTCGCCATGGGCGTGGACGGCGACCGGCGTCCCGTCGGCCGCGAGCTCGCCCACGAGTTCGGGTTCCCCGTCGAGGTCCGTCACGTAGACGTCGACCGGGACGCCCCGCTCGCGGCAGACCGCCGCAGCGGAGGAGGCGGCGACGACGCGGTCGGCGTCGACGCTCCCGAGGTCCGTCTCGAGGGTCGGGCCGGCCCCGCAGACGGCGACGTGCGCGCCGTCGAGGACGGAGAGTCGCGACTCGTCGAACGGTGTCGTCAGCTCCGCGAGGACGTCCCGTGCGCGCTCGTCGCCGGCCCGGTCGAAACCGAACTCCGCGAGGATGGCCTCGTACACCGGCTCGAACGTTTCGAACTCCATAGCTGTCACTGTGGGACGTAGGTCCAAGATAACCGTTGGTGTGGGCCGGAATTGCCTCGTGTGAGTACCCCTACCCGAGAGGCCCTCCCGGCTTCCACCCCCACCTTCTGAACCCACCGGTATAAGTTTTCTCTTACCGAGTTATACAGGCGATAACGGGTCGTTAGTTGCCTCTCGCTACCGAATTCGAGGGAATCTGGTGTCGGAGGGGTCCCGACGACGGACCCGCGACTGGACGGCGACGGGGTGGTGTCGCCCCACCGACGGGTCACGCAAGCGCCGCCGCGACGGCGTCGAGGACGGCCGCGGTGCCCCCGGTCTCGGCATCCTCGGCGACCAGTTCCGCGAGTGCGGCGTGGCTCCCGACGAGCAGCCCGCCACCGGCGTTCGTCGCGACGGTGGCATCGGCGGCGGACGCGAGCGACGCGAGCTCCGCGCGGGCGTCGTCGGTGAGCCCCTCGACGGCGAACACGGCGAGGGTCGCGGCGGCAGCCACGTCTCCCGTTCCGAGACGGTCGACGTGCCGGCGCAGGTCGGCTTCCGTCCGGACGTCCAGCTCCTCGACGGAGACGTCGCCATCGCGGCTCCGGTGCCGCTCCGGCAGGAACGCGTCGCCGACGGCGGCGGCGTCCACCGTCTCGCGCACGTCGTGGGTCCGAACGACGTGTGCGCCGCGCTCGATGGCCATGGACGTGGCCGCGAGCGAGACGGCGAGTGCGTCCTCGGTCGAGCGGTCGGTCAGGGAGCGGAGGAAGTTCTTCCGGTTGATGGAGACCAGCATCGGCTGGCCGAGCCCGCGGAACTCCCGCAGTCGGCGGAACGTCTCGCGGTCGTCCTCGACGGTCTTCGCCTCGGACCAGCCGCCGAACGCCGGGTCGACGATGGTGTCGTCGGGCAGGCCGTTCTGCTTGAGCGCCTCGTACACCATGTCCACGTAGTCGGCCTCCCTGGCCCACGCCTCGCCCTTGCGCTCGGCCCACGGCGTCTCCTCGACAGCCCCGGGGCGCGTGAGGTCCGGCGGGCTGGCCATCTTCGCGACGGCGACGCCGTACTCCTCGGCGACGCGGGGCATCTCCGGGTCGGCGAAGCCCGCGATGTCGTTGATCATGTCGAAGCCGCCCGAAAGCGCCGCTTCTGCGACCTCGTGGTAGCGCGTCTCGATGGACCAGACCGGGTCGGCGGCGGTGTTCTCGATGACCGACAGCGCCACGTCGAGCCGCTCCAGCTCCTCCTCGGCGCTGAGTACCTCGAAGCGTTTGTTCGCCGACTCCAGCCCGATGTCGACGATGTCCGCGCCCTCGGCGACGAGTTCGTCCTCGACGTACGCCGCTGCCTCCGCTGGGTCGTCGAACACGCTCGGGTCGTACGGCGATTCCGCGCTCACGTTCAGCACGCCCATGATGCGCGTCGGGTGGTCGTCCCCGATACCGAGTCCGGCGGCGTCGACGTTCTGCATACCAACACTGGAGGTGCTGAGGCTGAAAAGAGGCGTGTTCCCCGGCGGGACTGCCGGGACCGCGGACCGGGCCGGACGCCCCCGGAGCTTCGGCCACGACGTGTGCCAACGAAAACCACTCAAACCACCGGCTCCGAGTGACCGACGTGAACCGAGAGCGACTCCTCCCGGTCGTCCTCGCGCTCGTCTGCGTGGTCGCGCTCTCGCTCGTGGCCGCGAGCGTCGTCGACCCCGCCGACGGTGGTGGTGGGTCGAGCGTCACCGACCCGACCGACGGGAACGACCGCGACTCCGGACAGAACGGCAGCAGCGGGCGCGAGCCCCTGACCGACCCGGGGGAGTTCTCCGTCTCCTTCGGCCTCTGCATCCCGTTCCTGCTGTCGGGTGAGTTCTTCATCATCGTCGGCGGCGTCGGGCTCGTCCTCTGGTCGGGGCTCGCGTACCGCGACGACGGGTTCGCCGCCTCGGCGGCGCTCGTCGCCATCGGCTTCCCCGGGTTCTTCGTCTGGATGTTGCTGACGAGCTGTGTGGAGCGGACCGGTCCGACCTCGGCCGACATCCTCGCCTCGGAGCCGGCACCGCCGAGCACCGGCGGCAACGCCTCGATCGGTCTCGCGAACGACTCCGGGCTGGTCGTCACGCAGCCGTCGGTGTTCGTGGTGCTCCTCGCGGCGACACTCGTGACCGGCGTCCTGGGCTACGTCGTCCTGTCGTCCACCGACGACGAGGCTCCGGAGGAGGAGCCGCCGGAGCACGGGCCGGAGGGGGACGCCGAGGCGGGCAGGCGGGTCGCCACCATCGGCAACGTGGCGGGTGCGGTGGCCGACAGACTGGAGCAGAACGCCGGGACGGAGAACGAGGTGTTCCGTGCGTGGGTCGAGATGACACGGCATCTCCCGGTCGACCACCCCCGGTCGAGTACGCCCTCCGAGTTCGCCGACGCGGCGGTGGAGGCCGGCGTCGAACGTGAGGACGTCACCGAGCTCACCGAGCTGTTCGAGGAGGTCCGCTACGGCGGCGAACCGGTGACCGACGAGCGCGAGCGGCGGGCCGTCGAGGCGCTCCGACACATCGAGGCCGAGTACGGCGACGAGTCGTAGAACCGCCGGCGTATCCGCATCAGCACCGGCGAACCGTCGGCACAGCAGGCGTTTGAGTTACCACAAGCGTTAGGTTCGGTTTACCAGAACAGTGCCCCGTGAACAGACGGACGATCGGGGTCGCTATCATCGCGGTCTGCTGCGTGGGGGCCATCGTCTTCGCGGCGGGGACGCTCAGTCAGACGACGAGCGCTGGCGAGGACGCGAACCAGCCGGCACCGGAACGGGACGACAGCATCCCCGCGACCGACTCGCCGATGGACGCGAACGTGGACGGTGGCGAGACACGGCAGAAGCCGCCGGTGGAGGTCGAGCGGTGCGAGCAGTCGATCCCACCGCTGCTCCTGCTCGGACTGGCCGGGCTCGTCGTCGGGGTGACGGCGTTCATGCACCGGAAGTACGACCGGATGGTCGCGCTCACCTCCTTCTTCGTGGTCGGCGTGCTGGTCGCGACGACGGTGCCGTTCCTGGTGGGCTGTCCGACCCAACCGGTCCCCGAGGAGCAACAGAACGGGTCGCCGGACGTGATCGAGAACCAGACCGCCTCCGGTGGCGGCGGCGACGGCACCGGCGGTGGCGAACAGGGAGAGACGCGCCAGCAGCTGCCGGACGCCCTCCTGCTCCTGCTCGGGGTCGTCGGCATCGCGATGGTGGTGGTCGCCGGCGTCTGGGTGGTCCGCTCCGGCGACGACGACGAGGAGTCCGAACTCGTCACGGCGGCCGACCCGGACGAGGAGACGGACCCGCCGGATTCGCCGGACGTCGGGGCGGTCGCGGCCGCCGCCGGCAGAGCGGCCGACCGCATCGAGGAGCGCCCGGGCACCGAGAACGAGATCTACCGCGCCTGGGTCGAGATGACCCGGCACCTCCCGGTCGACCACCCCGATACGAGTACGCCACGGGAGTTCGAGGCCGTCGCCGTCGAGGCCGGTTTCGACGCCGACGCGGTCGGCGAGCTCACCGACCTGTTCGAGTCGGTGCGGTACGGACAGGAATCGGCGACCGCGGAACGAGAGGACCGGGCGGTCGAAGCACTGAGGCGTCTCGAGGACCAGTTCGAGGGTGAGAACGAATGAAGCTGCGCACCCTGCTCGCCGTCCTCGGCGTGGGACTCGCGCTGACCGGGTTCACCCTCGTCGCCGCCCCGGGGCTCGCGTCCTCCATCACGCTCGACGAGGCCGTCCTCGTCGTCGTGGGGTTCCTCGGCATCCTGCTGGGCGTCCGTGTCGCCGTCGGCCGGTCGCGCACCGCGTACGAGCAGGTCGAGACGCCCGACCCCGAGGCCTCGCAGGACCTCCCGACGCCCGGCGACGAGTTCGACGAGCTGCTCGCGACCGCCGGTGCGGACCGGCGCGAGATCGAGACGCGCGAGACGGTCCGGAGCCGGCTCGAACGCGCGGCCGTCGCGACCATCGTCCGTACCGAGGGCTGTACCGAGTCGGAGGCCAGCAGACGGCTGGAGACCGGCGAGTGGACCGACGACCCGTACGCACGTGCCTTCTTCACCGGCAGTGTCGAGGGCGCGTCGCTGTTCGACCGCATCGACCTCCGCCGGGAGAACCAGTCGCAGTACCATCGCTGGGCGGTGCACGCGGCCAGCGAGATCACCCGCCGTTCGGAGGCCTACGAGTCATGAGTTCGACGGTTACACAGGAGACGACGGGCGGGTCGACGACCGGCGCGGCCGGGGCCGACAGTGCTCCGACGGCACAGGCTCCGGAACGCTCGGCGGACGGCAGCCAGCGTGTCATCTCGGAGACCGAGGAGGACACGAACCACTGGCTCGGCATCGGTGCACTCACGTTCGTCGCGGGTGGCGCGGGCGTCGTCCTGAAACAGCCCGCACTGCTGCTCGCGGCGGTCGTCGGCGTCGCCTACCTGGCGTACGTGCAGGTGACGACGGTGCCCGCGGCGACGGTCCGTATCCGGCGGGAGCTGTCGGACCCGACGCCCGACCTCGGCGACGACCTGACGCTGACGGTGACCGTCACCAACGAGGGCGACCGCGTCCTGCCCGACCTGCGCGTTGTCGACGGCGTCCCCGAGGAGCTGACCGTCGTGGGCGGCTCGGCACGCCTCGGAACCGCACTCCGTCCCGGCGAGAGCGACTCGTTCAGCTACACGCTCACGGCCAGACGCGGTACGCACGAGTTCCGGACCTGCGACACCATCATCAGGGACTGGTCGGGCAAGCGAGAGCGACACACCCGGTTCCGGACCGGCGGCGAGGTCGTCGTCACCCCGTCGCTGACGTCGACGCTCCCGATGCCGCTGCGGAAGCAGACCTCGCAGTACGCGGGGCGTGTCGAGACCGACCTCGCGGGCGACGGCGTCGAGTTCCACTCCACCCGGGAGTACCGCGCCGGTGACCCGCTCTCTCGTGTCGACTGGCGACGCTACGCACGCACCGGCGACCTCGCGACC
This sequence comes from Haloarchaeobius salinus, assembly GCF_024464185.1. Taxonomy (NCBI): domain Archaea; kingdom Methanobacteriati; phylum Methanobacteriota; class Halobacteria; order Halobacteriales; family Halorubellaceae; genus Haloarchaeobius; species Haloarchaeobius salinus. Next base: position 69,330 of record NZ_JANHAU010000003.1, read on the forward strand.
CTGCAGTTCCGCGAGGAGCGTGCCGCGACCGTGATGCTGCTGCTCGACCTGCGGCAGGAGGCGTACGTCCGCCGCGACGAGGACGACCTCCACGCGGCCGACCTCGGCATCAACGCTGCAGGGCAGATATTCATCACGCTGCTGGAGACCGGTGACCGCGTCGGCATCACCGCTCTCGCCCCGCAGACGGTCTGGCTCTCGCCCGGCCTCGGCAACGAGCACCGGGTGAAGGTAGAGGAGCTGTTCGCCCACCACCCCGCGCTCTCCGCCGAACGCCCGAAGGGACGCTACTCGGTCCACCTCGGTGTGCGGAACCTCCGGAAGCGCCTCTCGGGCGACGTGCAGGTGATGTTCTTCTCACCGCTCTGTGACGACGACGCGGTGACGGCGGCACAGCTGCTCCACGCGCACGGCCACAAGGTGACGGTGCTGAGTCCGGACCCGACCGGCGAGGAGACGCTCGGGCAGCGCTTCGCTCGGGTCGAGCGTGCCGGTCGCATCTCCAGGCTCCGCGAGGGCGGTATCCGCGTGCTCGACTGGGACCCCGAGGACCCGCTCGCGGAGGCCATCGCCCGCTCCACCGTGCGGTGGTCACGATGACCGAGATCGACCGGCGGCCGACTCGGCTCTCGGCCATCGTCTCCCTCGGCGCGGCGGCGGTCGCGGCGCTCGCGGCCATCCTGACGGCGAGCATCGGCGGCGTGTTCGCCGGAGTCGGCATCGTCGCGCTCGCGCCCGGCCTCGTCGTCGGCTCCCGACGGCTGGTCCACGTCGGCGGCGTCGTCCTCGCCGCCGGGATGGTGCTCGCCGGGGCGACCGGCGGTGGCGGCGCGGCGGAGCTGTTCATGCTCGTCGGCACCGCCGCGACCGTCGTCGCCTGGGACGTCGGACAGAACGCGGTCGGGCTCGGCGAACAGCTCGGCCAGGAGGCGGAGACGACACGGGCCGAACTCGCCCACCTCGGCGCGACGCTCGTCGTCGGTGCGGTCACCGTCGGCGTCGCCTACGGGCTCTACCAGGTCGCCGGCTCGGGACAGCCGCTCCCCGCGCTGGTGATGCTGCTGGTCGCGGCACTGGCGCTGACCACGGCGCTGCGACAGAAGTAGGAGACGCTACTCGACGGTCGGGACCGGGACCGAGTCGAGCACCGTCTGCACGACCTCTCGCTTGTCGACGTTGTTCACCATCGCGTCCGGCGTCAGCACCAGCCGATGTGCGAGCACCGGCTGTGCGACGCGCTTGATGTCGTCGGGCGTGACGTACTCGCGGCCGACCATCGCGGCGTAGGCGCGGGATGCCTCGAACAGCCGCTGTGTCCCACGCGGGGAGACGCCGATGTCGACGCGCCCGTCCTGTCTGGTCTCGCGACAGAGCGCGGCCATGTACGCGAGCAGGTCGTCGTCGACCCGCACGCTCTCGGGCACCTGCCGGAGCTCCGCGACCTCCTCGTCGCTGAGGACGCGGTCGACGCTCGGGCTCTGGTCGACGCGGCCCGCACGACGGCGGAGCAGTTCGATCTCGCCGTCATCGTCGGGGTACCCGATGCTGGACTTGACGATGAAGCGGTCGACCTGTGCCTCCGGCAGCGGGAACGTCCCCTCCTGCTCGACCGGGTTCTGCGTCGCGATGACGAAGAACGGCTGGGGGAGCATGCGCGTGTCGCCGTCGACGGTGACCTGTCCCTCCTCCATCGCTTCGAGCAGGGCGGCCTGGGTCTTCGGCGGCGCGCGGTTGATCTCGTCCGCGAGCACGATGTTCGCGAAGATGGGACCCGCCTGGAACTCGAACTCGCGGGTCTCCTCGTTGAACACGTGCGTCCCCGTCACGTCGGAGGGCAGCAGGTCGGGGGTGAACTGGATGCGGGAGAAGGACAATCCGAGGGCGGACGCCATCGACCGGGCGGTCAGGGTCTTGCCGGTCCCGGGCACGTCCTCGAGCAGGACGTGGCCGCGGCCGACGACGCCCATGAGCACGGTCTCCAGGAACTCCCGGTCGGCGATGACCGAGTTCCCGATGGCGTCGAGGACTGCGTTGCAGTCCTCGTTTGCTTGGCTTACCTCCATAGTCTCTCACTGCGACCGGTGCAATTTATTCCTGACGATTGTCACCACATCGCCGGCCGAATCGAAACCCCTAAAATACTCAGCGGGCAAGGTGAGAGCGAGCCGAGATAGCCTAGCCTGGCCAAGGCGGTAGATTCGAAATCTACTGTCCACACGGACACGGGAGTTCAAATCTCCCTCTCGGCGTTCTCTCGACGCACCGACGACGAGCGGTGCGTGTTCCGAACGCAGTGAGGAACACGAGAGCCCGAACGGGGAGCGACGCGACCCGTGAGCAGCGAGTCGTCCGGGTCGGAAGACCGACAGCACAGGGAGTATGAACCAGGGAGGACGCGCGGAGCGCAGCGAGCACGTCCGACCGTGGTTCAAATCTCCCTCTCGGCGTTCTCTCGACGCACCGACGACGAGTGTCGACGCTCGTCGCCGGCGGGTTCAGTCGTCTTCGTCGTCCGGTCTGGTGCGGCGGTACAGGAGCAGTGCGGCACTCCCGACGGTCGCGATACCCGCGGTGATGAGGTCGAACCCGGGTTGCCCGCCAGCGCCGCCGCCAGCCGTGCCCGTCCCACCGGGGCCCGTGGTGTCACCGGGTTGCGTTCCGGTCCCACCCGCGGTCTGGGTCTCGTCCCCGGTTCCAGTTCCCGAGTCGGTTCCGGTCCCCGTGCCAGTTCCGGTTCCCTCGCCCGGGGCCTGCGTCGTGCCGTTGGGTTCCTCCTCGGCGGGCAGCAGCTGGAGGACCGCACCGGTGTCTCCTTCCGGGACCCCCTGGCGGTTGACCAGGACGTACACTTCTCCGTTCGGTCCCTGCCCGAACATCCGGACGAAGTAGTCGAACCCGCCGGTGACGACGAGTTCCTCCATCTCCCAGAGACGGTCCGTCGGAACAGCTCCCGGGTCTCCGTCGGTCGGGGTCCCGGTGGTCGCAGTCGTTCCGCTAGTGGTGGTGGTGTCGGTGGTTCCGGCGGCGGTCGACGTCTCCGTTGCCGTCGTGGTCTCGCCGTCCGTCTCCCCGAGGCCGCCGAAGTCAGACGGGGGCGTCGCGGCGAAGATGCGTCCGTCGGGCTGGTTCCGCGCCGGGTCGGACGTCCACGCGCCGAAGACGTACTTGCCCTGGAGTTCGGGAACGTCGCCGGCCTCGTAGCGGTGGCCGCCGATGATGGTGATGCCGACGCTCTCGCCCTGGTAGGTGTGCGGGAACTCCACCACGGGGTCGATGAGCGGACGGCCGTCGTGGGGTGCCTCGTCTGGCGCATTCGACGGACAGTCCGTGATCGCGGCGGGGTCGCCCGGGCTCTCGGTGCTGAAGCAGTGGGTTCCCTCCTTGACGTTCCAGCCGTAGTTGCCGCCGGCCTCGATGATGTTCGCCTCCTCGAAGAGGTTCTGGCCGGCGTCGGCCACGAACTGGTTCCCCTGGCTGTCGAACGAGATACCGAAGGGGTTGCGCAGTCCGTAGGCGTATATCTCCGGGAGGGCGTCGGTGTCGACGAACGGGTTGTCGTCCGGGATGCCGTACGGCCGGTCCTCGCCCTCGGTATCGACGTCGATGCGGAGGACGCTCCCGAGCAGGTTCTCCGTGATGTCCTGGCCGTTCCCGCCCGCGTTCCGGTCGTACCAGTCCTCGACGTGGCCGTCCATGTCGTCGTCCGCGCCGCCGCCATCGCCCATCGGGACGTAGAGATAGCCGTCTGGACCGAACGCCATCGGGCCGGCGTCGTGGTTGTACTGGGGTTTCTGTATCTCGAGGAGCGTCCGCTCGGAGTCGGGATCCGCGGACTCCATGTCGTCGGACATGCTGAACTCCGAGACCACTTCCACGTGCGACCATCCGTCCGGCGTGTCGTCGTTGGGTGGTGCACTGTAGTGCAGGTAGAACAGGCCGTTGTTCGCGACGTCCGGGTGGAAGTCGATGCCGAGTAACCCGCGCTCCTCGTACGCCTGCGTGGGGTCGGCGTACGACCCGGCGAACTCTCCGAGTTCGACGATCCGGTCGGAGACGTCGAGGAACGGCGTTTCTTGCCGTCCGTCGGACGTGACGACCCAGACCTCGCCGGCCTGGTCGGTGACGAACTGCCTGTCGCTCCCGTCGTCCGGAACCGCGTAGTCCGTCGGCGCTGTCATCCCCTCGGCGATGGGTTCCACGGAGACGCGCGTACCCGGCTGGAAGAATCCGGGGCGCTGGCCATCGCCCTGGTCGGTCGTCGTCTCGGTTTCCGTTCCCGTCGTCGTCCCGGCCTGACCGCTCACCGAGACGTCGCCGACCATCGTGTTGGGGTGGACCTCACAGAGGTATCGCGACATCTCGGAACTCGCCGTGAAGGTCACGGTCTGTGTCTCTCCCTGCTGACTAATGAGTTCGGACCGGACCAGCTGGTTCCCGTCCGAGTCCCTGATGAGGACGTTGTGCGGGAGACCGTCCAGGTTCTCCCACGTCAGTTCGTACTGCTGTCCCGCCTGGAGCGAGAGGGTCGGGTTCGCCTGCCCCGAGATGGACTCCGGGGCCCGACCCTGCCACGCCTCGACTTCTCCGCCGAGGCGAATCTCCTCCTGCTGACCGCTCGTCAGGAACGGAGCAGCACCGAACGCGACGCCCGCCGTTCCGATCCCGGCCAGAATCCGTCTCCGGGATGGCGCGTCGATCCCGTCGGACGAACCGGAACCGTCGGTCGACTCGTCCGGAGCAGGTGTGTGTTTCGAAGCGTCCCCCGCATCGTTCTGGTTGCTCATACGGTCGATACACTCGGACCGGCGGTCTTTGTTATCAACGTGCTTTGAAATCTGGCGGTCGGTAAGGTCGGCTGAACCTGACCGGGGTGGAGAACCGACCGCTCGCACAGTCGTTTCGCGCCTGGTTCGACTTTCAGAGTCGGTTACTCAGTGTCTCCTTGTCTTACCCGGCGGAGGTGACGGCCTTCCGGACGGACCGCCGGGGATTCGGTGGGTTTTACGCCCCGTCGCTCGTCGGTTCGACCATGTCCGACGACTTCCGCACCGAACAGGACAGCCTCGGCGAGATGCAGGTACCGGCCGACGCGTACTGGGGGGCACAGACCCAGCGCGCCGTCGAGAACTTCCCCATCTCGGGGCTGACGTTCGGCCGCCGGTTCGTGCGTGCCCTCGGCGTCGTGAAGAAGGCCGCCGCGCAGGCCAACCGCGACCTGGAAATGATCCCCGAGGACAAGGCCGACTGCATCGTCGCGGCCGCCGACGAGGTCATCGCCGGCGAGCACGACGACCAGTTCCCGGTCGACGTGTTCCAGACCGGGTCGGGCACCTCCTCGAACATGAACGCGAACGAGGTCATCTCGAACCGCGCCACGGAGCTCTACGGCGGCGACATCGGCAGCCGCGAGATCCACCCGAACGACCACGTCAACTTCGGCCAGTCGAGCAACGACGTCATCCCGACGGCGATGCACGTCGCCGCGCTGGAGGCCGTCGAGAAGGACGTCATCCCGGCGCTCGACATCCTGCGCGAGGCGCTTCGCGCGAAGGCGGAGGAGTTCGACGGCGTCGTCAAGACGGGCCGCACCCACCTGCAGGACGCGACGCCGGTCCGCCTCGGCCAGGAGTTCGGCGGCTACGCCACGCAGATGGAGAAGGGGCTCGTCCGCGTCGACAACGTGCGCGAGCACCTCGGCGAACTCGCCCTCGGCGGTACCGCAGTCGGGACCGGGCTGAACACGCATCCCGAGTTCGCCGCCCGCGCGGCGGAGTACATCACGAAGGAGACCGGCGTCCAGTTCCGCGAGGCCGACGACCACTTCGAGGCACAGGCCGCCCACGACGCGATGGGTGAGGCCCACGGCGCGCTCCGCACCGTCGCGGGCAGCCTCAACAAGATCGCGAACGACCTGCGCCTGCTCGCCTCCGGCCCGCGCAACGGGCTCGGCGAGATCGAGCAGCCCGAGAACCAGCCCGGCTCCTCTATCATGCCCGGCAAGGTGAATCCGGTCGTCGCCGAGGCCGTCAACCAGGTCCACAAGCAGGTCGTCGGCAACGACGCCGCCGTCGCGGCCGGTGCCGCGGAGGGCCAGCTCGACCTCAACCTGTACAAGCCGGTCTGTGCGTACAACTTCCTCCAGTCCGCCGAACTCGTCACGAACGCGAGCGAGGTGTTCGCCCGGAAGTTCGTCGCGAAGCTGGAGGCAAACGAGGAGCACTGCGAGACGCAGGTCGAGCAGTCGATGGCGCTCGCGACCGCGCTCAACCCGCACATCGGCTACGACAAGGCCAGCGAGGTCGCCAAGGCCGCACTCAAGGAGGGCAAGTCCGTCCGCGAGGTCGTCGTCGAGAAGGGCTACCTCTCCGAGGAGGAGGCCGCCGAGGTCATCGACCCCGAGGCGATGACCCACACGGGCATCCTCGGCGACGACTGACTGCTGGACTCGCGGACCGTTTCCCGAGTTGGCCCACGGGCCCCGAACCGTGGGACGGCCCTGCACGACGACGTCCCGATTCCACGCCTCGCGCGACCCGGGGTGGCCATCGCGGAGAAAGTTTTATCACCGAGGATCCGTTCGACGGGCGTCAGACGAACCGCACGACTGCAGAGAGTTACCAGCAGTAACCGATAGACGGCGTCACGGCGAACAATCCACTGTTGTTATGGGGGATGCCGGAGTGGATTCTAGCATGTACACCTGCAGAGACTGCAGTCAGTCGTTCAGCACGGAGCTCGCCCTGGAGCTACACCGGGACAAATGCGAGAAAGGGCAGCTGTTCTGTGAGTCCTGTGGTGGACGCTTCTCGGAGCGCGTAGCCACACGGGACGGCTGGCACTACCGATGTCCAGACGAGGACTGCGACGGCGAGGGCCTCGGCGAAGACATCGTCCGGATCGAGGACATCAAGGCGGCGACGCAGTAGGGGCGACGGGCTGTTCTGTGGAACCCTGACTCTGAGAGGTGTCGCTGCTCGGTGGCGACTGTCGCTGACAACGTCCCAGGATACTCGTAACATCGGGGGAGACTGGACGGTTTTTTACCCCTCCGGGTCGGACCAACTCGCAATGACCGACCACGACTACGAGGAGCTCGGGTTGGTGGCCGGGCTGGAGATACACCAGCAGCTCGACACCGACACGAAGCTGTTCTGTGCCTGTCCGACGGAGCTCCGCGAGGCCGAGGACTCGACGCACCGGTTCACGCGCTATCTGCACCCCACCAAGAGCGAACTGGGCGAGATCGACGAGGCGGCCCTGGAGGAGAGCCAGGTCGAACGGGAGTTCACCTACCTCGGCTACGACACGACCTGTCTGGTCGAGGCGGACGACGAGCCGCCGCACCGGCTGGACGCGGAGGCGCGCACGGTCGTCCTCGAGATCGCCCAGCTGCTCGACATGGAGCCGGTGGACGTGGCCAACGTCATGCGCAAACTGGTCGTCGACGGCTCGAACACGTCGGGGTTCCAGCGGTCGACGCTCGTGGCGACCGACGGCGAGATCGAGACGGACGAGGGCCCGGTCAGGGTCGCGGACCTGATGCTGGAGGAGGAGAGCGCCCAGCGCGTCGCGGAGACCGACGAGGGCGTCACGTACAGCCTCGACCGGCTGGGTATCCCGCTGGTCGAGATCGGCACGAAGCCGGACATCTCGTCGCCGGAGCAGGCCCGCGATGCGGCGGAGCGCATCGGGATGCTGCTGCGCTCGACGGGACACGTCAAGCGAGGGCTGGGCACCATCCGGCAGGACGTGAACATCTCCATCGCCGAGGGGGCGCGCGTCGAGGTGAAGGGCGTCCAGAGCCTCGACGACATCGACGACATCGTCCGCAACGAGGCCGGCCGGCAGGTCGCGCTGCTCGACATCAGGGACGAACTCCACGAACGCGACGCGGGTGTCGGCGACGTGCAGGACGTGACCGGGGTGTTCGAAGACACCGACTCGGGCGTCGTCCGCGGCGCGCTGGACGACGGCGGCGCGGTGTACGCGGTCCCGCTCTACGGCTTCGTCGGGCTCGTGGGTCGCGAGATCCAGCCGGACCGCCGCCTCGGCACGGAGCTGTCGGACCACGCGAAGCGCCACGGCGCGGGCGGTATCTTCCACACGGACGAACTGCCGGCCTACGGCGTCACCGAGGACGAGGTCGCGGCCATGCGCGAGGCCGTCGGTGCCGGCGAGGATGACGCAGTGGCGATGGTCGCCGCCGGAGCGGATGTCGCCGAACCGGCCGTCGAGGCCGCCGCCGAGCGCGCCGAGACCGCGATGGACGGCGTGCCGGAGGAGACCCGCGGCGCGAACGAGGACGGGACGACGCGCTACCTGCGGCCGCTTCCCGGCGCGGCGCGGATGTACCCCGAGACGGACGTGCCGCCGGTCGAACTGGACCCGAGCGAGGTCGAGGAGCCCGAACTCCTCACCGAGAAGGTCGAGCGCTACCAGGCCGAGTACGACCTCGACGCCGGGCTGGCCGAGCAGGTCGCCTACGGCACGCACATGCCGCTGTTCGAGTCGGTCGTCGCCGAGCGCGTCGACGCGACGCTCGCCGCCGGCACGCTCGAATCGACGCTGACGGAGCTACGTCGCGACGACGTGCCCGTCGCCGATCTGACCGACGAGCACCTGCGCGACTCGCTCCACCTCGTCGACGATGGTGAGGTGCCCAACGAGGGGCTCACGGACCTGCTGACTGCGCTCGCCGAGAACCCCGAACTCACCGCCGCGGAGGCCGTCGAGCAGGAGGACCTCGGCGGCGTGGACGAGAGCGAGGTCCGAGAGGCCGTCGTCGAGGTCGTCGAGCGCAACGCCGACCAGGTAGAGGAGCAGGGGATGGGTGCGTTCTCCGCGCTCATGGGTGAGTGCATGGGCGCGCTACGGGGGAAGGCCGACGGCGACGTCGTCAGCGACACGTTACGCGAGGAGATACAGAAGCGGGCCTGAACGGCGACCACCTGGTTCTCCGGAGTCCTCAGTCGGCGCGCTGGGCCCGCGTCTCGCTCTCGTCGGAACCGATGGGAAGGAGGTCCGCGACGCGCGCCTCGTACACCGCCGGATCGGGCATCCGCTGGGAGATGTAGTACGCGATGCCGACGAGCACCAGCGCGAAGGCGGCGTCGCTCAGCCAGTGGACGCCGAGGTAGAACGTCGAGAACATGATGAGCACCGTGAGGATCCCGGCGAGCCAGGCGTACGGCCGGTCGGTCTCGCGGGCGTACAGCGCTGCCATCGCCGAGATACCGGTGTGGAGGCTCGGGAACGCCTTCACCAGCGTGTCGGTCGTGGTGATGCCCTCGCTGACGATGGGATGCAGGTCGTACAGCAGCGCGCGCATCACCGGCTCGCCGCTCGCGGTCTGCCCGAGGTACTCCGACGTTACCGCCACGGGGAACGCCAGGAAGTACGGCAGCGCGAAGAGGACGAGCAGCGCGTAGCCCGCACAGTACCGCCGTGCCTGCTCGCGGTCGTGGACCTTCAGCTTGAAGTACGTGAACAGGGTCAGGAACGGGAAGCCGATGAGGTAGACCAACGCCATGAAGTACGTCAAGGGCTCCCACGTGACCGCCTGGAATGCGAGCACGGCTGTCCCTTCCAGGTCGTAGATGACGGCGGTGTACGCCGCGCCGGAGTGGAAGGTCCCGGCCATGGTGTTCACGCCCTGCGTGACGACCCAGGCGACGCCGAGGTACTTCCAGTCGGTCCGCACGAGCTCGCGGGCGAACTCGCGGGGCGACGCTCCGGGGACGAACAGCGAGAAGCCGACGGCGAACGCGACGAGCGTGGGGACCGCTACGATGATGGTGAACAGCGTACCGAACGAGATGGCGGGGAGGAGCTGTTCCATGGTGCTACTCGTCGACGGCTGTCGTCGGCTGTCGGTCGTCGAGCTGTACGTCGGGGGGCGCGGTGGGCGGTGCGACGGGGCGGAACCGTCGCTGGCGGCTCTGGAGGGGCATTGACCTATCGATTACTGAATAGTCTTTCGCGTCGGACAAATGCTTTCCGGTACGGTTGACACACGTCAGCCGGCCTACCGCTCGTGGTCGCGGCCCCGGAGGTCCCGACCGCGTTCGAGCTCCTCGCTCGCCCGGCGGAAGATGCCCATCATCGTCCGGGTCTCGCGTTCGGTCAGGTGCGCCCGGCCGAACACCCGGCGGGCCATCCTGACGGTCTTGTGTCGCTTCTCGTCGTTGTGGTCGATCCCGTCGAGCAGGTCCTCGAACTTCTCGTAGAGGTGCTCGATGAGCTCCTCGTCGGCGCGCTCGTGCTGCCGGTCCGGGAGCTGGGTCTCCTCGACGGTCAGGTCCCGCAGCTCGTACATCGTCACCGTCGCGGCCTGCCCGAGGTTCAGCACGGGGTACTCGTCGCTCGCCGGGATGGAGCAGACCGCGTCGAGCCGCGAGAGCTCCCGGTTGTGCAGCCCGTTGGCCTCGCGGCCGAAGACGATGCAGCTGTCGCCGTCGAGCTCGGCGAGGTCGTCCGCGAGCTCCGCCGGCGTCGAGTAGGGGAACCGGACGTGCTTCCGGCAGTCCTCGTTCGTCGTCGCCGTCAGCCCGACCGTGTAGTAGTTCTCCACGAGGTCGTCGAACTCGACTTCGCGGGCGTCGGCGAGCACGTCGCGCCGTGCCCGGCCCGCGAACCCCCACGCCTCGCCGTGCTTCTCCTTGACACCCTCGGGCGGGTCGACCAGCAGCAGCTCCGACAGCCCGAAGTTCTTCATCGCCCGGGCGATGGTGCCGACGTTGCCCGGCGTCTTCGCGTCGACCACCGCGACTGCGGGCACGCTCATGCGTCGTCGCCGGTCGGGTAGTCCCGGTCGAACTCCATGTTCCGCAGGTCGATGCGCTTCTCCTCCTCTTCCTCCTGCTGGTCGGCGAACTCCTCGGGGTCCGGTAGGTTGGGAGTCGGCAGGTCACGCGGGTCCGTGTCCACGTGCTCCATCCCGGCGTAGCCCTCCGGCGCGCGCCCACCGTCGAGGAACCACTCGTGGAACGCGTCCTCGAACTCCTCCGTCTCGGCGTACTCGACGCCCCCCTCCTCGCGGAACCAGTAGAGGAAGTCCAGCTCGTGCTCGTCGCAGAGCACCGCCTCGTTCAGCGGTTCGCCGTACACCGCCGCCGCCTCGTTGCACTGCTCGATGTTCTCGTCGCCGTGAATCAGCCAGCAGGCGTCGCACGGCCCGCCGAAGATGACGGTGAGCCGGACGAGCCGCCGACGTGTGTCGTCGCTCATCTCGTCGAACGGACGCACCTCGGCATCCTCGGTGAACACCTCGTCCTCGTCGAAGCGCCACCCCCGGAGACCGATGCTGATCTTCTCGCTCATACCCGACGGTATCGGGTCTGTGGGTAAAAGCGACGCGTATCGGGACTAGTATCTGTGGCTCGTGATTGGGTCGGGTCGGTCTCGGACACGGACGGTCAGGAAGCGACTTCGAGGCCAACAGGCCCTATTGACGATAACAACCGGAAAGCCCCGAGCGTCTCGACGGCTGCACCTCGCTGCGCTCCTCGTACCTGCGGTGCTTGCGTCGGTTCGCCTGTCGAGACGCTCGCCCCTTTCAGCCCCACCCGACCGCGACCGCCCCGCACCTCAGACCTCCCCAGCCGATTGCGCTTCTCAGTCGCTAGCGCTCCCTGCGATGCTCATCCCTCGCGCGAGTGCGGCGAGCGGCCTTCGGCACGCTCGCCAGCCGCGCGCCATCCGGCTGGTCGGACAACGACGACGCCACAGTCCGGGAACCCTACGCAGGCCGAAGTTCTACAATAGCCGTCAACTATTCTCGTGTCGAGACCTCCCGAAGACACTTGCCTGTGTTCTCCGATACCTCGGTCATGCGACACGGAATCGCCCTGCTGTGTCTCTGCCTGGTCCTCGCAGGCTGTTCGTCGTCGACACCAGCGCCGGGGACGACGACGCCGACGGACTCTCCGTGTTCGACGACGGTCGAGTACGAGCAACGACCGGTTCCCGACCTGCCCTCGAACGTCACCCGTGAGACGGCCATCGCGTTCGCAGAGAGCCACGCTGAGGCCCTGGCGTGGAACGATAGCATCCGTTCGGCCGAGTTCGGGCTCAGCGTTACCAGCGACACCTCCGTCGTGAACCGGACCCCTGACGGATTCATCATCCACGTCACCGGTGGGGTGACGTTCCAGGGCTGTACCGACGGGAGCGTGTGGGTTGCGGACGGCGGACTGGCTGCGAACTACTTCGTCAACGAGACGACGGCTATCCGCCTCAATCATCCACAGAACACGACCGACGACCCGCGAGAGCACGGCGGCGAGGTCGTTGTATAACCCGACCTAGGGCCGTACCACGTCCCGGTACGCCGACCAGAGCGACGACGCGCCCTCGCCGGGATGGGTCAGCCCGAGGCGCTGGCCGATGTCGTCCTGGCGGCGCAGCGGCTCGAAGACGGCGGGCCACTCGAACGGCCAGATTTCACAGCGCTTCGCGGGGTGACCGACATCGTCGAGCAGCGCGTTGACGGCCCGTCGGGCGGCCTCGTTCGCACACTCCATGCTCGCGAGGTCCGTCTCCGTGCGGACGTAGTCGGCGGCGAGGTAGAGGTTCGGGCACTCGGTGGCCGCGTCCGGGCGGTGCTGGAGGCTTCCGACGGTGTTGATGAGGAGTTCGGCGTCGTTCGTCGCCGTGCCCGTTTCCTCGTCGAACCCGACGGCGGGGTCGAGCTGGCTGGCGACGAGGGTGGCCTCGTTCAACAGGTCGGTGCCGAGGTGGGCGCGGAGCTGTGCCCAGGTCTCGTCGACGATCTCCTCGCGGGTGCACTCGCGGGCCGGCTTGCCGTAGACGATGCCGGGTTCGTCCCACTCCGAGATAATGACCGAGAGCACACCCTCGGTCTCGTCGAACGCGTCGAAGTCGTAGCGCTCCCAGAACTGACGCTGGCTCACGGCGGTCAGCGCCCACGGCGAGTCGTAGAACACGCCGTGCCCCCGGACCGGCGCGAGGTCCTCCCGGAGGTAGAACTGCACGCCGTTCATCCAGCCGTGGTCGAGGTTCCGCACGCCGGACAGGGAGGGGGCGGCCCGTTCCAGTTCGGGCGTGAGCAGCGCCGCGACGGCGGGCGCTGGCACCGCGAGGACGTAGTGGTCCGCCTCGATTCGTTCCTCGTCACCGTCGGGACCGTCGTACCGAATTCGGGCACCGGTGACGCGCTCCCCGTCGGATTCGACTGCGGTGACGGCCGCGTTCGGGACGAGTTCGACGCCACGGCGGCGCAGGTGGTCGACCCACGGGTCGATCCACGCCTCGTTCGTCGGGCCGTCGAGCAGCCGGTCGGCGGGGAGGTCCGGGTCGAACAGCCCGCGGAGCATCTGCAGGTAGATGCGGCCGATGGTCCGCGTCGAGGACACCTGCGGGCGCATCGCGACGAGGGACTGGGTGATGCCGTAGCCGAGGTACGTCTGGTACGCGTGTGACATCTCCTCGGCGCGGATGAACTCCCACCAGGAGCGCTGCTCGTACTCCTCGCGCCAGCGTCGCTCCGAGCTGGACAGCAGGGTCAGCAGGCGGTTCGCGAAGAACGCCGCCTCGTCTCGGGGCACCTCCGAGCCGAACACGTTCAGGATGCGTTCACGCCACTCCCGCACCGAGCGCGGCGCGCCGACGCGCATCAGCCGGTCGTCGCCGTCGGTCACCGCCTGCAGGAGCTCGTCGGTGGTCGTCAGCCGGTCGGCGACGGTGCCGCCGTCGACCGGGATGCGGGACATGGTGTCGGTGACGTGCCGGTAGAACCCCGGGAAGAACCGGAACCCGTGCTCCGCCGGGAGGTGGGCGTCGCCGTCCGCCGGGCCGGGGAAGCTCCGGGCCTTCCCGCCGAACCGGTCGTTGCGCTCGTACACCGTCACGTCGAACCCGCGCTCCGCGAGTTCGTGTGCTGCACTCAGACCGCCGATACCGCCGCCGAGTATCGCTACCGTTCGTGTCATTGTCTGTCGTGGAGGCCGGGTGTTCACCCCCGCTAGGGAACACAGCACAAAAACCGTTCGCACGGGGAAGCGGGGTCGTATGCCAACGTCTATACTTCTCGCGTTCCTCCGAACAGTTATGACCGACGAGGCGGAGCTTCGCGACCGCATCGGGGCGTTCCTCGACCGGAACTTCCCGCAGATCGAGATGCATGGAGGGAGCTGGGACATCGCGAGCCTCGACGCCGAGAGCGGCGAGGTGCACCTGCTGCTCTCCGGTGCCTGCGACGGCTGTGGCATCTCCAGCCTGACGACGGAGGCGCTGCGCGCCCGACTCCCGGCGGAGATCCCCGAACTGACCGAGGTCACCGTCGAGACCGGCATGGGCGAGGAGTCCCGTCCGACCGCCGAGGACCTCTCGGACGTGCCGTTCTGAGGGCGACCCGGGGACGGGAGCGACCCGCAGACCTAAATCGGGGGCCGACGAAGCCTCCCCCGTGCGACTCGTCCACTACGAAGCGAGGGGCGACGACGAGCTGTCGTCCGAGACGCTGGCCTCGACCGTTGAGTTCGCCGACTCGTTCCTCTCGCGGGCCCGTGGACTCATGTTCCGACGTTCGATCCCCGACGACTACGCGCTCGTGTTCCGGTTCGACCGGCCGTCGACCCACGACCTGCACATGGTGTTCGTCCCGTTCGCCATCGACGCGCTCTGGCTCGTCGACGACGAGGTCGTCCACAAGAAGCGCCTGCGGCCCTGGGTCGGTATCGGCCGGGCGACCGCCGACACCATCGTCGAACTCCCGGCGGGGGCGGCCGCCGACGTGGAGCCGGGCGACATCGTCCACGTCGAGGACTGACCGACGGCAGTTTTTGCGGGTCCGACAGTTCGGTCTGTCCGACGGAGTCGTTGATTACCGTGTGCGGTCACGGATCGAGTGGCATATGACCGGTGACCGATTTATTCGGGGGCTCCCCCGAACACACACTCTCGAACGCTGACGTCAGCTTTCTGGACACGACACTGCGCGACGGCGAACAGGCACCCGGCGTCTCGTTGACCCCGGAGGAGAAAGTGGAGATAGCGGCGGCGCTGGAGCGGTCCGGCGTCGACGTGGTCGAGGCCGGCTCGGCCTGCACGGGCGAGGGCGAGCGCGCGGCCATCAGCCGTGTGACCGACCTCGGGCTCGACGCGACCGTGACGAGCTTCGCCCGCGGACTGCAGGGAGACATCGACAGCGCGCTCGGCTGCGACGTCGACGGCGTGAACCTCGTCGTCCCGTCGAGCGACCGCCACGTCGAGCGGAAGGTCGGCTCCACGCGTGCGGAGGTGCTCGACTCCACCGTCGAACTCGTCGAGTACGCGAAGGAGCACGGCCTCTGGGTCGAGGTCATCGGCGAGGACGGCTCGCGTGCGGACCTCGACTACCTCGAAGAGCTCGCCGAGGTCTCGCTCGACGCGGGCGCGGACCGGTTCTGCTTCGCCGACACGGTCGGCCACGCCGGCCCGGAGGAGACCGCCGAGGCAGTCGAGCGCCTGGCCGCGGTCGGCCCCGTGAGCGCACACACGCACGACGACCTCGGACTCGGCGTGACGAACGCGCTGGCGGCCGTCGAGGCCGGCGCGGACCTCGTCCACGCGACCGTCAACGGCGTCGGCGAGCGCGCCGGCAACGTCGCGCTGGAGGAGGTCGTGATGGCGCTCTCGCACGTCTACGGCGTCGAGACGCTCGACACGGAGACGCTGTACGACCTCGGCAGCGTGGTCGCCCGGACGACGGGGATGCGGCCCGCGCCGAACAAGGCCGTCACGGGCGCGAACGCGTTCGCCCACGAGTCCGGCATCCACACGGACGGCACGCTGAAGGACGACCGGATGTACGAACCGTACCCGCCGGAGGCGGTGGGCCGCGAGCGCCGGCTCGTCCTCGGCAAGCACGCCGGCCGGGCCGGTGTCCGCGCCGCGCTCGCCGAACACGATGTCGACGTGACCGAGGAGGAACTCGGGGTCGTCGTCGGGCGCGTGAAGGACCTCGCGGAGCGGGGCCGCCGCGTGACCGACGCCGACCTCCTGGCGGTCGCCGAGGACGTGACCGGCCGGGAGCGCGACCGCCGGGTCGAGCTCGTGGAGGTGACCGCGACCGCCGGCAGCGCGACCCCGACCGCGAGCGTCAGGCTGGACGTGGACCCGTCGGTGCTCGGCCCCGAGGACCTCTCGGACGCCGAGGTCGCCGAGGCTGAAGAGTCGGGCGGGACCGTCGAGCGCGTCGCCAGCGGCACCGGCTCCGGGCCGGTCGACGCGGCGGTGTCGGCGGTCAGGAAGGCCGTCGGCGGTGCGACCGATGTCCACCTCACGGCGTACCACGTCGACGCCATCACCGGGGGCACCGACGCCCTCGTGACCGTCGAGGTGACGATGGCCCGCGACGACGACGAAGTGACCGTCGCCCACAGCGACGCCGACATCACCCGAGCCAGCGTCGAGGCGATGGTCGACGCCCTCGACCGATTGCTCGCGGACGCACAGCCGCGGCTCGCCCCGACGACGGACTGACGAGCCAAACTACCCGGTTTTTTAACCAGCAGTATCATTGTTCCGCCCGTTGGGATGACCTACGACAGCCCGACGCAGTCGCCGGCGAGGGCCCAGTTCGTCGACGAGACGCCCCCGGGGAAGCGGATCGTCGACCGGACGGACGGCATCGTCGACCGGCTGCGTGACGAACTCGGTCGCGACCTCACGATGGTCGCGGCCTACAACGCGGACGTGCTGGAGATCCACTACTTCCACGAGACGTTCCGCGAGCAGTACGAGCCCTCGGACCTCGACGCGCTCGCCGCGGACCTCTGTCTCGACGGACGCATGGGGGATTCGTTCCAGGAGGAGCTCCTGCAACTCGGCCGCTTCAACTTCGTCGTCAAGGGGTTCGACGACGGACTGCTCCTGCGCGTGCCGCTCAGCGACGGGACGGGGGTCGCGGTCTCGACGAACCTCAACGCGGGGGAGAAGGTGGCGACGATGGTCCCGCGTATCGTCGAGAACTGCGAGGTGCGTGTCGAGACCCGCGATTAGGGTCTCGCGTCCGACGCATCTGCGGCCTCGAGCAGCTCCTTGTAGCGGTTCCGGATGGTGACCTCGCTCACGTCGGCCACCTCGCTGACCTCGTTCTGCGTGACCCGTTCGTTCGTCAGCAGCGAGGCGGCGTAGACGGCGGCGGCCGCGAGGCCGACCGGCGACTTGCCCGAGTGGATACCGGCCTCCTTGGCGTCGCGGAGCAGTTCGCGGGCGGTCATCTCGCCCTCGTCGGTGAGCCCGAGGTCGCTCGCGAACCGGGGGACGTAGCTCTCGGGGTCCGCGGGCTCGACCTCGAGGCCGAGCTCGCGCACGATGTACCGGTAGGTCCGCTTGAACTCCATGTCGTCGACGCGGCTGACGCGGGCGACCTCGTCGAGGCTGCGGGGGACGCCACCCTGTCGGGCGGCGGCGTACAGTGCGGCGGTGGCGACGCCCTCGATGGAGCGTCCCGGCAGGAGGTCCTCGGAGAGGGCACGCCGGTAGATGACCGACGCGGTCTCGCGGATGTCGTCCGGGAGGCCGAGCGCGCTCGCCATGCGGTCGATCTCGCCGAGGGCCTGCTTGAGGTTGCGGTCGCGGGAGTCGCGGGTGCGGAACCGTTCGTCCCAGGTTCGCAGGCGCTGCATCTTGCGGCGCTGCTTCGAGCTCAGCGACCGGCCGTAGGCGTCCGTGTTCTGCCAGCCGATGGTCGTCGACAGCCCCTTGTCGTGCATCATCTTCGTCGTCGGGGCACCGACGCGGGACTTCCGGTCCTTCTCGGCGGCGTCGAACGCGCGCCACTCGGGGCCGCGGTCGACGGACTCCGTCTCGACGACGAGCCCGCAGTCGGCACAGACGGTCTCGCCGCGTCCATCGTCGGTGGCGAGTCGGCCGCCACACTCGGGACACTGCTCTCGCGTGCGTGTCTGTTCGGAGACGTCGCGCTCGCGAACGGCGGTCTCGCGACCGCTCGTCCGGGTACGGGTTTCTGTCATCGTGGGTGGAGGGCAAGCGCCTCGACGCGGTGTCGAGTCCTTGCTAACCGAACGTAACCTCCAGCCATTTATGAATTTTTCGCCAGTTATTAAGTGAGGGGGTGGGCGAAAATTTCCGCGGGAAAGGCCTTGCTGACACGAACCAAACCCCTTGGTAACACTCCCCAATAAATAAATACTCGCGCATCGGAGACTCGGACATCCGATGCAAGGTGGACTACTGGTACAGGTCGCCGGGCAGCTAGAGCCCGACGGGAACCGGGCCGAGGTGTTCGGTACGATCTTCGAGGTGTTCCTGATCCTCGGCACCGTGGTCGGTGTCGTCGTTATCGGGTACATGCTGTACAACGCGTACAAGTACCGTGACGACGGGACCGCTCCCGCCGAGGAGACGGTCGAGCGGCCCACCCTCGGGGAGCTCCCGGAGGGTGGCGGGCACGGGCGGAAGCTGCTGCTCTCGTTCACGCTCAGCGCCGTCATCGTCATCTCGCTCATCCTCTGGACGTACTGGGCGCTGCTGTACGTCGAGGCGGGGGCGGCACAGCCGGCCGAACCCGAGATGGAGGACGGGACGACGGTGGACGTCACGGGCTACCAGTTCGGCTGGGAGTTCGAGTACCCCAACGGCAACACCAGCGAGGGGACGATGTACGTGCCCGAGGGTGAGCGCGTCCGCATCGTGGTGACGTCCTCGGACGTGATGCACAACTTCGGGGTTCCGGCGTTCAAGACCAAGACCGACGCCATCCCCGGCCAGACGACGAGCACCTGGTTCGGCCCGGTCGAGGACGGTACGTACACCATCAAGTGCTACGAGCTCTGCGGGGCCGGCCACTCCTACATG
This sequence comes from Haloarchaeobius salinus, assembly GCF_024464185.1. Lineage (NCBI taxonomy): Archaea > Methanobacteriati > Methanobacteriota > Halobacteria > Halobacteriales > Halorubellaceae > Haloarchaeobius > Haloarchaeobius salinus. The sequence continues at coordinate 88,152 of NZ_JANHAU010000003.1, forward strand.
ACCGGGACGGTGGAGGTCATCGACGCCGACGAGTACGACCGGATGTTCGAGGAACCGATGAACAGCACGAACTCGAGCAACAGCACGCAGGCTGACGGTGACGCTCGGATCGCGGCCGGTGGCGCACCGGGGACCGACAGTCCGTCCATCGCAACCCCGACTGACGGCGCGCCGGCGGTACGACCGGCCGCCCGCCCCGCGGCCACGAGGGGTGTTCTCAGGGCATGACCGACGACGACCACGGGACGACGACGGACGGTACCGGCGACGAACCAGTGAACGACGGCGGCACGGCCAGTGACGGGGGACTCGTCGATGACGACCGGTTCCCCACCGGCGGGGTCCCCGACACCTCCCACGAGGACGACGACGAGCACGGGCTCCCACCGACGTACTCCATCCGGCGCTGGTTCGTCACGACCAACCACAAGGACATCGGGCTGCTGTACACGGTGACGGCACTGTTCTTCCTCATCTTCGGCGGCCTGCTCGCGCTCCTGATGCGCCTCGAGCTGTGGGCCCCCGGTGCGAACGTCATGTCGGCCGGTTCGTACAACCAGGCCGTCTCCGCACACGGGCTCATCATGGTGTTCTGGTTCCTCTCGCCGCTGGCGTTCGGCTTCGCGAACTACATCGTCCCGCTGCAGATCGGCGCGAAGGACCTCGCGTTCCCGCGGCTGAACGCGCTCTCGTACTGGCTCTACCTGTTCTCGGGCATCCTCATGGGCATCTCCTTCTTCCAGGGGAGCACGTTCAACGGCGGCTGGACGATGTACGCGCCGCTGAACATGCCCGTCTACACGCCGGAGATCGGCGGGACGACGACGGTACTGGCGTTGATACTGTTCGTCGCCTCCGCGACGGTCGGCTCCGTCAACTTCCTGACCACGATGCATCGCATGCGTGCGGAGGGGATGACCCTCCGTCGGATGCCCATCTTCACGTGGAGCATCCTGCTGACGGTGTGGATGATGCTCTTTGCGTTCGCAGCGCTGCTGGCCGCGCTGATGCTGCTCAGCTCCGACCGGCTCATCGGGACGGGCTACTTCGCGGAGAGCAGTCCCGGCGGGGCGATGCTGTGGGCGCACCTGTTCTGGTTCTTCGGCCACCCCGAGGTGTACATCGTCTTCTTCCCCGCCCTCGGCGCGATGGCGGAGATATTCCAGACGTTCACGGGTCGCCGTCTCGTCGGCCGGAAGTGGTTCATCGGGGCGATGCTGCTCGTCGCCATTCAGAGCTTCGTCGTCTGGATGCACCACATGTTCCTGACGAGCATCAACCTCGAGATCAAGACGCTGTTCATGGCGACGACCATCGGAATATCACTACCCTTCGACCTGATGGTGTTCTCGCTGATCTACACCATGTTGAAGGGGAAGATACGGTTCAAGACGCCGTTCCTCTTCGGCTTCGGCGCGCTGGTGCTGTTCATCCTCGGGGGCATCACGGGTGTCTTCCTCGGCGCGGTCGTGCTCGACTACACGCTCCGGGGCACCTACTGGGTCGTCGCGCACTTCCACTACGTCATGGTCGGCGGCGTGACCGGGCTCGTGGGGGGTCTCTACTACTGGTTCCCGAAGATGACCGGCAGGATGTACGACGAGACGCTCGGGAAGGTCCACTTCGGGATGTACTTCGTCGGGTTCAACCTGCTCTACTTCCCGATGTTCATCGCCTGGGAGACCCCGCGGCGCGTGTTCGAGTACGCGCCCGCGCTCACCGGCATGCACCAGCTCTCGACGGTCGGGGCGTTCCTGCTCGGCTCGTCGTTCCTGGTGATGTTCTACAACCTGTTCAAGAGCGCCTTCGTCGGCGAGGAGGTGGAGGGCCAGCCCTGGGACTTCGCCTCCACGGCCGAGTGGACGGTGCCGTCGCCGCCGCCGCTCGAGAACTTCCCCGGCGTCCCGACGTACGCGAGCGGCCGCCTGGAGTTCGAGGACGGCGGCTCCGCACAGACCGACGGGGGTGCTGTCCACGGCAAGGCCGCGGCGCTCCCCGGTAGCGAGGCGACCGAGACCGACCACGAGGGCGGCGAGAGCCACGCGAGCATCTGGCCGTTCGTCCTCGGTCTCGGCGGCTTCCTGGTCCTGCTCGGGCTCTCCGGACTCCAGCGTGGCTACTTCCCCGACGGGACGATGGGCGGGCTGTACATCGGAACGGCCGTCGTCGGGGGGATCGTCGCGTTCGGCAGCCTCGTGGCGATGACCCGCGAGAAGTTCCACGGTCCCGAGGGGCCGTTCGGCGAGAGCTGGCCGTTCACGAGCGTCGAGAACACGAAGCTGGGGCTGTGGATCTTCCTCGCCTCCGACGTCATCCTGTTCGGCGCGTTCATCGGCGCGTACGTGTTCTCCCGGGTGGCGTACGGCTGGACCGACTGGCACCACCTCATCCCCGAGGCACACGTGGTGTTGCCCGGGCTCATCAACACCTACCTGCTGTTGACGAGCTCGTTCGCGGTCGTCATCGCGATGGAGTTCGCCGAACGGGAGAACCGCCTCGGCGTCGTCGGCTCGCTGCTGGCGACGGTCGGCCTGGGGGTCGGCTTCCTCATCAACAAGGGGATCGAGTGGCAGCACCTGTTCCACATCTCCACCGACGCGTTCCCGGCCGGCTGGGACCCAGCGACGAACATCGCGTCGACGACGTTCTACGTCACGACCGGCCTGCACGCCCTGCACGTCATCGTCGGCCTCGTCATCGCCGGCTACATGATCTTCAGAGCGTGGGGTGGGGCCTACATGGGCGACGACGAGCCCATCGAGTACTTCGGGCTGTACTGGCACTTCGTCGACATCGTCTGGCTGTTCCTGTTCCCGCTGTTCTACATCGTGTGATACCCATGTCCAGAGCAAAACTCTACACCGTGATATACGTCGTTCTGTTCGTGCTGGCGACCGTCCAGGTCGTCGTCGAGCAGGCCGGCTACCTGGAGGAATCGTACTGGATGGCGTTCTGGGCCATCATGGTCCTGTCGGCGCTGAAGGCGGTCGTCGTCGCGGGCTGGTACCAGCACCTGCGCTGGGAGCCCCGCTCGGTGACGACGCTGATGCTGCTCGGCCTGCTCGGGGCGGTCGCGCTGACCGTCGCCGCGTCGTACTCCATCCTGTGACGGCGGCTTCCCGTTTCCACACCACTGTCCCACAGCGGCAGCTGCACGACCGGAAGGGCGAGGGGGACGACGGCCCACCATCGACCCATGCAGATCCGCGTCGCCACCGAGGCCGACGTCCAGGCGATCAGAACCGTCCACGAGGCGTCCATCCGCGGCCTCGGGTCGGAGACGTACGACGTCGAGCAGGTCGACGCGTGGGCGGCGGGCGTCGAGTCGGCCGACTACGCCGCCGTCTCGCACGACGGGTTCTACTACACCGTCGCGGAGATCGAGACGGGGGCTGTCGACGGTCAGTCCGTCGTCGGATTCGGTACCCTCGCGTGGTGCGAGCCCGACGGCTACCAGGCCGACGTGGACGCCGAGGTGACCGCGGTGTACGTCCACCCGGACGTGGCCCGCGACGGCGTCGGTACGGCGCTCCTCGTGGACCTCGAACGGCAGGGCCGTTCCGAGGGCTTCCGAAGCCTCGGCCTCACCGCCTCCACGAACGCCGTACCGTTCTACGAGGCCCACGGCTACGTGCGGGTGCGAGAGCGGACACACGAGTTCTCCGTCCGTGAGGGGACGGGTGTCGAGGGAACCGTCGTCGAGATGCGGAAGGGGCTCGACTAGCGGGCGCAGGTCGCCCGGACCGTCGACGCGAGCGTCACCGCACTCGCGGTCAGTAGTCCGATCGCGGCGACGAGGAAGAGCGTCGCGAGCGGCGACTCGGGGTCGGTGAACGCCCAGTACAGTGGACTCGCCGACGCCCCCAGGGCCGCGCTGGCGATGCCGTACAGTGCGGGACCACAGCAGCAACACGCCGTCGCGCCGGTCGTCGCGAGCGCGCCGGTGACGCCCGTGACGGTCCCGCCGTCGGCCGCGGCCGTGCGGTCAGGGCTCGCAGCGTCCTGCGTCCGCCAGACCGTCGTGCCGAGCGCGGCGTTGATGCCGACCAGCCCGGCGAGCAGGCCGAGGGTGATGCCGGTGCCGACCGAGAGCGCGGCGAACATCGGGACTGCCGGCCGGTACATCTCGATGGCCGGCCACGAGACGAGCGGGCTGACGAACGTCGTCACCACAGTGAAGGGCTCCCCGCCGGCCTGCGGCACCGGGTCGGGGTTGAACGTTGCGAGCCCGGACGAGAACGCGAAGAAGCCGGCGAACCCGACGGCTGCGAGCGCACCCACGAGCCGCCCTCGGGTGCCGACGCGGGCGAGCGCGGGCCGGAGCTCCGTCCAGTAGACGTAGCCGAGCAACGCCGGCACCGCGAGCACGAGCAGGTAGCCGAGCGGGTGGCGCGAAGCGTCGCCCGGCAGCAGCGCGGGGTAGGCCACCCAGAAACCGAGGACGGAGCCCAGCACCGGGTAGGCGTGGCGGTCGCCCCACCGGAGCTGGTAGGCGACGACGCTGCCGAGCGCGATGGCCATCCCGCCGAACACCGTCAGGACCGGGTAGAACTGGCGTGGCAGCGGCGTCGTCGACAGCGGCTCGACCTGCACCTCGACGAGTCCGACCGTCGCGAGCGCGGAGAGGGAGACGCCGGCCACGAGCAGCCCTGCGCTCGTGCGTGGGTCGGGTCGCTGCCCGGTCCGGTCGAGCCACGCGACCGTGCCGAGGAGCGCGACCCCGACGAACAGCGTTCCCAGCAGCAGCAGATGGGGCGTGCCGCCGTGGACCGTGCCCTCGTGGGCGCTCGCGGTCGGCACGAGCGTCGTGCTCGCGAGTGCGACCAGCACCGTCTGCAGGCCTCGGCGGCGACGGCTCACAGGCTCAACACCACCATGTAGACGAGGACGAGCACGGCGTAGAGGCTGGCGAGCCCCGCGATGACCTTCAGGTGGTAGACGAACAGCTCGTCGGTCTCGGCCTCGATGGCGTCCTCGTAGCGTCCGCGTTCGGCGTCGGTCAGATCACCGGCGTGGACCTCGCCGAGGTGGAGGTCGTGGTGCGTCGTCGTCGGGAACGGCCGGCCGCATCGGTCACAGGTCGCCGCCGGCTCCTCGCCGGCGGGAACGTCGTACGTGGGCGGGTCGTGGCCCGGACGGTCGGCCTTCGACGACTGCGGGGGCTCCTCGGTCGCGGGCGTGCCGTCGGTCGGGTGGTCGTGTGTCGTGGTCATACTGGTGGGGCGACGTAGGGCTGGCCGAGCAGCCACATGCTGGTCATCGTGTAGAACACCATCACGAGGGCGAACGGGTACTGGCTGCGGATGGGCTGGAGCCGGCCGGTGAACGTCTCGAAGGCGATGGAGTGGGCGACCCAGATGGCGAGCAGGTGCCCGAGCACGACGAACGCCAGCCCCAGCGAGCCGAACCAGTCCGGCAGCACGGCGACGGGGACGTTCTGTGGCGGCGTGAACGGGTCCAGCGCGAGCACCTCGAGGGTCGGGACGAAGGTGAGGAAGTAGCCGAGGAAGTGCGCGAGGTGGTAGCCCGCCGCGATGGGCACCAGCGAACCGACGAACCGGCGCTCGACCGTGCCCGCGCTGACGTAGCTCTCGGCGGTCCGACGACCGACACGTGCCGCGAACCGGTAGACGCCGAGGAACAGCGCATAGCCCGCGACGATGCCAGCGACGTACACCGCGAGTGCGGGGACGCCGACGTCCACGAACCACCGGGCCGTCCCGGCGAACGCCGGCGTGGACACCAGGCCGTCGAACGAGGTCGCCCAGACGAGCGCGACGACGAACCGCACGTCGGCCCCCGTCGCGCCGTCGGCGTCGTGGACGAGCCGCGAGCCCGGGAGTTCGACCGTGAACCCGTCCGCTGTCCGGCGGAACGGTGCGAGCCGGCCGTAGACGCTGAAGACGCGCGAGATGGGGTCGACGGACTCGTACCACTCCTCGCCGAAGACGGCCGCGCCAGCGAGGGTGACGGCGGTGTAGGCGAGGACGACCGTCGCGAGCAGGACCGGGTCGGAGGCGACCGGGGTGACGACCTCCAGCCAGACCATCCCGAGCAGGCCGGCGGTCGCGGGCCAGTTCCGGGCCGACGCGGGCAGCTCGCGCTCGCTCACGCGCGGGAGGACGGCACTGATGGCTCGCCACGGGTTGACGGCCGGCCAGCTGTTCCCGAGCAGGTACACCGACGCGGTGTAGCCGGCCCACCAGGCCGCCCAGACGCCGACGATGGCGAGGTTCCGCCGGGGGTCGGCCGGCGCGAGGAACGCCACGGCGAGCAGGAGGACGAGTGCGACGACGCTTGCCACGCCCGCCACGCGGCCGAGCCATCGCGAGAGCGACGCGGCAGACGGGAGCCCGAGTCGCCGGTCGTTCAGCCACGCGATGAACTCGTGATCGGTCGCGAAGCTCGTGAACAGGAACGACGCGCCGACGAGCCCCCCTCCGGAGACGGCGACGAGCCAGGACGGCACCGACGTCGAGGTGAGCGAGCCCGCGAGCGAGCCGGAGTGTGCGAGCACCGGCTCGGCGAGCAGGCTCGCGGCGAGGACGGCGACGAGCGCGCGCCCGGCGTCACGTCGACGCACGCACGCTCACCCCGGGACGCCAGTAGAGCAGCGCGACCGCGACGACGAACACGAGCGTCGAGGCGTCGAGCGAGAAGGCGTACACCGTCCCGAGCGCGGCCGTGGTGCTGCCGGTCAGGCCGGCCCCGACCGAGGAGACGATGGGGAGCGCACAGCTCACGCAGGAGAACAGGCCGACGAGCCCGCGGACGGACGAGCTGGCGGCCTCGACGACGGTCGCGTACACCAGGTAGGAGAGCCCGAGGTAGCCGAGCACGCGGAACGGGACGAGCGTCACGTGGCCGAACGGCGCGACGTACGCGACGATGGGGCCCCAGCCGGGCGAGGCGAGGCGCACGGAGAGGCCGGTCGCCGCGGCACCCACGTCGTGCAGCCCGACGATACCGACGAGCCAGGAGAGCAGCACGAGGTAGCCGACGGCGACGGCGGCGGCGACGGCCTTCGTCCGGCGCGAGCCGGTGACCGGTGCCGTGTGGAGGACCGCGTACGCGGCCACGTTGACCCAGACGAACGGGTAGACGACGTAGCGCAGGTCGAGCACCCGTTCGCCGGTCGCGACGAAGTACGCCGCGAGTACGAGCAGTTCGATGGCGACCAGCAGGAGGAGCCAGAGCGTGCGCTCGCTGGGGAGCGTCTCGGGGTCGACGGTCGCCGTGTTCGCGGCCATCGTCAGGCGAGGAGGAGGCTGGCCGTGATGGCGAAGAGCAACAGCGCACCGAGCGCCCACGCACTCAGCATCGCCGCGATCGCGTTCGTGTGCCCGCGTGCCCGGGTGGAGATGAAGGTCCCGTAGCCGACGTACCCGACGAGCAACAGCGCGCCGACACCGACGAGGACGCCGCCAACGACGGCCTGCTGGGCCGCGCTCCCCGAGACGAATACGACGACGCTCGTGGCCACAGCGGCGACCACGAGCAGGAACGAGAGCACCCAGACGAGTGGGCTCCCCTTCAGCGACCGCAGTACCGAGCTCTCCGCGCCCCCGTCGGGTACGTACTCCTTCCAGGCGCGACTCGCCAGGAAGGCGACGACGACGACCAGGAACACCGCCATCACTGCGGAGACCCCGACCAGGTATGACATGGTATGTGGTCACAATAATCAGGCATCGCATTTAACGTTGCCGTCCGGAACAGCACGGGACCGACACCGGGCGTCCACCCGGAGGCGACACCGGACACTGGACCATGAGACCGATTCACTTACTCGGAAATGAATTAATTTGGGGAACTATTAAGTAGGGCCTTGCGCAAAGAATGGGTACGTCTCCCATAGAGACACGTGGTGGCATGACAGGACACGATTCGGACTCCGGCGTTTCGCGACGTAGCGTACTCAAGACAACCGGTGCTGCAGGTGCGGCAGGCATGGCCGGCCTCTCCGGCTGCCTCAGCGGGCTGACGGGCGGCGACAGCCCCGAGCCCCTCGAACTGCTCCACGCGTGGAGCGGGGGCGACGGTGCGGCGGCCATCGAGGCCCTGTTCGAGGGCTTCCAGGAGCAGCACCCGGACATCGAGCTCACCAGCGAGGGGATCGAGGGCGCGGCGACCCAGAACCTCGGACAGGTGATCAACGAACGCATCCGTAACGACAACCCGCCGGCGACCTGGCAGAACTGGCCGGGGCAGGCGCTCACCCCGTTCGTCGAGGCGGACGCACTCGGCGACATCACCGACTCCGTCTGGAGCGAGAACGAGATGGAGTCGGCCTACCGCGAGGGCCCGAAGGAGCAGGCGAAGGGCGGCACGGACAACTACGTCTCGGTGCCCATCAACATCCACCGCATCAACAACCTGTTCTACAACACGAGCGTCGTCGAGGAGGCGGGCGTCGACCCGACCAGCCTCTCCTCGCCGTCGGACGTGGTCGACGCGTGTGCGACCATCGCGTCCGAGACCGACGCGGTCCCCTTCGCGCACCAGACGAACGGTCTCTGGTCGACGGCCCAGCTCTGGGCGACCGTGCTGCTGGCCGACTCCGGACACGGCGCGTACCAGAGCTTCTACGAGGGCAACCCGGACCGCGAGGCCGTCGTCTCCGCGCTCGAGATCGTCGCCGACCTCAGCGAGTACTACCCCGACGACGCATCCAGCATCGCGTTCACCGACGCCAACAACATGGTGATGAACGGCGAGGCCGCCTTCATCCACCAGGGTGACTGGGCCGCCGGCGCGTACCGCAACACCGACGGCTTCGAGTACGGCGAGCACTGGAGCTACGTGCCGTTCCCCGGGAGCGAGCACAGCTACCAGCTGAACATGGACGCGTTCCCGTACCCGTCCGACAACCCGACGCCGGACGAGACGCAGACGTTCCTCCAGTACTGTGGCAGCAAGGACGCCCAGATCCGGTTCAACCGCGCCAAGGGCTCCATCCCGCCGCGTGGTGACGTCGACCCCTCGGAGTTCCCGCAGTTCCAGCAGGACCAGATCGAGGACTTCGGCAACGTCGACCACCAGCCGCCGTCCATCCATCACGGCCTCGCACTGCCCCCGGCGACCAAGACCAGTGTCGACGAGGCCATCGGGGCGTTCATCGGCAACTACGACGTCGAGACGGCCGCCGACGAGCTCGTCTCCGCGGTCCAGTAAGCCGAGCATCTCCCATGGACGCAATACGTTCGTGGTTGCGCAGACGACGCTCCAACGACGGCTCGGAGCGGGAGCTCCGGACCGACGGCGGTGCCACGGGGGCACCCGAGCGCGAGGAGGGGCTCGTCGCACGCTACCGCCGGAGCGACGCCGTCCGGTCGGCCCCGTTCTGGCTGCCGGCGTTCCTGCTCGTCGGTCTGTTCGTCTACGGTGCGATCTTCTGGAACATCCTCATCTCGCTGACGGACTACTCCGGACTCGGCGACCCGGAGTACGGGAGCTTCGACCTCGACAACTACGGTCGGCTGCTCTCCGAGACCGGCTCGTACTCGTTCACCAACGCGTTCGTGAACACGGTCATCCTGTTGATCGCGTTCACCCTCATCTGTCTGGCGTTCGGGCTGGTCGTCGCCATCCTGGTCGACCGCGACATCCGATACGAGAACACGTTCCGGACGATCTACCTCCTGCCGATGAGCCTCTCGTTCGTCGTGACGGCGAAGATGTGGCTCTGGATGTTCAGCTCCGACGGGGGGCTCGTCAACGTCCTCCTCGGTGTCGTCGGCATCGGTCCCATCGACTTCATCCGGAACCCCGACCCGAACGTCCAGCTCGCGGCGGTGACGTTCGCGCTCATCTGGCAGTTCAGCGGCTACGCCATGGTCGTCTACCTCGCCGGACTGCGCGCCATCCCCGACGAGCACTTCGAGGCCGCCCGCGTCGACGGCGCGAGCCTCGTCCGGATGTACTGGCGGGTCATCATCCCCCAGCTCCGGACCGCGACCGTGAGCGCCTCGGTCGTCCTGATGGTGTTCGCGCTGAAGGCGTTCGACTTCCTGCGCGCGCTGTACGGGAGTAGCACGCCGTCGGTCGGGACCGACATCCTCGCGACGAAGATGGTCCGCGTGGCGTTCGACAACAACCAGGTCGCGTACGGCTCGGCCATCGCGGTCGTGCTGTTCGTCATGGCGTTCTCCATCGTCACGCCGTACCTGTACAGCGAGTACCGGCGGGGGGCACTATGAGCGGGCCCGACCAGGGGTCGACGCTCAGCCGCGTCGGCCTCTACGTCGTGCTCGTCGGGCTGGTGCTGTTCTACCTCCTGCCGCTGGAGGCAGGCATCGTGACCTCGTTCAAGACGACCGGAGCGTACGGCTCGACGCAGCCGTTCCTGCCCGCGTTCGACGGGCTGACCCTGGAGAAGTGGACCGGCGCGTTCGACGAGCTGTCCGGCGGGCTGTTCAACAGCGTCATCATGGCGGTCCCGGCGACCGCGATGTCTGCGCTCATCGGCAGCATGGCGGCCTACGGGCTGACCAACGTCGACTGGCGCGGCCAGGTCGGCATCTACACCCTGTTCATCGCGGGCATCTTCGTCCCGTACCAGGCGGTGCTGGTGCCCCTGAAGCGGTTCTGGTCGCAGTGGGTCCCGCTCGACGTCTGGCTCGAACCGCTCTGGCTCCTGCCCGGACTGACGAACGACCACGGCGGCCTGTTCGCGCTGATGATCACCCACGTCGCCTACGGCATCCCCATCTGTACGCTGCTGTTCCGGTCGTACTACAAGGCCGTCTCCGACGAGATGGTCGAGGCTGCCCGACTCGACGGGGCGAGCATCCGGCGCATCTACCGACGCATCATCCTGCCGCTGTCGGTGCCGATGTTCGCCGTCGCGCTCATCTACCAGTTCACGCAGATATGGAACGACCTGCTGTTCGCGCTCATCCTCATCGGAGGGTCGGGCGACGCGGCGGTCGTCACGCAGGAACTGGTCGGCGTCGGGCAGGCCCAGGAGGCGACCGACTTCCCGCTGCAGATGGCGGCGGCGTTCGTCACCGCCCTGCCGACGCTGCTGGTGTACATCTTCTTCGGCGAACAGTTCGCGAAGGGAGTGACCGCATGACCATGAACGCTTACACATTCGGACGACGGAGGTACACGCATGGCTGAACTCGAACTCGACGGCATCACCAAGGTGTTCGTCGAGGACGACGGGAACGAGATCGTGGCCGTCGACGACGTCGACGTGACCGTCGGCGACGGCGAGTTCCTCGTCCTCGTCGGTCCCTCGGGCTGTGGCAAGTCGACGACGCTGCGGATGATCGCCGGCCTCGAGTCCATCACCTCGGGCGAACTGCGCCTCGCAGGTGAGCGCATCAACGAGCGCAAACCCGCCGACCGGAACACCGCGATGGTGTTCCAGTCGTACGCGCTCTACCCGCACATGACCGTCAAGCAGAACATGAGCTTCGGGCTGGAGGAGTCGACCGACATGCCCGACGACGAGATCGCGAAGACGGTCACCGAGGCCGCGGAGATGATGGGTATCGGCGACCTGCTCGACCGCAAACCCGGCGAGCTCTCCGGTGGTCAGCAACAGCGCGTCGCCCTCGGCCGCGCCATCGTCCGCGACCCCGAGGTGTTCCTGATGGACGAGCCGCTGTCGAACCTCGACGCGAAGCTGCGCTCGAAGATGCGCACCGAGCTCCAGCGGCTGCAGGACGACCTCGGCGTGACGACCGTCTACGTCACGCACGACCAGACCGAGGCGATGACGATGGGCGACCGGATCGCCATCCTCGACGACGGCGAGCTCCAGCAGGTCGGTACCCCGCTGGAGTGCTACCACCGGCCCGCGAACCGGTTCGTCGCGGACTTCATCGGCGAGCCGTCGATGAACTTCTTCGACGTCGAGGTGCAGGGCGACCGCTTGCTGGCCGACGACTTCGCCTACCCGGTGTCGAGCGAGACGCTCTCGACGGTCGGCGACCGCACCGAGCTGACCCTCGGCATCCGACCGGAGGATATCGAGCTCCGGACCGAGGCGACCGGCCCCCACGACTTCGAGACCGTCGTGGACGTCGTCGAGCCGACCGGCGACGAGAACAACCTCTACCTGACGTTCGACCCGGACGCGGCCGAGCCCGAGACGTTCATCGCCACGACCGGCGGCATGAACCGCATCGAGGCCGGCCAGCCCATCGTCGCCCACATCCCGGAGGACGCCATCCACCTGTTCGACGCGGACACCGGGCAGGCGGTGAAGAACCGGTCGTTGGACGACGCCGAGACGCTCGGCAAGCCGGTCTGAGCGGTCAGTTCTCCCCTCGCGTTCGCCCGTGCAGTTCTCGATGGAGCCTGTCGCGGAGCGTCCGCTGTAGCGACGCTGCCGTCGCCGCGTCGATGTCGAACGCCGTCGGGGTCGCCCTGACGAGCGTGCTCGAACTCGCGGTGTCGACGACGAGCGACGCGAGCGCGAGCCGGCGCTGGAACACGGTCGCCTGCCGGATGACGGTCTGGAGCCGGTAGTACGGGACGACCTGCGTGCGCCGCCGCCAGAAGCCCGTGCGGACGACGACGGTATCCTCGCCGACGTGGTAGCCGCGGCTCGCCCACTTCAGGTGGGCCGCGGGAGGCACGAGGAGGAACAGGACCGCCGGGACGTACCAGAGCGTGAACCCGGAGACGACGGTCGAGACCGCGTAGGCGACGGCGAGGAGACCGACGACGACCAGCCCGTACCTGACGGCGTAGCGTCGGCGTGCCCGGGTCGGGGGGCGCTCGAAGTCGGGGTCGGAGAACTCGCCGAGGTCGCGTGCCAGCTCGACGACCCGTGACCGGTCGGCGACAGGGATGGCCGACTGACTGCCCTGCTCGGCGCGTTGTCCGGCGTACCCCGCCGTCTCCACGTCGAGAGCGGCGTAGCCGAGCAGCCGCATCGCCAGCGACTCGCGGAGCGTGACGGTCTGTATCTTGTCGCTCGGGATGGAGCCGGAGTATCGCTGGACGAGCCCCCGCTCGTAGACGAGGTCGGTGCCGCTGCGTGCGAGCTGGAAGCCGTAGAAGCCCAGCGCGGAGAACACGCCGCTGACGAGGTACGAGCTGACGAGCACCAGCGGGAGCGAGACGAGCCCGAGGACGAGCAGCTCGTCGGGCGTCGCCTCCCAGAGGTCCAGCGTCTCGGGGCCACCGAACGGGTCGGCGGACGCCAGGAGGAACTCGCCCGCAAGCTCCGGCAGCACGGGGATGCCGATGACGACCAGCGCGATGGCCCCCGGGCGGAACCGGGTAAGCGAGAGGACGGCCAGTTCGACGGGCGTGATGGCGAACAGCGGCTCCAGCACGTCCGACCCGGCCGTCCCGGTCGTCCGGTCAGTCGTGGGCGGCTCCGTGGGACCGCTCTCGGGACCCGTCCGCTCGTCCGTCTCCGTCGCCGCGGGCTCGGCCTCGGTGGCCCGCCGCGAGCTGTCCCGTCGTTCGCGTATCTCCCGCTGGAGCCGGTTCGCTTCCGCGAGCGAGACCACGGAGAGTTCGGCCTCCGTCCCGCCACCGCCCGCGGTCTCGATGCGGACGACCGCGACGGAGAACAGGCGGTGCCACAGGCTCTGGGAGATGTCGACGTTCTGGATTCGCCGGAGCGGGATCTCCCGCTCGGTCCGCCCGACGACGCCGGCGGCGAAGTCGAACGTGTCCGCGGTCAGCGCGTACTCGAACCGGAGGTAGGAGGCGACCCCGTAGCCGGCCCCGAGCAGGCCGAACAGCGGTGCGACCACGAAGAGCAGGTCGAAGACGCTGTCGCCGAAATCCACCCCGAGCAGCGCATCGGCCCCGGTCGACCCCACGAGCAGGATGAAGAAGGGGACCGAGAGCGCGTTCACGCCGTACTGGAGTGCCCGGACGAACCCGGTGATGGGATGGAGCCGTCTCATACGGCGTCCTCCGGCTCGCTCTCGACCGCGAGCGCCCGGAGCTCGTTCCGCAGCCGTTTCGCACGCTCCGGCGTGAGGCCGGGCACCGTCACGTCCGCGCCGCGCGAGCCGGCCGTGTAGATGACCACCGAGGAGAGCCCGAGCGCGCGGTCGACCGGCGAGCGCTGCGTGTCGACGTGCTGGACCCGGACGTACGGGACCGCGGTCTCGACCCGCGTGAGGACGCCGCGTTCGAGGTACAGCGCGTCGTCCTGCAGCTCGAAACGCCAGTCACGGTACAGCAGGAGGGCGTGCACGGTCCCGAGCAGGAGTGCCACGACGCCGGTGACGATGCCTGGCACGAACGTCGAGACCCCGGCGTCCGCGAGCCGGTCCTCGAAGAAGACCGCCGGGACCGTGACGACGACGGCGAGCACGGCGGCCACGACGAGGACGCGCACCACCCATCTGATTCGAACTCTCGCGTGAAGGGCTTCCATATCCGGGGCGTCGGCCCGGGAACACAAATAGCGGCGGGGTCGGTTTCAGGTTCGGTGTCCCGGTGCCGGGCGGATCAGCCGTCGAACTCCTCGGGGGTGTAGGTCTTCAGTTCGAGCGCGTGGATGTCCGTCGTCATGTGCTCGCCCAGTGCGTCGTAGACGAGCTGGTGCTGTTGGACCAGCGGGAGGCCCTCGAACGCGGGGGAGACGACCGTCGCACGGAGGTGGTCGTCGTCGTGCTCGCCACGGGCGCGCCCGACGGTTGCTTCACAGTCCTCGATACCAGCCTCGATGAGTGCCGCGACCTCGTCCGGTTCCATGCCTTCCCCTGGGGCGTTGGAGGGCAAAAGACCACCGTACCGAACCGGCGACCACCGGGCCCGGCCGACCACGCGAGCACCCGGTCCGTCCCGGGGCAACGACCGGGTCCTGCCGGCCGGGGATCAGTCCGGGAACACGGCGGCGAGGTTGGTGAAGGGAACGTACGCGACCCGTTCCATGGTGCCGCCGTCGAGCTTGCGCTTCAGGTGCACGCCGTTCGACCCCTCGTGGACCTCGTTGACGTCGTCTATCTCGGTCCCGTCCTCGAGCCTCGCTATCATGCTCACCATGTTCGAGTCTAGTGGGTGTGGAGGGATACGTGCACGGTCGACATGGGGTCGGTTCACGGCCGACGCACGGACCGGTGGGGGGCAGTGCCCCAACGCTCCACCTCGACCGGAACAGGAGCGCCGCTCACGTCCAGCGGTCGAGCCCGGTCTGGGTGAGCGCGTCCTCGATGCGCTCGAACCCGCGGGCGACCTCGCTCTCGTCGACCTCCCACTCGTCGACGACGAAGGAACGGGCGGCCTCGATGTCGGGGTCGAGGTCGGTGTCGAAGCCGTACTCGTCGGTGACGTTCGGGTTCCGGAACAGCCCGCGCACGAGGTCCGCGTTCTCGACGTAGACGTCCTCGTGCTCGAAGACCGCCCAGAGGTCGCCGTGCTCTCTGACCTTCTTCAGGGCGGTCTTGGGGCCGTAGCCGTGGACGCCCTCGTTGAAGTCGGTGCCACAGAGGATGGCGACGTCGACGAGCTGTTCGAGGGAGATGTCGAGCTCCGCGAGGGTCTCGTCGAGGGTCATGCGCTCGGGGTCGCCCTTGCTGGTGAGCTGGCGGAGGGTCGTGGGCGCGCCGAACAGCAGCGCGTCGTAGTCCTCGGTGCCGACGTACTCGGCGTCGCCGCGCTTCGCGATGTGGGCGCACTGCGCCTCGCCCTCCGCCGGGGCCTCGACGACCGGGATGTCCAGCAGTTCCAGCAGCTCGCGGCTCGTCTCCTGGATGACCGGCGTGAGGCGCTGGGTGGCGGAGTCGAGCCGGGCGACCTCGACGGCGTCGCCGGCCTCGCGGGCATCCTCGAGCTGTGATTCGTACTTCTCGCGCTGCTCGCGGCGCTCCGCTATCTCGTCGGCTTTGAGCTCGGAGGGGCCGCCGTCGAACACCATCACGGGGTTGAGATCGTGTTCGAGGAACTTCGGGAGGCCCTGGACGATGCCGACGAGGTTCGCCACCTCGTCGCCGTCGGCGGTCGTGTACTTGCTGTCGCTCGTCCACCGAACCGTCGTCGTGAGGTAGCGGTAGAGCCAGTTGTGGGCGTCGACGGCGACGACGCCGGGGTCCAGCTCGTCGAACGGTACCGTCTCGATGTGCGCGAGGTCCCGGAGATCTGCGTTACCCATCGGTCGCCCTACGGCCCGGGTGGCTTCAATCCTGGCGGTCCCGGGCGGACGCATCGACGCCGTCTCCCGCCGCCGGTGGCCCCTGCTCTCGCTTCCGCTCGACGAACTTCCGTTCGCCCTCGGAGAGGTCGTCGCGTCCGGCGAAGACGTCGAGTCCGGCGCGGTAGCGCCCGGGTGACCGCTCGCCGGGTCGTTCGAGCACGAGCTCGGCGAGGCCGGTCTCCTCGCCGGAGAAGCCGAACCCCGCACGGTACAGCGCCTCGTAGGAGTAGGGATTGTTGACGGCGATGCGGGCGCGCTCGTAGCCGCGTTCGCGGGCCCGGTCGTACGCGAACCCGACGAGTCGGGGTCCGAGTCCCTCGCCGCGGTGGTCCTCACGGACGGTCACGTACCGGAGCCAGAGCGTGTCCGGGTCGGTGCGGTCCGCGTTGAACGCGACCGCGGCGAGGACGTGGTCGTCGAACTCGCCGTCCGCGTCGGTGGCGCTCTCTGTCTCCGGGTCGAGCACGACCGCCTTCCCGGTCGAGGACATCACGAACTTCCCGGCGTAGCTGAACCGTCGGTAGTCGAGCCGGAGCGTCGGTCCGTCTTCGGGCCAGCCGAGCAGTGCGAGTTCGGGCTCGCTCACGCCCGGAGCGACGTGCGGAGGATACAACGCTCTTTCGACGGAACCACACTCGGGGGACCCGGTGTCTCCGTTCAACGTCGTGAAACTGTGAGAACCATACTCGATGGTGATAGTCTTTGGCAGGTTTTATCAGCCGATGCCCGTGTTGGCTTCGGTGTATGCGACGGATCCTTGCAATCGTGCTCGCGTTCGCAGTCGTCGCCGCCGGCGTCCCGGTGGCGTCGGGTGCAGGCGCACCGACAGGAGGGGACACCGCAGCGCCGACGTCCGGGACCACGACCCCCACGGCGGGGACGGTGGCCCCGACCGACAACGAGTCGGACAACTCGACGACGGTCACGCTCCTGACGTACAACGACATCCAGACCGCGATGGCACAGAACACGACCGTGCCGCGGATGGTCCACCTGATCAACGAGCGCCGTGCCGCCCACGACAACCCCACCGTCGTGGTCGGCGGTGGCGACCAGGTCAGCCCGCACTCGCTGGCACCGGTCAGCCAGTGGCGGCTGCCCGTCGAGGTGCTGAACGTCCTCCAGCCCGACGTGGAGGTCGTCGGCAACCACGACCTCGACTACGGCTTCGGGCCGGTGGCGAACTACTCGAACACCTCGGAGTTCCCGTGGGTCATGGCGAACATCGTGCAGGCCGACTCCGGCGAACCCATCCCGGGCACCGAGCCGTACACCGTCGTCGAGCGCGACGGCGTGCGCGTCGGCGTCATCGGCCTCGCGGACGAACAGATTCTGGGCAAGACGGCCGTCGACTTCGACGAGCAGGGCTACGAGCTCCGCGACTACGCCGAGGTCGGCCAGGAGTACGCGACCGAGCTCCGCACTGAGGAGGACGTCGACGTGGTCGTCGTCGCCGGGCACTTCGGCATCCCGACCGCGCAGGACCTGGCCAACCGGACCAGCGGTATCGACGCCGTCGTCGTCGGCGACGACGAGGTCGAGTACCCGCCCGCCGAGACCAGCGGCACCGTCATCGTGGAGGCCGAGGCCCGCGCCGAGCACCTCGGCGAGGTGAACCTCACCGTCTCCGACGGCGAGGTCACGAGCTGGAACGGTCGGCTCCTCTCGGTCACGGAGAACACGACGAAGAACGCGACGGCGGACCGCATCATCACCGAGACGCGCGGCGAGGCGCTCTCCCGTGTCGTCGGCGAGACGCGGACCGAACTCGACGCCCGGTTCGCGTCGAACTACCACGACGAGACCGCGCTCGGCAACCTCATCACCGACGCCTTCCGCTGGAAGGAGGGCTCCGACATCGCCATCACGAACGCCGGCGGCATCCGGTCCAACTCGGTGTACGGCCCCGGCGAGGTCACCGTCGGCGACGTGTACAACGTGCTGCCC
Organism: Haloarchaeobius salinus; assembly: GCF_024464185.1. Lineage (NCBI taxonomy): Archaea > Methanobacteriati > Methanobacteriota > Halobacteria > Halobacteriales > Halorubellaceae > Haloarchaeobius > Haloarchaeobius salinus. The sequence continues at coordinate 106,219 of NZ_JANHAU010000003.1, forward strand.
TTCGGCAACTCGCTCGTCACGGTCGAGCTGACCGGGGACGAGGTCAAGCAGCTGCTCGAGAGCCAGGTCGTCACGATGGAGAGCGAGACCGGCCAGCAGTACGGTGCCGAACCCCAGCTCCAGGTCTCCGGCATCACCTACGAGTACGTTCCGCACGAGGACGTGCCCGCCGACCAGCGGATCCAGGACGTCTGGGTCGACGGCGAACCCATGCAGGACGACGAGACGTACACCGTCACCGTGAACTCCTACATGGCCGGCTGGGAGGGCTCCGTGCTCGAGAACGCGACCCGCGTCAGCGAGACGCAGGACCTCTACGGCACCGTCACGCTGGAGTACATCCAGGCGCACACGCCCGTCTCGCCGACCGACGCGGACCGCATCCGCCGCGTGAACCACCTCGCGGGTCAGGACCCCGTCACGCTCGACGGTGAGGGCACGGTGACCGCGGAGTTCACCCTGCCGGAGAACGCGACCGACCTGCAGCACTTCTACGCGACCGCGAACGCCTCGACGATGGTGGAGGCACAGACCGTCAGGGTCGGCGAGGACACGGTCACGGTCAACTTCTCGGACTACGAGCTCCGCCGGCTCGCGAGCGAGGACGCCGAACTCCAGGTGTACGGGAGCTACAACAGCAGCAGCCTCGACACCGTCTACTTCGACAGTCTCCGGATGGCCGGCGACCTCGAGGTGACGCTCGAATCACCCGAGACGGCGACGCCGACCGCGACCGCCACGCCGACCGCCGCACCGACGACGGCGGCAGGCACGACGGCCGCCGGGACGACCGCAGACGCGCCCGCCACGACCGAACCGAGCGACGACGGCGGCTCGCCCGGCTTCGGTCCCGGTGTCGCAGTCGTCGCAGTCGTCGCCGCCGCACTGGTCGCGCTCCGCCGACAGTAGCGACCGACACCGACGGACGAGGACGGTCCGGTTCACGGACCGCTTCCGACGCACATTTTCCGGTGCCACCCCAACGCCCAGCCGTGACGCTCCCGGACGCTGTCGTGACGTTGCAGGCAGGCGTGGCCAGCGTCCCGCTCGACCTGCTGCTGTCGGTACTTCGCCGCGTGCTCTCCATCCTCGTGTTCATCGGCATCGGCCTGACCCTCGCGAACCTCGCCGTGGAGTTCGGCCTGGTCGAGTACGTCGCCGTCCTCTCCAGACCGCTGACCGCACCCGCGAACCTGCCGGACGAGGTCGGCACCGCCATCCTCTCGACGGCGGCCTCGCCGACCGCGGGCTACGGGATGCTCGCCGAGTTCCGCGAGGAGGGTATCCTCGGTGACCGGGCGACGCTCGTCGCCGTCACCATCAACACGTTCTTCGGCTTCGTCCAGCACATCTTCACCTTCTACGTGCCCGTGCTCATCCCCATCCTCGGCCTCCGTGTGGGCCTGCTGTACGTCGGCTCCCGCGCCGCGATCTCGCTCGCCATCACCCTCACCGGCATCGTCGCCGGCGCGGTCCTGCTCTCGCCGCCGAGCGACGCGTCCGAGGCGCTCCCCGACGGGGTCGCGAGCGACGGCGGTTCCGGAGTCGGCGACGATGCGGACGACGACGAGCCCCGCAGCCGTCGCGAGACGGTCGTCGATGCGCTACTGAGCACCCGCGACAAGCTCCGCGACATCGCCCCGCGACTCGTCCTCGTCTACACGTTCGTCGCCGTGCTCACCGCCAGCGTCGACATCTCGGCGTTCACCGTCGTCGCCGAGCCCGCGACGGGACTGCTCGGGCTCCCCGGCGAGGCCGCCGCCGTCGTCGCCGTCTTCGCCATCGACACCACCAGCGGCGCGGCGTTCATCGCGCCGATGCTCGGCGACCCGTTCACGCCCGAGGCCGCCGTCGCCACGATGCTCGTCGGCGGTATCGTCTCGTTCGCCTTCTCGACGTTCAAGCGGTCCATCCCGTTCCAGTTCGGCATCTGGGGCCCCGAGTTCGGCACCAAGGTCGTGGTCGTCAACACCGTCCTGAAGGTGGTGTTCATCGCCGCGACGCTGGCCGTGCTGCTCGTTCCCTGATACGGCCTGCACCGCCCTGAGATGACAACCGTTTTATTTCGAAGCTGATACGTTACCCGCGTGCCCTCCCTCGACACCAAGCTCGGTCTCGCGGTCGGTTCCTACGTCGGCCTCCTCGTCGCGTTCGGCGTCGGTCTGGTCGTGGACGCCGGTGTCTTCGACCCCACCGTCCAGGCCACCGGTCTCCTCACCTGTCTACTCGGTGGGACCCTGTTCGCGTACCGCCCCACCCTCGCCGTGCCAGTCGTCGAGCGTCACGTCGTCTCGGCCGTCTTCGTACTCCACGTCGCCGGCATCCTCGCGGTGCTCGCGGTCGCCGGGACCGACGGGGCGACCGGGGCCCACCCGCTGGTGTTCCCGTTCATCGTCAGCGCCGCCGTCGGGCTCGTCGCGTTCGTCCTCCTCCGCGACCGCCACGTCGAGACAGTCTTCGGTGGCGACGTCGCCCGCGTCAGCTGGTACGGCGGCCCGCACGACCGGACCGTACGACGGATGCGGATCGTGGCCATCCTCGCCGGCGTGACGGCGATCGGCGCTCCGCTCGTCGGCTTCGCCGTCGTCCCGCACCGGGCCAGCTGGATCGAGTCGACACGTGCCTGGACGCTCCTCGCCGAAGTTGGGCCGACCATCATCGGCGGCGTCCTCGGGGCGTCCATCGGGGCCCTCCTCATGCCGGACCGCGACAGGCGTTTCACCGTCTACGACGGCGGGCTCGTGGTCCAGACCGGTCGCTCCGGTCTCCGGTCGCGGCTCTCCTGGTGGTACGTCCGCGGCTACGAGCTGACCGACCGCGAGCTCGTCGTCCACACCTGGTTCCCGCTCCAGACCTACCGGTTCGACCGGGAACACTTCGAACAGCCCGACCGAGTGGCCGACATCCTCGCCGAGTACGTGCCCGAGAGAGAGGCCACGTGGCTCTGAGTCGCTCCCGCTGCTCATTCAGTCGTGCTGCAGAACTGCGCCGGCCGGGATTCGAACCACGGTCGCTCCACTCCGTTCCGCTCCCTGATTCAAATCCCTCAGGGTTGCATTTCTGCAACACGCTTCGCTCGTCGCTGGCGCTCCTCACTCAGGTGTGTTGCAGAAATGCGCCGGCCGGGATTCGAACCCGGGCCATGAGCTTGGAAGGCTCAGGTCCTACCACTAGACCACCGGCGCTCGCTCACTGCGTTCGCTCCTCGCGCGCCGAGCGCCACGTCGCTACGCTCCGTGGCACACCGGCGCTCGCTCCACTTCTTCGTTGTCGCGCCGCATAATAAGACTCCTTCGGAAGCCGACGCCGCACCGGATCGCGAACCGCGTCGGTACGGAGTCGTTCGAAAGCGGTGATGAAAGCCATCACCGATGACGCCCGTGCGAGCCGTGCGCGAGGGCCCACAGGGCACGCGAATCCCACACCAACGGGTGTGCGCATGGCCAAGTTCCACGCGACGACTTAAGGTCTTTTCTGTTCAGTGACGACAGCGTAGCAGTTGCCCGAGGAGACGCACGAGGAGCGAACGGCGAGCTCGCTGGCGGCGAGGTCGGCGTCGAACTCCTCCGGGCTGTAGATGTGGTAGAACCGCGGGACGGTCTCGCCGCCGGGCAGCGTCCAGTCGACCGTCGTGTCGAAGCCCTCGTCACGGCTAAAGCGTTCGTGGGCGGTGCTCCACACCGAGACGAGTGCCGTCCCATCGGGCGAGAGCACGCGTGCCAGTTCGTCGAGGCTCCGGCGGCGAGCCTCGCGAGTGGGCAGGTGGTGGAGCGTCGCGACGTACACCGCGAGGTCGACGCTGTCGGTCGCGAGCGGGAGCCGTGCGGCGTCTGCCTGCACGAGCTCGACGGCGAAGCTACGTTCGCGGGCGCGGTCCCGGGCGGTCGCGAGCAGGCCCGCGGAGATGTCAGCGCCGACGACGCGCTCACAGCGGTCCGCGAGGAGCTCGGCGTGGCGGCCGTTGCCGCAGCCGAGGTCCAGACCCACGGTGCCACCCCGCCCCTCGAGGAAGGAGTCGACCTCGGGCCAGGCGTACTCGCGGGTCTCGGCGAAGTGGTCCGCGATGCGATCGTACGTCGACCGCGTCGTGCTCGGCGACCGGTCCATGGCGGGAGCGTCGTCCCACAGCCGGTTAGCGGTTCCGTTCGCTCACGGCCCCGGGATGAGGACGATGAAGCAGGCGTAGGCCATCGCGACGAGGATGGCGGCGTGCTTCGCACCGGTCCGGACGTCACCCGAGGAGAGCTGGCCGGCGACGAAGCCGGAGAGCAGCCCCTGGATGATGGTGGTGTGGAAGAACACCAGCGTGTACTCGGCCTTGTCGATGCCGCCGGTCGAGCCGACGCCACCGACCGCGGGAACCCCCGAAGCTCCCGTCTGTCCCGCACCGGTGCCGTTGATGACGGTGCTCGGCCCGCCGTCGGGCAGGTTCGGGATGAGCACCGTCGAGAGCACGACGATGATGAACAGGAAGACGAAGAAGGCGATGTAGACGACCGCCATGTAGGTGAGCATCTCCTGTCTCCGGGCGCGCTTGAGCCGCCGGTCGGCCTTGGCCTGTCCCGCCGCGATGCGCAGCACGCTCGCGAGGTCGCCGCTGGCGTTCATCGCCTGCGTGGTCAGCGTGACGACCCGGGAGATGATGGAGGTCCGTAGTCGCGACTCGAACCGCCGGAGCGCGGTCTCGACGTCCGCCCCCCAGCGGATGTCCGCCCAGACGCGCTCGAGCTCCACGTCGAGCGCGCCGAGCTCGCTCCGACGGACCCGCTCGATGGACTCGACGACGGTCATCCCGGCCTCGTTGACGCTGGCCAGCCGGTCGAGCAGGTCCGGGACCGCGGACTCGATGGCCTCGGCCCGCCGCCGGTGGACCTCGAACGCGATGGCGAACGTCCCGACGACGAACAGGAGCGCCTGGATGAGCACGTCGTCGAACGAGCGCACGTCCAGCCCCGCCGCGGTGAGGCTGTCGGGCAGCCGGACCCCGACGATGAGCAGCGCGATGGGGAGCGTCACCCAGAGCACCGTCACCGGCCGTTCGATGACGGTCCGCACGGGGTTGCCGAGTTTGGACCGGAGCCAGCGGAACCGCCGGTAGGCCGCGAGCCGGTTGCGGTTCGCCAGCTCGCGGTCGTCGCCACCGTCGGCCTGCTCGAACCCCCCGTCGGTCTGTGCGGCCGTGTTCGGCGCACCGTCGGCGAGCCGGACCCCCGCGAGCCCGTCGACCGGTGCGTCGACGTCCTCGTAGCCGCGCCCGGCCGACAGCGTGTCGGTCACCGAGAGCAGGTAGATGAGAAACGCCAGGTTCGACGCCGGGAGGATGACGTAGACGAACACGCGCAGCGGTTCGAGCGTGTTGCCGACCGCGATGCCGATGACGACGAGGATGGTGATGAGGAACAGCGGCCCGGCGACGAGGACGGTCACGTACGCCTCGGCGAGCGTCGCGAGCAGGTCCAGCAGCTTCTCCTGCTGTGACTCGGCCTCCTCCTGGAAGTCCCGGTACTGCTGCTCGAGGAACGACGAGAGCGAGCGCCCGGACTGGAGCACGCTCGCGAGGTTCTCGGAGAACTCCTTGAACTGCGAGCTCGGCGACCGCCGGGCCATCGTCTGGATGGCCGTGATCATGTCCTGGCCGAACATGTCCATGTTCCTGACCGCGACGCGGACCTCGTCGGCGGACTCGCCGTAGATACCGTCGTTCTCGGCGAGGATGCGCAGCACCTTCGGGAACTCCATCCCCGAGCGCGAGAGGGCGTAGATGAACGCGATGGTCCGGGGGAGCGTCGCCTCGATCCGGCGCTCGCGCTCGTCGGCGACGTACTGCGGGTACCACCAGCGCAGCCAGTACGTCACTCCCGCGAAGGCGACGCCGAGGGTCAGGCTCGTCACGAGCATCAGCCCGAACAGCTCGAGCACCGACAGCGACGGCAGCCCGACGAAGTCGGTGAGGAAGTGCAGCTCCGGCGGGGCCGTCTGGCGGATGGTCTCCTCGTCGATGGAGAGCAGGACGAGCCCGAGCCAGATGACGTACATCCCCATGATGGTGCCGGCGACGGCGAACACCGCGCTGTACAGCATCGTCTTCGCGGAGTACGTCCGGTAGGTCGTCGGCATGTGCGCTGCACGGAGCTGCTGCTTCCGGATCGCCTTGTTCCGGCCCTTGCTGCTCGCGTAGGTCCCGAAGATGAGCAGGGCGAACCGTGAGACGACCCGGTCCGCGTGGACGCTCACGGGGGCGGCAAGCACCGGCAGTACGATGAACACCGCGAGTACCAGCGGCACCCAGGTCGTCCAGGACATGTCAGTCCGTCTCGGCTCCGGCCATCTCGACGTCCCGGTCGACCGTCTCGATGCGCTCCAGTGCGGCCTCTGAGTCGGCGTAGTACTCGTTGATCAGCGCCGTGAACCGGCGGTAGTCGGAGATACCCTGGTCGCGGAGGTACTCGAGGAACCGGCGGCGGTTCCGCAGCTCCTGCAGGAGCTCCTGCTGGCTCCAGGCACGTTCGTCGCGGATCTCGTCCAGCACCTGCGAGCCGGAGGAGCCGAACGTGTCGTCGTCGGCGTTCCAGGTGAACGCCGTCGAGTAGTCCAGCTCGCCGGTCCGCTGGTCGATGCCCTCGATCTCCGCGATGGTCTTGTTCCGGCGGACGCGCTCGTTGTCGAACCGGGTCAGCGTCTGCACGCAGAGGATGTCGAGGCTCTGGACCATCGAGCGCGGAACGTTGATCGGCTCGTTCTCCAGCCGGTTGATGACGGTCCGGACGGAGTCGGCGTGCATCGTCGAGTACGTCGTGTGACCGGTGTTCATCGCCTGGAACAGCGTGATGGCCTCCTCGCCACGGACCTCCCCGACGATGATGTACTCGGGGCGGTGCCGGAGCGCGCTCCTGAGGAGGTCGTACATCGTCACGTCGGTCCCTTCGTGCAGGCGCTCGCGGGTGACCGAGGAGAGCCAGTTGTCGTGGTACAGCGTCAGCTCCCGGGTGTCCTCGATGGTCAGCACCTTCGAGCGCGGCGGGATGAACATCGAGATGGCGTTCATGCTCGTCGTCTTCCCGGACGCCGTGCCGCCGGCGAAGATGAGCGACTTGTTGCTCTCGATGGCGAGCCAGAGGTACGCCATCTGGTCGACGTTGAACGTCCCGTACTCGAGCAGGTCGATGGGGGTAAAGGGCTCCTCGGCGTACTTCCGGATGGTGAACGCGGAGCCACGCGGGGTGACCTCCTCGCCCAGCGCGAGTTCGGCACGCGAGCCGTCCGGGAGCGTCGTCTCGACCATCGGGTCGCCGATGGAGATGTGCCGGCCCGAGTGCTGGGCCAGCCGGACGACGAAGTTGTCGAGCTCCTCCTGTGGGAACCGGACGTTCGTCTCGATGTCGGTGTGCTCGTCGTGGTAGACGAACAGGGGCAGGTCGTAGCCGTCACACGAGATGTCCTCGACGTGCGGGTCGTGCATGACGGGGTCGAGCTTGCCGTACCCGCGGAACGCCCGCCAGAGGTAGTAGAACAGCTTGTGGTAGGTGTCCATGTCCACGTCGGCCCCGTACCGTTCGAGGTGGTCGAGCAGCGCGTCGTCGAGCACCTCGTCCGGGTCGCCATCGTCGATGTCCCGCCGGTAGACCAGGGGGTCGCGGACGTCCTCGAACAGCGTCTCGAGCAGCGCGAGCTCGTACTCGTCGAGCTCGGGTTCGACGACGTGATAGCGGTACTCGTTGGCCGCCGCGTCGTGGTTGATACTGATGAAGGCGTAGGGTGCGTTCACCCAGTAGCGGTCGACCTCCTCCCAGCCGTCGAGCCCATCGAACGTGACGAGCTCGCCGTGTTCGCTCGGATAGTACGGCTCGCGGGAGATGGTCGTCCCGCGCAGCATCTGGAGGGTGTGCTTGATACGGTCGACGAGCGAGTCGCTCCGCCCGGAGGCGACCGCACCGGGCGTGACGGTGCCGTCGCTCTCGTCGCTCGAGATGGTGTTCGGTGCCTGGTGGCCTGGATCTGTCATCGTGTGCGGTCGCCTCCCCGGAGACGGTACCGTTCGGCGGACTGAACGGTGGTTCTTGGCATCGCTTGGGAGCACCGAGACTTAAATGAGGTGGCCAACCTTCGAACGGGAGCGAGCCGCAGAGAGGGTCAGGCCCGGTCCGCGAAGAGGTCGAGGACGCCGAACGCGTAGAAGAAGACGACCCCGAGCAGGCCGATGGGGACGTAGACGCCCCAGCCGAGGATGTCGGCCGGCTGGTTCAGGTGCAGCTGCACCGCCGCGGCGGTGAACGCAACCCCGAGAGCGAGCATCGATGCGCCGAGGACGTACACGCCCCGACCGGGGAGCTTCTCGACCAGGTCGTGCTCGAAGTACATCAACAGGCTGACGACCACGGCAGCGCCCAGCACGATGGCGGCCAGCGTCCAGACGAGGTACGCCGTCGCCTGTGCGGGGAACTGGCCGGCGTTGACCGTGTAGTACTCCCAGGGGGTCCTGATGGTCGTCCCGTCGACGAGCCCCGTGCCGAAGACGTACTGGATACCGAAGAACGGGAACCGGAGGACGACGAGTTCCGCACCCTGCTCGCTGGTGGCTCGTACCACCGACCAGGGGAGGAGCACGGACAGCCACGTCGTGAGCACGGCGAACTCCTCGACGTACTCTGAGTTGATCCACACCATACCCACGAAGCGACGCCGCCACACGTAAAAGCTGTCGGTGCCCGGATGCCCGGACTCGTGTTGCCGAACGGACAGCTGGATCCGTCGGTCAGACGGCCGGTACCGTCGACTTACTCGACTGCCCCGGGCGTTACGTTCATACCGCGTGAGACCGAAGATAGCGACGTGGAATGAGGCGTGACTACTTCACTTTGCAGGTCAGCAACGTCGACTGGGTCGACGAGGACGGTACCCCCGAGAGGCCGACAGTAACTATCTCGTTCGAGGGGCCGGTCGCGACACTGAGAGAGCGCCTCACCGGACCGGACGACGAGCCGCTCGACGCCGCCGAGACGGACGTTGCGTTCCGGCTCCAGACGGCGGTCGACACCGACGACGCCCAGGGGGTCGTCAGCGTCACGAACCGGGTCACCGGTGACTTCGTGCTCGAACTGAACGAGTCGGCCGAGAACGTCCTGAAGTTCATCCGTGCGGCGCGACGGTACGGGGAGCACGCGGGCGACGAGGGCGAGTACGGCGTCCACATCCTGCTCGACGGCGACGAGTTCGTCAGCTACGACAAGAGCACCTTCCTCGTCTACAACGCCGACGGGAACCTCCTCCGGAACCAGAGTCTCATCCCGAGCGGCGTCGAGCTCTAGAACGCCGTCCACTCCGTCGGACGGTCGACGACGCCGACGACGCGACACTCCCGCGAGTCGACACCCTGTCTGGTCTCGACGGCACCGTCGAACAGTTGTTCGAGCGTGTTCATCGTCTGCTGGTCGTGACTGTCGTCCATCGTCGCGATCCCGAGGCCGTCGACGCCGCTGAGGCGGCCGGTGAGGATGTGGGTGAACCGGAACACCGTCTTCACGTCGGCCTCCAGCAGCAGGTTCGAGAGCGAGTGCAGGCCGAGCCGGGTCCCCGTCGCCCGGTCGCCGGCACGTCCGAGGAACTCCGAGGCCGCCATCCCCATGCCGCTGAAGTCCGACGGTGAGGCGACGTACTCGGTGTCGGGGTCGTGTGGCGTCGGCTCACCCCGCCGTTCGGAGACGCAGTCGACGACCGAGAGTTCGGGGCCGTCGGTCGTGGCCCGGTCGGCGACCGTCGCTCTGATGTCGTCGGCACCACGGCTCGTCGAGACGACGACGCCGTGCTGTCCCCGCTCGAGACCCGCCGCGAGCAGGTCACAGAGCAGCTCGTACTTCCCGACGCCCTGTGGTCCGGTCAGCAGGAGGTTCGTCCCGGGGCGGAGCTCGTCGACCGGCAGGTGGTCGCCTACGTCGTACACGTGTTCACCCCACGAGGCCCCCGGGTAGCGGACATGGGGCCACCGTACGTGATGGCCTCGCATAAACCCCGGGCCCGGCGTCCGACGTGCGTATGCCACAAATTAAGTACGCCTCGGGGCAACCCCCCGGTATGACACTGTTCGGGACGGCGGGGATACGAGGACCGGTCGCGGAGCGCGTCACACCGGAGCTCGCGATGGCGGTCGGCCGGGCGGCCGGTCGCGACGGCGACCGGTTCGTCGTCGGCCGCGACGGGCGGGATACGGGCCCGGCGCTGGCGGCCGCGATGGAGGCGGGACTGGAGAGTTCGGGGGCGAACGTCGTCCGGGTCGGGCAGCTCCCGACGCCGGCGCTCGCGTTCGCCTCGCAGGGCCGACGTGGCGTGATGCTGACCGCCAGCCACAACCCGCCCGAGGACAACGGCATCAAGCTGTTCGACGACGGCGTCGAGTACGCCCGCGACGCCGAGGAGCGCATCGAGGCCCGCGTCGACGGCGAGAACGACACCGTCCCGTGGGACGAGTGGGGCGACGGGCACACGGCCGCCGTCCTCGACGATTACCAGGACGCAGTCGCCGACTACGCACGCTCGCTCGGCGACGACACGGACGACCCCGAACCGCTCGCCGACCTGCGCATCGCGGTCGACTGCGGCAACGGCATGGGCAGCGTCGCGACGCCACAGGTGCTCCGGGCGCTCGGGGCCGAGGTCGTCGCGATCAACGCCAACGTCGACGGGCGCTTCCCGGGCCGGCCGTCGAAGCCGACACCGGAGACGCTGACCGAGTTCCTGTCGCTGCTCGCCGACGGCGACTTCGACCTCGGTATCGCGCACGACGGGGACGCGGACCGTATCGTCGTCGCGACCGGTGATGGCGAGGTCGTCCACGAGGACACGGTGCTCGCGATGCTCGCCGGCCACTACACCGGACTGAGCGACGCGGGCGACTCGGTCGTCGTGACGACGCCGAACGCCTCCGCCCGGATCGACGAACGGGTCGCGGCGGCCGGCGGACGCGTCGAACGTGTTCGACTGGGCGCGCTGCACGAGGGCATCGCACGCGAGCGCGACGCGGGCGGTACGGACACCGCGGTCGTGTTCGCCGCCGAGCCCTGGAAGCACATCCACACCGCCTTCGGCGGCTGGATCGACGGGGTGACGAGCGCGGCCGTCGTGTCGACGCTCGTCGCCGACGCAGGCGGACTGGCCGCACTCCGCGAGGACATCACCGAGCGACCGTATCGGAAGGTGAGCGTGGACTGTCCGGACGCCGCGAAGGCCGGCGCGATGGAGCGCCTCGGCACGAGCCTCCCCGAGGCGTTCCCCGATGGCGACGTCGACACCGACTACGGCGTCCGCATCGACCTGCCGGACGGCTCCTGGGTGCTGGTCCGCCCGAGCGGCACGGAGCCGTACGTTCGACTCTACGCCGAGAGCGACGACGTGGGCGCACTGGTCGACCGGGCCACCGCGGTCGTCGAGTCGGCGGTCGACGCCGAGTGCTGACCCAACCCGACGAAACCGGCGACCGGCTTTCCTTCTGACCATACCAGCGTTCAATTTATATATTCGCCGTGTCCGCTCCCGAGACGGCCGTTGCTGGCCGTCTTGCATACCAAAGAGTTTTTTCACATGGTTGCAAAGGGTGCCTTCATGCGCTCGAACAGTGGTCGGCGGCGGTTCCTGAAGGGTACTGGTGTGGCCGGTACCATCGCGCTCGCAGGGTGTATCAGCAGTACAGACAACGGTGGGGACGAGACGGACACGCAGACCCCGACCGAGGAGAGCGGCTCGACGGAGACCGAGTCGGGCGACGGCACGGAGACCCAGACCGAGGACGGGAGCGACGCCGGCGCGGACGTGAACGTCGGGATGGTGTACGCCACCGGCGGCCTCGGCGACAAGTCGTTCAACGACATGGCCCAGCAGGGGGCACTGCAGGCCGAAGAGCAGCTGGGTATCTCCTTCGACGAGGCCCAGCCCGAGCAGAACTCCGACTTCTCACCGGCACAGCGGAACTTCGCCGAGGGGGGGACCTTCGACCTGATCTCCTGCATCGGCTTCGCCCAGACCGACGCGCTCACCGAGAACGCCGACCGCTACTCCGACCAGCACTTCCAGATCGTCGACTCGACCGTCGACTCGGACAACGTCGCGAGCTACGTGTTCCGCGAGCACGAGGGTTCGTTCCAGGTGGGTCACCTCGCCGGGCTCCTGACGAGCCGTTCGTTCGAGGCCGGACAGGGCGCGACGACCGGTGACTCGACGAACGTCGGCTTCGTCGGCGGCCTCGACGTGCCGCTCATCCGGAAGTTCCAGGCCGGCTACGAGGCCGGTGTGAAGTACGCGAACGAAGACGTGGACATCCAGTCGTCGTACGCGGGGTCGTTCAACGATGCCGCGACGGCCCGCGAGGCCGCACTCTCGATGTACGACTCCGGTGCGGACATCGTCTACCACGCCGCCGGTGCGTCCGGTCTCGGCGTGTTCCAGGCCGCACAGGAGCGCGGCAAGTTCGCCATCGGCGTCGACGCGGACCAGTCCGCCAGCGAACCCGACTTCGCGGACTGGATCGTCGCGAGCATGGTCAAGCGCGTCGACACCGCGGTGTTCACTGCCATCGAGAACGAGGTCAACGGCGAGTTCAACGGCGGCAGCGTGACGACGCTCGGACTGGAGTCCGACGGTGTCGCGTGTGTCTACGGCCAGGCCATCGGTGACTCGATCCCGCAGGAGGTCAAAGACCAGGTCGATGCCTCCCGGCAAGCCATCATCGACGGGGAGATCACCGTCCCGACCGAGCCCTGAGCCCGGTCACAGATGAACCACGTTCCATCGGATAGCAATGAGTGAGACAGCAGTCAGACTGGCAGGTATCACGAAGCGGTTCCCCGGTGTCGTCGCGAACGACCAGGTGGACCTGACCGTCGAGAAGGGGTCGGTGCACGCACTGCTCGGGGAGAACGGGGCGGGGAAGACCACGCTGATGAACGTGCTCTACGGGCTGCTCCAGCCCGAGGAGGGCGACGTGTACGTCGACGGCGAGCGGCGCGACTTCCAGTCGCCACGTGACGCCATCGACGCGGGCATCGGCATGATCCACCAGCACTTCATGCTGGTCGACCCCATGGAGATCTGGGCGAACATCGTCCTCGGTCAGGAGCCCCGGAAGTACTTCGGGCTCGCCGTCGACGAACAACGGGCCATCCATGAGGTCCGCGACCTGAGCGACCGCTACGGCTTCGAGGTCGACCCGACCGAGACCATCGAGGAGGTCAGCGTCGGCGTCCAGCAGCGCGTCGAGATCCTGAAGGCGCTGTACCGCGGCGCGGACGTGCTCATCCTCGACGAGCCGACGGCGGTGCTCACACCGCAGGAGGTCGAGGACCTCTACGAGGTGCTCGACGAGCTGACCGCACAGGGCAAGACGGTCATCTTCATCACGCACAAGCTCGGCGAGGCGATGCACTCTGCGGACGACATCACCGTCCTCCGGGACGGCGAGAGCATCGCCACCGTCTCGACCGACGAGACGGACCAGAACGAGCTCGCGGAGATGATGGTCGGCCGCGAGGTCCTCCTGGAGGTCGACGTGCCCGAGCACCAGGCGGGCGGGACGACCCTCGCCGTCGAGGACGTCACCGTCACCGACCACGACGACATCGACCGCGTGAAGGACGTCTCGTTCGAGGTCCGCGCCGGTGAGGTGTTCGGTATCGCCGGCGTCGACGGCAACGGCCAGTCCGAGCTGGTCGAGGCCATCACCGGCCTCGAATCGCCCGCCGACGGCCGTATCGTCGTCGAGGGCGAGGACGTCACGGACCGCTCGCGCCGCCAGCGTATCGAGGGCGGGATGGCGTACATCCCCGAGGACCGCCACGAGCGCGGGCTCGTGATGGACTTCGACCTCGTCGAGAACGGCCTGCTCGGGAGCCAGCACACGGAGCCGTACTCGAAGAACGGTCGCATCGACTGGGGCACCGTCCGCGGCCACGCCGAGGACATCATCGAGACGTACGACGTGCGCCCGCCGAACGCGGACGCCGACGCGCACTCGCTCTCCGGTGGGAACCAGCAGAAGTTCATCGTCGGTCGCGAGTTCGAACGCGACCCGTCGGTGGTCGTCGCCACCCACCCGACCCGTGGTGTCGACATCGGCTCGACGGAGTTCATCCACGAGGAGCTGCTCGACCTGCGCCAGCGCGACCGCGCGGTCCTGCTCATCTCCTCGAAGCTCGACGAGGTACGACAGCTCTCCGACCGCCTCGGCGTGATGTACGAGGGCGAACTCGTCGACGTCGTCGACCCCGACGAGACGACCGAGGAGGAGATCGGCCTGCTGATGGCCGGTGAACGACCCGACGACGTCCAGACGGTGCGGACCGCCGGAGGCGAGCCATGAGCTGGCTTCGGGACGTGCTCGAACGGCTCGTCGGTGCCTCCGGTGCGGAGCGCGCGGTCATCAGCCTCGCCGCGCTCGCGCTCTCCATCCTCGTGGGCGGCGTCATCGTGTTCCTCTCCGGGCTCGGTGCGGCCTGCGAGACGGGGGCGAACTACCACCTCGCCATCCCGCTGCCGGGGAGCTTCGAGATACTGCTGTTCGACGGTCGGCTCTCGATGTTCGGCTACAAGTCGTGCTACGACCCCATCAACGTCTACGAGAAGCTGTTCGTCGGAGCCATCGGTGGCCTCCCGTGGGAGAGCGGCTGGCAGCCGACGAACTTCTCGATGGAGGTGTTCCTCCAGCGGGCGACGCTGCTGCTGTTCACCGGCCTCTCCGTCGCGGTGGCGTTCCGTGCGGGCCTGTTCAACATCGGCACGCAGGGACAGATGATCTGGGGCGCGCTCGTCTCTGCGGTCACCGTCCTGTTCGTCGCCGACTTCGCGCCCGCCGGGCTGGCGGGGACGGCCATCCTGCTCCCGCTCGCGCTGTTCTCCGGCGCGGTCGCCGGCGGCATCTGGGGTGCGATTCCCGGCGCACTGAAGGCCTACGCCGACGCGAACGAGGTCATCACGACCATCATGCTGAACTTCGTCGCCATCTACGGGACGACGCTGCTCGTCAGCGAGTTCTTCCAGGACCCACAGTCCGCGGGCGGCACGCAGACCCGGATGGTGCCCGCCAACTCGCTGATCCCGAGCATCCCGTTCGGGTTCCAGGGGACCCGCTTTTCCATCCTCGCGCTGGTGCTCGCGCTCGTGCTCGCCCTCGTCGTCTACTTCGTGCTCTGGGGGACCTCGTTCGGCTTCGACGTCCGGACGAGCGGCCTCCAGCCCGAGGCGGCGACCTACGCCGGCGTGAACGCCGAACGAACCATCGTGCGGAGTATGACGATCTCGGGCGCGCTCGGCGGCATCGCCGGCGCGCTCTGGGTGCTGCTGGCCAACGGTCGGTTCCTGACCGGCGGCGAGGTTCCGAGTCTCGGCTTCGACGGCATCACCGTCTCGGTGCTCGCCGGCAACAACCCGCTCGGCGTCATCTTCGGCTCGGTACTGTTCGGCGTCCTCAAGAGTGGAGGCAACGCGCTGAACTTCCAGACCGACGTGCCACCGGAGCTGGTCTCCATCCTCTCCGGGCTCATCATCCTGTTCGTCGCGATGCCCGAGTTCTTCCGGCTCATCGGCCGGAGCATGGGAGTCGGCGACAAGAGTGGTGCGGCCGTCGCGACCGACGGAGGTGAGGACGATGGATAGAGACGAGGCCCGGCGACTCGCCACCCGCGCGACGCTCGTCGTCATCGCGGCCGTGTCCCTGTTCGGCATCGCGTTCCCGAACTCGACGGCGGGTGAGGTGTTCTACACAGCCATCGGGCAGAGCACCATCGAATCGTCGCTCCGGCTCGCCGTCCCCATCGCCCTCACTGCCATCGGTGGCCTGTACGCCGAGAAGAGCGGCGTCATCAACATCGGGCTCGAAGGGCTGCTCATCATCTCGGCGTTCGCCGCGGTGCTCGTCGCCGACGTGCTCGGCGGTGCCGGCTCGACCGGCTTCCCGCCCATCATCACGTTCAATCTCGGCGGCAGCACGTACACCATCGACCCCGGGCTCCAGCTCCTCCTCCCGAACGTCTGGCTCGGTATCGCGGGTGGCGTGCTCGCGAGCATGCTGCTCGCGTTCCTGTTCGCCGTCATCTGCATCCGCTACGAGGGCGACCAGATCATCGCCGGGCTCGCCGTCTGGCTCGTCGCCCTCGGGCTCGCACCGTTCGCCTCGAAGGTCATGTACGGCCAGCCGTCGACCCCGCAGGTCGTCCGCCTCGGCGATTGGACGATTCCGGTGCTCTCGGACATCCCGTTCGTCGGCCCCATCCTGTTCGACGCGAACCCGATGGTGTACATCATGCTCGTCTCGGTCCCGGTCGCCTGGTACGTCCTCAACCGGACCAGCTTCGGCTACTGGGTCCGCGCGAGCGGTGAGAACCCGAAGGCACTCGACACCGTCGGCGTGAACGTCAACCGCGTGCGCTACGCCGCCGTCCTCATCTCCGGCTTCTTCGCCGGTATCGGCGGCAGCGCGCTCTCGCTCGGGAGCGGTGGCTTCTTCAACGGAGCCGGGCAGACGATGGTCGACGGTCGTGGCTTCATCGCCATCGCGGCGTACCTGTTCGGCAACTACAACCCGTTCGGCGCGTTCGCCGCGTCGTACCTGTTCTCCGGGCTGCAGGCGCTGCAGATCCGCCTGCAGGGTATCGCACCGACGGAGGTGTTCCTGATGCTGCCGTACATCGTGGTCGTCGTCGTCCTCGTGCTGGTCGGCCGGACCCGACTGCCCGAGGCGGCCGGCGAGCACTACGAGTCCGGCGAGGACTGACCGTCCTCCCTGTCCTCTCCCGAAACCACCCCGAGAGAGCCGGGGGCTACTTCACCCTGGCCGCGGTATCGGTGTCCATGGACGACGCAGAGCTCGTCGAGCTGGCACGAACGGCGCGCGAGAACGCCTACATCCCGTACTCCGAGTACGCGGTCGGTGCGGCGCTCGTGACCGCCGACGGCACCGTCTACACCGGCTGCAACATCGAGAACGCGAACTACTCGAACAGCCTCCACGCCGAGGAGGTCGCCGTCGGGAAGGCCGTCTCTGACGGACATCAGGAGTTCGAGCGCGTGGCGGTCTCCTCGGGCGAGCAGGACGGTGTCACACCGTGTGGGATGTGCCGACAGACGCTCGCGGAGTTCGCGGACGACGAGCTGGTCGTCATCTGCGACGAAGGCGAGACGAGCCGTTCGTACTCCCTCGGTACCCTGCTCCCCGACACGATCTCCGCGGAGACGCTGGGTCGGGAGTGAACAGACATTTCTACTCGCACGTATAAACCGGGGTCATGACTGACGCGAGCGAAGACCCGAACCAGGAGATGCAGTACCACGTGGAGCTGACGCCGGGCGACGTGGCCGACACCGTCCTGCTCCCGGGCAACCCCGAGCGAGTCGACAAGATCACCGGCTACTGGGACGAGTCGGAGGAGGTCGCCTACCACCGCGAGTACCGCACCGCGACGGGCACCTACGAGGGCGAGCCCATCTCGGTCACCTCGACGGGCATCGGTTCTCCCTCCGCGGCCATCGCCGTCGAGGAGTTGGCCCGCGTCGGCGCGGACACGTTCATCCGCGTCGGCTCCTGTGGGGCCATCCAGCCCGAGATGGACGTCGGCGACCTCGTCATCACGACCGGCGGGATGCGCCAGGAGGGCACCAGCAAGGCGTACGTCCGGGACGAGTACCCCGCGACGGCCGACTTCGAGGTCGTCAGCGCGCTCGTCGCCGCCGCCGAACGCCTCGGCTACGACTACCACACCGGCGTCACGATGTCCGCCGACTCCTTCTACTCCGGACAGGGCCGCCCCGGCTTCGAGGGTTTCATGGCCGAGGGCGCGGAGGACCTCGTCGAGCACCTCCAGGAGGCGAACGTGAAGAACATCGAGATGGAGGCCGCGGCCATCATGACCATCGCCAACATCTACGGGCTCCGGGCGGGCGCGGTCTGCTCGGTGTACGCCAACCGCGTCACCGGCGAGTTCCGGACCGAGGGCGAGCGCCGCGCCTCGGAGACGGCGTCGCTGGCGACGAAGCTCCTCGCGAAGATGGACCAGGTCAAGGCGGAGGCTGGCGTCGACCGCTGGCACGCCGGGCTCTCCATCGAGTAGCGCGACACGGACAATCCCCACCAGAAAACATATATTTTAGACAGCGGAGCGACAGCTATGGACCGACGGGCGTTCCTCACCTGTGCTGTCGTGCCGGTCGCGTCAGGGTGTCTCGGAAATGTCCCAGGAGATGCGGACGGAGCGGAGAACACCACCGAGGAGACAACAGCCGAGCGTCAGCAATTTATCAACTGTGAAGAACACTACATCCGAACAGAACTCGTTGACGACGACGAGCGGATAGACGGCTCGCTCGATCCGGCGGTCGTCGAACTCGACACCCGAGAGGCGGGCATCTAGGCCGAACTCCGTACCACCTTCGGGACCATCAAGTTATCCGAGGACGCGCCCGACCAGCGGGTCGACTACGAGGTGACGGCCTACTACTACCGTGGAGACGACGGAACGTTTCGGACGGAGAACCCGGACGAGGACCCCACCAGCGGAACACGAATCCGGTGCGAGTGACGGCGTTTCCGTCGACTTTCGTCTGGACCGTCTGATAGCGAACAGGCGACTCCACCGCGAGCGTGGGGTGTGTCGCACACCCGCCTCGTCCCCCACGCCGTCGTTTCTCAGGACACGACGGCTCTGGGCGCGGTTTCGGATATAAAGAGTCGCAGCAGAGAGCAGATGCGGTCCGTTCTACAGCGCGTCCCAGGCGTTCCAGGCGCGCTTCCAGGAGGTGAGGTCGGCGATCCAGCGCGCGGCGATGCCCTTCTTCAGCATCTTCGCGGGGAAGCCGCCGAACGTGGTGACAGGGGAGATGTAGACGTCGTGGGCGACGGCGCTCTCGCCGACGGAGACGACGGTGCCCTTGTCCTCGTGGGTCCACGTCTCCAGTCGCTGGCCGTTGATGGCGCGGACGACGTTGTCGGCGACGACCTCGGCGGCCTGCCAGGCGGCCTGGGCCGTCGGCGGGGCGGGGTGCTCGCCGGGCTGGTCGACGATGGCGGAGTCACCGAGGGCGAACACGCGCTCGTCGGAGGTCTGGAAGTCCATCTCGGCGTTGAGGCGGTTGTGCTCGTTCTCGACGTCGACGCCGTCCATCGCGTCCCGACCGGTGACGCCGCCCGTCCAAAGGAACACGTCGGAGTCGATGGGGTCGCGCTCGTCGAAGTGTATCTTGTCCTCCTCGGCCTCCGTGATGGGGTCGTCGGTGAGAATCTCGATGTCGTTGTCCTGCAGACGCTTGCGGAGCGCGCCCTGGATCTCCGGGTCGCCCGGCGGGAAGATCTCCTCCAGCGCCTCGACGAGGTAGATGTCCATCGGGGCGCGGTGCTTGTCGCGGAACTCGGCGATCTCGCCGGCGGACTGGATGCCCGAGAGCCCCGCACCGCCGACGACAATCTGTGCCCTGTCGTCGCGCGTGGCGTCCTGCGCGGCGTCCTTGACGGCTTCGTGGATCTCGAGGGCGTCGTCGAGGCCCTTCAGCGTGTGGGAGTGCTCCTCGAGCCCGGGGATGCCGTAGTAGGCGGTCTGGCTGCCCAGCGCGACGACGACGTAGTCGTAATCGACCGTCGTCTCGCCGTCGTCGACCTCGACGACGCGCTCGTCGGTGTCGAGCCCGGTGACCTCGCCGCGGACGAACTCGGTGCCCGGGTCGGCGATCTCGCCGACGGGGATCGTGATCTTGTGCTGGACGGACGGGTCTCGGATGACGCGGTGGGACTCGTGGAGAACGAGGTGGTAGTCGACGTCCGCCACCCACGTCAGTTCGACACCCTGGCCCAGCTGCTTCTGTAAGTCCTTGACCGTGCCAGCGCCCGCGTACCCTGCGCCGAGCACGACGACCTTCGTAGCCATACGAGAGCTTCAGAAACCGACCGATACAAAGGTGTTGAAACCCGGATGGGCGTGAGAGAGGTTGTCAGGATAGATGCCGAGTCAGTGTTCGGGGTCGCCCGCCGGTGCCGTCATCTCGTCGATGCGGAGGATGACGATGTTGTTCGTGTCGTCCTTGCCGTCGACCGTACCCTTGACGAGCAGCTTCGAGAGCGGCGTCGGGCCCACGGTGACCTCGTCGCCCTCGTGGATGTCCCGGACCGAACCCTGGACGTGGATCTCGGCACGGCAGAGTTCTGGGTGGTGGACCGACGAGAGGTCGATCTCCTCGACGATAGCGCCCTCGACGGTCTCGCCCTCGTGGCGGAACGGCACCGACGCCGGCTCGTCCATCTGCTGTATCTCCAGCGCCTCGTAGGCGGCGGCGGTCGGCTTGTAGCCGCCCTTCGGACCCGGTACCCCCTCGACCAGCTGGAGCGCCTTCAGGCTCTGCATCTGGTTCCGGATGGTGCCCGCGTTCCGGTCGACGCGCTGCGCGATGTCCTCCCCCTTGACCGCGTTCTCGTCCTCCCGGTGGAGGTTGATCAACGCCTGCAAGATGTTTTTCTGGCTCGGCGTGAGTTCGATAGACGACATAACGTCCGGTTGGTCGCTCGCGTCCTTAAATCCGTGGGATGGACCTGCACACCGCTCCCGGCGTCGCTGGTGGGCCAGTGGCCCCGTGAAGCGACAATGCTACAAACCAGCCCGGTGAATCCCGGCACATGAACGGGAACCGGGTCCTCGTCACGGGGGGCGCTGGCTTCATCGGGTCGAACCTCGCGAACCACCTCGCCGCCGACAACGAGGTGGTCGTCGTCGACGACTGCTTCCTCGGGACCCCCGAGAACCTGGACGACAGCGTCGAGTTCCACGAGCAGAGCGTGCTCGACGACGACCTCCCGACCGAGGGCGTCGACGCGCTGTTCCACCTCGCCGCGCTCTCCTCGCTGAAGATGCACGAGGACTCCCGCGAGAACCTCTGCACCGGGCTGCGGGTGAACGTCGAGGGGTTCGCCAACGCCGTCGAGCAGGTGCGCGAGGACGGCTGTGACACGGTCGTCTACGCCTCGACCTCCTCCATCTACGGCAACCGGACCGAGCCATCGCCGGAGTCGATGGACGTCGAGGCCAACACCGGCTACGAAGCCTCGAAGCTCGCCCGCGAGCGCTACGCCGAGTACTTCCACAACTACCACGACATGTCGATGGCTGGCCTGCGTTTCTTCTCGGTGTACCAGGGCTACCGGGGCGCGGAGGCACACAAGGGCGAGTTCGCGAACATCATCGCGCAGTTCGCCGACGACGTCGCCAGCGGCGAGTCGCCGGTCATCTACGGCGACGGCACGCACTCCCGTGACTTCACGCACGTCCGAGATATCGTCCGTGGCATCGAGCTCGCCGCCGACCACGAACTGCAGGGCATCTTCAACCTCGGCACCGGCGAGCAGTACACCGCCAACGAGGTCGTCGAGCGGCTCTGTGCGATCCTGGGCAGCGATGTCGAGCCCGAACACGTCGAGAACCCCATCGACGAGGACGTGTTCGTCCAGTACACGATGGCCGACGCGACGAAGATGCGCGAGGCCACCGGCTGGGAGCCGGAGATATCGTTCGAGGAGGGGCTGGAGCTCGTCTGCGAGCCCTACCTGGAGTAATCAACTGGGACGACGCTCGCACAGTCGCCGGGTCAGTCGAAGTCGCGGCCGTCGGTGATGCTCTCCCACTTCCGGGCCTCCTCGTACTCGGCGCGCTCCGTCGCGTAGGTCATCAGCTTCACGACGACGAGCGGTAGGGTGTACATGCCGATGAAGCCGGCGGAGGCCATGAATACGATGGCGACGACGTCGTGCCGGGCGACGAAGATGGTCCAGAAGAGGAAGCTCCCGAGCACCGCCAGCGTCCCGAGCCGGATGGCGACCTGCTCCGCCCTGAGCTGCCTGAGGTCGTACAGCGAGTTGTTGTCGAACACCCGTCCAAGCAGTATCACCGCGAGGGCCCAGACGACGAACCGGAGGAGGAGGCTGCTCCGGCCGTCCTCGTCCGAGTAGTACTCTTCCGTGCTCATATGGTTCGGAGTCTCCGTGTGGTCACTTATACTTCAGCGTGGGTTAAATGCGCACCGTTGTCATGCCCGCCCTTGCGCTGGACCGGACGCTTCATACGGCACCCCCGTGAAATCCAGTCCATGAGCAGAGAGGTCCGTATCATCGGGGCACCGACAGACTACGGGGCGAACCGACGCGGCGTCGACATGGGTCCGTCGGCGATCCGGTACGCGGGGATCGCCGACGAGCTGGAGGCGGCGGGTGTGGACGTGGTCGACACCGGCGACCTGCTGGTGCCGACGGCGGAGACCCGGGACCCGAGCGTCGACGAACCGACCGAGAGCGGCCGGGACGCCAAGTTCGTCCGCGAGGTCGAGGACGTCTCGCTCCGACTCGCCGACCGGGTCGCAGAGGCCACCGACGACGGCGGGGTCCCCCTCGTCCTCGGGGGTGACCACTCGGTCGCCATCGGCTGTCTCGCGGGCTCCAGCCGCGACACCGACATCGGGGCGATCTGGTTCGACGCCCACGGCGACTACAACACCCCGGAGACCTCCCCGAGCGGGAACATCCACGGGATGCCGCTGGCGGCCGCACTCGGGTACCGCGACCTCGCCGACGTGGAGTGGGCCAACGCACCGGGCCTCTCCGAGGAGAACGTCGTCTGGGTCGGCCTGCGCTCGCTCGACGACGCAGAACGGGAGGGGATTCGCGAGAGCGAGGGCACCGCGTTCACGATGTCCGACATCGACGAGCACGGCATGAGCGAGATCGTCGACCGTGCACTCGAGATCGCCACCGACGGCGTCGACGGCATCCACGTCAGCCTCGACCTCGACTGGCTCGACCCCAACGAGGCACCCGGCGTCGGGACACCGGTCCACGGCGGTGCGACGTACCGCGAGGCCCACTACGCGCTCGAACGCGTCGCCGAACTGGACGCCGAAGACGACGTGCTCCGGTCGATGGACGTCGTCGAGGTCAACCCGGTGCTCGACGAACACAACCAGACGGCGAAGCTGGCGACGGAACTCGCCGCCAGCGCGCTGGGCAAGCGGATTCTGTAGCGGTCGGAGCTGCCTGTCGCCCCGGTCAGGGACCGCGCGGTCCCGAGGGAGCCCACGACCTCGAACTCGGTCCCTTCTCCCTGATGAGGTACCCCACGACGGCGAGCGAGAGGAAGGCCCCGCCCAGACCGATGCTCCGCTCGTCCATCAACAGCGCCAGGTTCACCACGAACGCCAGGAACGCACCGAGGATACCACCGATGAGCCCCCAGTCTCGGCCGTCGATGAGACCGTAGCCGACGGCGAACAGGGCCACACCCACCGCGAGGGCGACGAGTCCGATTCCCTGCCCCATCGTGGCCAGCCCCACCGCGGTGAACGCCAGGGCGCTGAGGAGGAAGTACGCCCCGACGAGACGGACGCCTGTTGACGAATGGTTGACACCCATACAGTTCACCCCAGGTATCGGAGTAAAAAACCACTGGTTGGGTGTCTCCGGGGCGTGCGCTGCCCGGCGTTCCGTCAGCCAAACCCCTCGAACTGGGTGGCTTCCTCGGGGACGCCGACGGCGAGGGTCGTGTCGACGAGCTGTTCGACCATCGCCGAGATGCCGCAGGCGTACACGTCGACCGAACCGGGGTCGATGCGTGCCGCGATGTCCCGGGCCGGTGGCTCCGCGACGAACCTCGCGAGCCCAGGTGGGAGTTCGTCGGTGTCGACCGCGTCGTCGTCGACGTACTTCAGCAGGACGCGCTGGACGTAGTCGGACTCGCCGGTCCAGTCGGTGAGGTGGTGCTCGCGGGTGAGCGTCGGGACGAAGTGGAACCCGTCGTACCGGCGGTCGTACTCGCGGAACGCCTCGCGGTACGCGAGGTCGTCCTCCCACGCGCAGCCGAGGAACACCCACACGTCGCGCTCGACTCCGTCGACGACGTTCCGGCCGGTGTCGAACAGGTAGTCAACCATCCCCTTGAACGGCGCAACGCCGGTCCCCGTGGCGAGGAATACGAGGTCGTTCGCCGACGGGGGGCCGAGCACCATCTCGCCGTTCGGTCCCCGGACGGTCACCTCGTCGCCCTCGTCGAGATACTGGAACAGGTCGGTCGTGAGCCGCCCACCGGGGACGCGCCGGATGCAGAACTCCACCTCGTCCTCGGTCGGCGAGCTGGCGATGGAGTACGGCCGCGGGTGCCCGTCGAAGGTCACCGTCGCGTACTGGCCGGGCGCGAACTCGAACGGGGTGTCGTCGTCGATGCAGACCCGAACGCGGAGCAACGACGGATACGGGCGCTCGAATCGGCCCGCGAGGTCCGACAGTGCGTCGAGTTCTGCATCGGAGAAACCCGCTTCGGCTGCCCGCGACTGGAGGTCCTCCCAGTCGACGTCCGAGCCGATCTCTTCCTCGTCGTACCAGTCGCCGGCGTCGTTCCGGTCGAGGATGGCCCGGACGGCGCGTTCGACCTCGTCGACCCGGTTCTCGTCCATCACCGTCACGTCCGTCACCGTCGCCGACTCGGTCACCAGCGGGAGCTCCGCGGCCGCCTCGTGGTGGCCGAGGTGTCGCGGCACGTCCATGGCGGACGGTTCAGCGGGGAGAAAGGAAAATACTCGGGTGCGGTTCGTGGACTACTCCTCGTCGGCTTCGGGCTCGGGGTCGGCGTCAGCCTCGTCCGTGGACTCCGGGGTCGGAATCACGTCGACGGTCGCGACGGCGTCGTCGTCGGCCACGTCCATCACGGTGACGCCCATCGTGTTGCGGCCCTGCAGCGAGATGTCGGAGACGCGGGTCCGCATTATCTGGCCCTGCTCGGACATGACGACGAGGTGGTCGTCCTCGCCGACGGCCTTGACGGAGGTGACGTGGCCGTTCCGCTCGTTCGTCTTGATGTCGATGAGGCCCTTGCCGTAGCGGGACTGACGCCGGTAGTTCGACAGGAGCGTGCGCTTGCCGTAGCCGCGCTTCGTCACGGTCAGCAGCGCGCCGTCGTCGTCCTCGTCGGTGGCGACGAGACCCGCCACGTGGTCGCCCTCGGTGAGCTTGATGCCCCGGACGCCACGGGTGTTCCGACCCATCGTCCGCACCTCGTCCTCGTCGAACCGGATGGTCATCCCGTTCTCGGTGGCGATGACGAGGTCCTTGGTGCCGTCGGTGACGTCCACGTCGACCAGCTCGTCGTCCTCGTCGAGCTTCGCGGCGATGATACCCGTCGAGAGGATGTTCTGGAAGTCCTCGGTCTTCGTGCGCTTCACGTAGCCGTTCCGGGTGACCATCGTGATGGCCTCGTCCGGCTCGAAGTCGTCGGTGTTGACGACCGCGGTGATCTCCTCGCCGTCGTCGAGGTCGAGGATGTTCACCGCCGACTTCCCGCGCGCCGTCCGGGACATCTCCGGAATCTGGTAGGCCTTCAGCTGGTACACCTGCCCGTGGTTCGTAAAGCAGAGCAGGTAGTCGTGAGTGCTCGCACGGAACACCTTCGAGACGCGGTCGCCCTCCTTGATGTCGCCCCCGATGATGCCCTTCCCGCCGCGGTGCTGGGCGTCGAAGGCGTCGGCGGACATCCGCTTGACGTAGTCGTCCTCGGTGACGACGACGAGCACGTCCTCCTCCGGGATGAGGTCCTCGTGGGTGACCTCGCCGGTGTCCTCGACGAAGGAGGTACGACGGTCGTCGTCGTACTCCTCTTTCACGTCGCGGAGCTCGTCCTTGATGACGCCGAGGAGCTTCTCCTCGCTGTCGAGGACGGACTGGAGGTACTCGATGGTCTCCTGGACCGACTCGTACTCCTCCTCGATCTCCGTGCGCTCCATGCTCGTCAGCGAGCCGAGCTGCATCCGGACGATGTGCTCGGTCTGGGCCTCGGAGAGCTCGTACTGCTCCTGCAGCCCCGCCTTCGCGGCGTCGCGGTCGTCGGAGTTACGGATGAGCTCGACCACGTCGTCGACGTTGTCGAGTGCGATGAGCCGTCCCTCGAGGATGTGTGCGCGGTCCTCGGCCTCGTCGAGTTCGAACTGCGAGCGCCGGCGGACGACCTCCTTCCGGTGGTCGACGTAGTGCTCCAGTGTCTCCTTCAGCGAGAGCACCTTCGGCTGGCCGTCGACCAGCGCGAGGTTGATGACGCCGAACGTCTTCTCGAGGTGGTGCTCGATGAGCTGGTTCTTCACCACGTCGACGTTCGCGCCGCGCTTGAGGTCGATGGCGATGCGGACGCCGTTGCGGTCGGACTCGTCGCGCAGGTCCGAGATGTCCTCCAGCTTGCCCTCGTTGACGTTCTCGGCGATGCGCTCGACGAGCCGGGCCTTGTTCTCCTGGTAGGGCAGCTCGGTGATGACGATGCGTTTTCGGTCCTTCTTCCAGTCCTCGACCTCGAACTCGGCGCGGACCCGGAGGCGACCACGGCCGGTCGCGTACGCCTTCCGGACGGCGTTGCGGCCGACGATGTTCGCGCCGGTCGGGAAGTCCGGCCCCTTGACGTGCTCCATCAGGTCGTTGGTGTCGCAGTCGGGGTTGTCGATGAGCTCGATGGTCGCGTCGACGACCTCGCCGAGGTTGTGCGGCGGGACGTTCGTCGACATCCCGACCGCGATACCGGTGCTGCCGTTGACGAGCAGGTTCGGGTACGCCGCGGGCAGGACGTCGGGCTCGGTCAGTCGGTCGTCGTAGTTGCTGGAGAAGTCGACCGTGTCCTTCTCGATGTCCTCTAGCAGCGTCTCGGCGATGGGTGCCATCCGGGCCTCCGTGTACCGCATGGCCGCGGCCGGGTCGCCGTCCATCGAACCGAAGTTCCCCTGTCCGTCGACGAGCGGGTAGCGCATCGAGAACTCCTGTGCCATGCCGACGAGCGTGTCGTAGATGGCCTGGTCGCCGTGGGGGTGGTAGTCACCCATCGTCTCGCCGACGATGGAGGAGCTCTTGCGGTGGCTCGTCCGGCTGGTGACGCCCATCTCGTGCATCGCGTAGAGGATGCGCCGGTGGACGGGCTTGAGACCGTCGCGCACGTCGGGGAGCGCGCGCCCGACGATGACGGACATCGCGTAGTCGATGTAGCTCTGCTCCATCTCGTCCTCGATGCGGACGTGCTCGATGCGGTCCGCCGGGACGTCGGGGGCGTCCGGTGTGTCCGAGCTCATATGTCCACCCAGTTCGCCTCAGGCGCGTGGTCCTTGATGAACTGCTTGCGCGGGCCGACGGCGTCGCCCATCAGCACCGAGAACATCTTGTCCGCCGCGGCGGCGTCCTCGATGTCAATCTTCTTCAGGACGCGGTTGTCGGGGTCCATCGTCGTCGACCAGAGCTGCTTCGGGTTCATCTCGCCGAGGCCCTTGAACCGCTGGACCTGCGTCGGGTTCCCGTTGCACTTCTCGCGGACGACCTCCTCGCGCTCGGCCTCGGTCATCACGTCGTACGTGTTGCCGTCGTACCGGATGCGGTAGAGCGGCGGCTTCGTCGCGTAGACGTAGCCGGCCTCGATCAGCGGACGCATGTGCCGGTAGAGGAAGGTCAGGAGGAGCGTCCGGATGTGCGCGCCGTCGACGTCGGCGTCGGTCGCCATGATGATCTTCTCGTACCGGGCGTCCTCGATGTCGAACTCGTCGCCGATGCCCGTGCCGATGGCGGTGATGAGGTTCCGGATCTGGTCGTTCTCGAGGATGCGGTCGAGACGGTGCTTCTCGACGTTCAGCACCTTCCCGCGGATGGGGAGGACGGCCTGGAACTCGGGGTTCCGGGCCTGCTTCGCCGAGCCACCGGCAGAGTCGCCCTCGACGATGAACAGCTCGGCCTTCGAGGGGTCCTTCGTCTGGCAGTCCGAGAGCTTGCCCGGCAGCGCGGTGTTCTCCAGTGCGCTCTTGCGGCGGGTCAGCTCCTCGGCCTTCTTCGCGGCCTTGCGGGCCTTCGCGGCCTCGACGGCCTTGCCGATGATCGCCTCTGCCGTGTTCGGGTGCTCCTCGAAGTACGTGTCGAGGTGGTCGTGCATCGCGCCCTCGACGATGCCCCGGACCTCGCTGTTGCCGAGTTTCGTCTTCGTCTGGCCCTCGAACTGCGGGTCGGGGTGCTTGATGGAGATGACCGCGGTCAGGCCCTCGCGGATGTCCTCGCCCTTGAGGGTGTCGTCGAGGTCCTTCAGCATCCCGTTGGTCGTCGCGTAGTCGTTGACGACCCGCGTGAGCGCGGTCTTGAACCCGGTGAGGTGGCTGCCGCCCTCGCGCGTGTTGATGTTGTTGGCGAAGGCGTGGATGGAGCCCTGGAGCTCGTCCGTCGCCTGCATCGCGACCTCGACCTGGATGTTCTGCTCCTCGTCCTCGAAGTAGATGACGTCCTCGTGGAGCGCGGTCTTGGTCTCGTTGAGGTAGCGGACGAACGCGCGGATGCCGCCCTCGTAGTGGAACGTCTCCGACTCGCCGTCGCGCTCGTCGACGATGCCGATGTTGACGCCGGAGTTGAGGAACGCGAGCTCGCGCAGGCGGTTCGCGAGCGTCTTGTAGGAGAAGTCAGTGGTCTCGAAGATCTCCTCGTCGGGCCAGAACCGGATGGTCGTCCCGGTCTCCTCGTCGGCGTCCATGGCGCGGACGCGTTCGAGCTCGCCCGCCGGGACGCCGCGTTTGAACGACTGTTCCCAGACGGCCCCGTCGCGTGTCACCTCGACGGTGAGGCGCTTCGACAGCGCGTTGACGACGCTGACGCCGACGCCGTGGAGCCCGCCGGACACCTGGTAGGACTTGTTGTCGAACTTCCCGCCGGCGTGGAGGACGGTCATGATGACCTCCAGTGCGGGCTTGTCGTGCTCCTCGTGCGTGTCGACGGGGATGCCGCGCCCGTCGTCGGAGACGCTCACCGAGTCGTCCTCGTGGATGGTGACCGTGATGTCGTCACAGTAGCCGGCGAGGGCCTCGTCGATGGAGTTGTCGACAACCTCGTAGACGAGGTGATGAAGGCCTCGAGAGTCGGTAGATCCGATGTACATCGCCGGCCGTTTTCGGACGGCCTCCAGGCCCTCGAGGACCTGGATTTGACCGGCGCTGTACTCATTTTCGTTGGACATGAAAACCTGATTCCGGGTAGATGGCGTGGGGTAATAAAAGTCACGTGTGCGCGCTCGCGCGTGACCCGAAAATCACCACGCAGTGACGGGAAACGTCACGTTACCGTGCGAGAAACGTGGTGCGCCCGGTTCCCGACCACTCAGCGATGACCGGCGGTGTCAGCGGTATGGTCGAGCACCCACCGATAGGAGCCGAGCGAGGCGAGCATGACACCTCCACCGGCGAGCAGCAGGGACATCGGGACGGGCTGGTTCGACGACAGCAGGTAGCCGGTGAGTGCGACGAGCACCAGCGCGTTGGCCTCGCAGACGGCGACGCCGGCCGAGAGCCACGGCCGGGCGTCTCCGAACGCGCCGCGCTGGAAGACCAGCATCGTCGTCCGCGTGGCCACGACCAGTGCGACGAGGGACACGCCAGTCAGCAGGACCGCGTAGCCGGGGTCACCCGCCGCGCCGACGACCATCTCTTGTGCGATTGATACGATGGGTCCCGTTTTGACTCTGCTGGCCGTCGCCTTCACTTTCACTCCGCCAGCGTACCCCTTTTAACCTCGGCCGCGGAAAGGGGGAGTACAGAATGACGTCCTTCCAGCAGACACTCGGCGAGGAGGGGGGCATCGCCGAGGAGTTGGCCGAGAGCCAGCGGGCCATCTCCATCGCCGAGTTCTTCGAGAAGAACAAGCAGATGCTCGGGTTCGACTCCGAGGCCCGGGCGCTCGTCACGGCCGTCAAGGAGGCCGTCGACAACGCGCTGGACGCCACGGAGGAGGCCCGCATCCGGCCGAACATCTCGGTCGAGATAACGGAGTCGGGCGACTACTACCGGCTCGCCGTCGAGGACAACGGTCCCGGCATCACGAAGGAGCAGATCCCGAAGATCTTCGGGAAGCTGCTGTACGGCAGCCGGTTCCACGCACGCGAGCAGTCCCGCGGCCAGCAGGGTATCGGTATCTCCGCTGCGGTGCTCTACTCCCAGCTGACCAGCGGCAAGCCGGCGAAGATCACCTCACGGACGAAGGGGGCAGACACCGTGATGGAGTTCGAGATCGTCATCGACACCGACGACAACGAGCCGGAGATCCGCGAGGAGCGCGAGCTCACACCGGGCGAGTCCGACCTCGGCGACACACACGGGACACGCATCGAACTGGAGATGGCGGCGAACATGCGCGCCCGCCAGCAGCTCCAGGACTACATCAAGCACACGGCGGTCGTCAACCCGCACGCGACCATCTCCTTCTCGGAGCCGACCGAGGAGTTCGTCGCCAAGGCCGACTACGACGCCGACCTCCCGGAGGAGACCGAGGAGATCCGCCCGCACCCACACGGCGTCGAGCTCGGGAACGTGCTCAAGATGCTGAAGGCGACCGACTCCCACTCCGTCTCGGGCTTTCTCCAGACCGAGTTCACCCGCGTCGGGCGCAAGACCGCCGACAACATCGTCGACGCCTTCCGCGACCGACACTACGGTCGCGAGATGGCGTGGTCGCTGCCGGCCGACGACGCCGTGGTCGCGGCGGTCACCGAGGCGGTGAACAACAAGCCCGCCGAGGCCGTCGCGGCGTTCGCAGACCGGGTCGTCGCCGCACTCGACGACCGGGCGACGGAGGGACGCGTGGCCCATCACCAGGTCGCCGCGGCTGTCGAGGCCGCCGCCGAGGCGGTCGAGGCCGAGGCCCGGTTCGGCTCCACAGTACGCGAGAACGTCGTCGAGGGCGTCTGGACGGCCATCACGGGCTACGGGCTCACACCGGAGGAGACGGCCGAGGACGACGAGGGCGACGACATCGCGCGCATCCGGGACGACGTTCGGGCACACGCCGACGCCGCCACCTCCGTCCAGAAGGACGACGCGGTCGTCGTCGCGTTCGCCGACCGACTCGCCGCGAAGTTCGTCCCCGACGACGCCGACGGCCGCCGGAACCGACTCCACCGCGACACCGTCCGCGACTTCGTCGACCGCGCCGCGGACATGACCGAGGAGCGCGAGGACGCGACCTTCGGCGACACCGCCCGGGAGAACGTCGTCGACGAGCTCTGGGACACGATGATGACGGTGCCGGACGATCCGCCGAAGGTCCGCGCCCTCGCGGACGACCGTGCCGGCGTCGGCGACCTCGTCGCGGCGATGCGCCAGACCGACATCATCGCACCGCCGACTTCCTGTCTCTCGCCCATCTCGGCCGAGCTCGTGGAGGCCGGCCTCCGCAAGGAGTTCGACGCGGAGTTCTACTCGGCCGCGACCCGCGACGCCGAGGTCACCGCGGGCGACCCGTTCGTCGTGGAGGCGGGCATCGCCTACGGCGGCGACATCGAGGCCGACGGACAGGCCCAGTTGCTCCGGTACGCGAACCGCGTCCCCCTCGTCTACAAGCGGGGCGGCTGTGCCATCACGCAGGTCATCCAGGACATCGGCTGGCGGAACTACAACCTCGACCAGCCGGGCGGCCGCGGCGTGCCGAACGGACCCGTCGTCATCATGGTCCACGTCGCCTCGACGAACGTCCCCTTCACCAGCGAGTCGAAGGACGCCGTCGCCTCGGTGCCCGAGATCGAGGACGAGATAGAGCTGGCCGTGCGGGAGGCCGCACGCGAGCTGAAGTCGTACCTGAAGAAGCAGCGCTCGATGCGGAAACGCCAGCAGAAACAGAACGTCCTCGCGGACATCCTGCCCCGGATGGCGACGAAGGTCGCCGAGGTGACCGGCCGGCCGGAGCCGAACTACGACGACGCGCTGGCCCGCATCATGAACAACGTCCTCGTCGAACGCGAGACCGAGGAGAACGGCGACAGCCAGACGGTCAAGGTCCGCGTCGAGAACAACGCCTCGACGAAGGAGTCGCCCGAACTGACGGACATCGTCACCGCCGAACCCTCGGACCTCACCGACGGCGCGACCGTCGTCGAGATGGACGGCGAGTGGTTCGTCAAGTGGCAGCCCGAGGTGTCCTCGGGCGACGAGGCCGTCCTCGAGTACACCGTCGGCAGCGACGCAACGTTCGACCTCTCCGTCAGCGGGGTCGAGGGACCGAAACTCACCGTGACCAACTGATATGAGCACCGACACAGACGCAGACGCACGACAGCAACTCATCGACCTCGCCGCCGAGTTCTACGACCAGTTCGAGGACGGGCAGGTGCCGACGATGACCCTGCCGACCCGGACGAAGTCGAACATCGAATACGACGAGGAGAGCGACGTCTGGGTGTACGGCGACCGCACCTCGACGCGCTCGGCCAACTCCGTCCGGGGGGCACGCAAGCTCCTGAAGGCCATCTACACCATCGAGTTCCTCTCGCGCCAGCTCGACGAGGACCGCTCGTCCACCCTGCGTGAGCTGTACTACCTCTCGGAGTCGTGGGACGCCGAGGAGGCGCAGTTCAACGGGCAGGACGAGTCGAACAAGCTCGTCGAGGACTTAGAGATCGTCAGCGAGGTCAAGCGCGAGGACTTCCACATGCGCCCGGAGGAGTCGGGTGCGACGCTCATCGGGCCGCTCGAACTCATCGAGCAGACCCGTCGTGGCGAGCGCCAGATCCACTGTCAGGAGGACGTGGGCGAGGGCGGCTACCAGATCCCCAACAACCCGGACACCATCGAGTTCACCGACCACGACATCGACTTCGTGCTGTGTGTGGAGACCGGTGGTATGCGGGACCGGCTCGTCGAGAACGGCTTCGACACGGACTACAACTGCCTCGTCGTCCACCTGAAGGGGCAGCCCGCCCGGGCAACCCGACGCATCACGAAGCGGCTCCACGACGAGCTGGACCTCCCGGTGCTGGTGTTCACCGACGGCGACCCGTGGTCGTACCGCATCTTCGGCTCGGTGGCGTACGGCTCGATCAAGTCCGCACACCTCTCGAAGTACCTCGCGACGCCCGAGGCGCGCTACGTCGGCATCCGGCCCGAGGACATCGTGGAGTACGACCTGCCGACGGACCCGCTCGCCGACTCGGACGTGAACGCGCTGGAGTCCGAACTGGACGACCCCCGGTTCCAGGACGAGTTCTGGACCGAGCAGATCGAGCTCCAGCTCGACATCGGGAAGAAGGCTGAACAGCAGGCGCTGGCGGCGAACGGTCTCGACTTCGTCACCGACACGTACCTGCCCGAGCGCCTGACCGAGATGGGCGTCCTCTAGCGGGGCCGACACCCGGCGGGAGCCACGGCGGTTTTTCCTCGGAATCGTTATATCGACCCGTATCGTGTAGCTCGCATGGTACGAACCACCGCACTGCTCGTCGTGCTCACGGTACTCCTCGCCGGCTGTGTCGGCGGGGGCGTGGGCGTGGACTCGACACCGACCGCGACACCGACCAACAGCGGTGATGGCGGCGGCGGGGGCGGTAGTGGCGGTGGGGGAGGCGGCGGCAGCGGCGGTGACCTCGAACCGGGAAGCTGGAACGTCCTCGAGTTCGACCAGCCCGCGACGTACACCTACGACATCTTCGTCGAGGGTGAAGGCGAGGGCTCGCTCGTCTGGGACGTCCAGGAGGTCGACGGCGACTCCATCACCGTCCGGACGGTGTACGAAGTCGGCGAGGAGCGGTACGAGTCGACCGTGACCGGGACGAAGGAGACCGTCCAGTCACAGCTCTACGCGAACCCCGCGGGTATCCTGCTGCTGACGACGATGTTCACGCCCTCGGCCTGGTACGGCGGTCAGGAGCTCGAAGTGGGGTCGGGCTGGTCCTACCAGACACAGGAGGGCTCGGCGAGCTTCGAGGTGACCGGCGTGGAGACGTACGCCGGCGTCGACTGCTTCTACTCGGAGATGATAGTCGACGGCACGACGCTGCACGAGGGCTGTTTCTCGCCGGACCTCGGGCTGGCACCGTACACCGCGTACTACAACGAGGACGGGAGCCTGTCGATGTCGATGGAGCTCGTCAGCTACGAGCGGAACTGATTCCTCCGACCCGACTTCTCGTCCAGGACGACCGGAACGCCGCGTCCGGCCACGTCGGCCGCGAATGCGCCCGAATCCGTCGTGAGGATGTCGATGGTGTTGTAGTGGACCGGCAGGACCAGGTCCGGGTCCATGCGCTCGGCCAGGTCGGCGGCCTCGTGGCGGTCGCTGACGACGGTGCCACCGATGTTCGCGAGGAACAGCGACACGTCGAGCTCCGCGAAGCCGTCGAGCGCGTCGGAGTCGCCCGGCCAGAACACGGTCACGTCGCCGACCGAGAGCAGGAACCCACAGCCGAACCCCGGGGGATGGGTGACCGACCCGTCGGCGTCGGCACGCGGACCGTCCGGGTCGTTGTACGCGGCGACCGTCCAGCAGTCCACACCGGCAGCCGAGAGGTGGTCCTCGTCGGTGACGCGGACGATCTCGTAGGGCAGTTCGTCCACCGGCGTCACGTCCCGGTCGATGTTCGCGGCATCGACGCCCTCGTAGACGACGACGGTCGCCTCCTGGCTCGCGACGCGCTGGATGGCGTCCGTGTCGTAGTGGTGGTCGTGGGTGACACAGACGAGGTCGCCGTCCTTCGGGTAGTCGTTCTGCGGAGCCGGATGCGGCAGGTCCGAATCACCCGGCGAAGTCCACTCCCCGGAGAGGACGCCGTAGCGGCCGGGGTCGAGGTAGACGACGGTGCCGTCCGACGCTTCGAGGCGGGTGGTCGCGTAGCCGAGCCAGTCGACGAGCAGGCCGTCGTGACGGATGGTCATGGCTGGGCGTTGGACCGGGGCGGGCAAAACGGCGGCGGATACGGTCGAGCGCGCGACGGCCAATCGTCGTGGGACACGGCGTCAGTCGACGGTGGTCCACGAGTGCCTGGTGTCCTGGTCGACGACCTCGTACACCTCGTCGTCGAGACCACCGAGGGTCGTGTCGAACGCCCGCCGACAGATGTCGGCAGCGAGGCAGGCGTCCGCCGAGGGGACGGGTTCGTCGAAGCGAACCGCGATGCCGGTGGTGCCGTCGAGCTCGACGACCAGTCGCTGTTCGTCGGCGACCGTCCGGATCACCTCGCGCACCGCGTCATCGACGTCGCGGGCGTAGTGGGTCCCCATGACGTAGTCGTAGCGCCCCTCCTCGCCGTCGTAGATCTGGACCCGGTAGTGGTCGGAGAGCATCGGCCGGCCGAGGTGTGCGTCGAACAGCTTCGCGAGCCGGGTCCGGTACTCGTCGACGGTCGCCACACCGCGTGCCTCGTCCTCGAGGAAGTCCCAGACGACGGCGGGCTGGACGTCGAGTTCCTCGGCACGGTCGCGGACCCACTCGGGTTTCTCGTCGCCGATGTCGTCCGGCGGTGTGCCGATGTCCATACAGCCACGAAGGGAGACCGATTGACAAAAGCGTATTTGCCGAACCGGCGGTCGGCCGACCCGACACGTGTCGAACCCGGGAAATACAGGGTGTCACTGCGATTCGGCGAGCCGTTCCAGTCGCTCCAGCGAATCCGCGTCCGAGGGGGCCTTGTCCTCGCGGACGCCGACGAAGCGCGGGAACCGGAGCGCGTAGCCGGACTCGTACGTCGGCGAGGCCTGGATCTCCTCGTAGCCGACCTCGAAGACGACCGCCGGCTCGAACGTCACGTCGCGGCCGGACTCCGTGGTGACGTGCCGTTCCAGCCGCTCGGTCAGCTCCGCCAGCTCCTCGTCGGTGACGCCGGTCGCGACCTTGCCGACCGGCAGGTGGTCGTCGCCGTCGCGTACCGCGATGTGGAACGTCCCGAACAGGTTCGCACGCCGGCCTTCCCCCCACTCGCCTCCGACGACGACGCAGTCGAGGGTCTCCACGTCTGGTTTACGCTTCAGCCAGTTCTTCCCGCGCTTGCCCGGCGAGTACGTCGAGTCGGGGTCCTTCAGCATGATGCCCTCGTGGCCCGCGGCCAGCGCGTCCGCCTCGTGGGCGGCCACGGCGTCGGCGTCGTCGGTGACGAGCAGTTCCTCGACCCCGGCGTCGATGGTCTCGCGGAGCC
Organism: Haloarchaeobius salinus; assembly: GCF_024464185.1. Lineage (NCBI taxonomy): Archaea > Methanobacteriati > Methanobacteriota > Halobacteria > Halobacteriales > Halorubellaceae > Haloarchaeobius > Haloarchaeobius salinus. The sequence goes on from NZ_JANHAU010000003.1 coordinate 142,152, forward strand.
GCTCGTGGCGCTCGACGAGCGGCGTGTCGAGGAGGTCCTCGCCCCCAGCGTGCAGGCAGTCGAACGCCCGGAGCTCGACGGTGACCGCCTCGCGAGCCTGGGCGACGTCGTGCTTCCGGCGGAACCGTCGGAGCACCTGCTGGAACGGCAGGGGCTCGCCGTCGTCGTCGACCGCGACCACCTCGCCGTCGAGGATCGCCGGCGCGTCGCAGCGCGCGCCGACGAACTCGACGACCTCGGGCAGCGCGTCGGTCACGTCCTCCATGTTCCGGGAGTAGACCGCGACCGCATCGCCGTCCCAGTGGACCTGCACGCGAGCGCCGTCGAACTTCGTCTCGACCGCGGCCGCATCCCAGTCCGCCAGCGCGTCGCTCGCGGTGCCGGCCTGTGCGAGCATCGGCTGGACGGGACGGCCCACCGCGAGGTCCATCGCGGTCACGCCCGCCTCGCCCTCGTCTCTGGCCGTCTCCGCGACGAGCCCGTAGTCGTTCGACACCTGGAGGGCGCGCTCGACGGCGTCGACGGGCACGTCGAACGCGTCCGCGATGGCGTCCCGGACGGTCCCCTCGCCGACGCCGATGCGCATCTCCGCGAGGACGAGCCGCGCGAGGTACCGGCCCTCGGTGGGCTCGCTCTCGTTGAACAGCCCGAACAGCCGGTCGACCTTCGCGCCCTCGCTGCCCGACCCCGCCGTGGCCGCGAGCGCGACGAGGTCCTCGTACACCGACCCGACCGTGCGTTCCTCGCCGCCCTCAGCGCCTCCGAACGCGCCCAGTCCGGTCTGGCCACCGAACTCGTACGCCTCCGCGACGGCCCCGATCTCGCCGACCTCGGCGACGCGGGCCTCCACGTCGTCGGCATCGACGTTCGGCCCCGCCGCCCGGGCGATGGCCGTATAGCAGATGCTCGGCCCGACGTCCAGCTTGCGCTCGTCCCACGCCGGGAACACGCGACCCTGGACGAACCGCGCGACGACGGCGAGGTCGTCCCCGGCCGCCGCGAACAGGTCGCTGGCGAGCGCGACCGTCTCGAGGTCCGCCGGCTCCGACTCGATTGCCGCCAGCCGCTCGGCGAACGACGCGAACTTCATCGAGCGAGCGTACCGGTGACGACGGGATAAACGGGTCGGATTCCGACGGCGCGAGCCGCCAGGGTTCAAGTACGGAGCCGGACCCAACGTCGACGTGCCCGACCGAACGGCCCCGAGGGGGAGCGCGGGTGTGCGACACGACCCCCCGGGCGTGGTCAGTGTCGCCTGTTCGCAACCGACCCCAACCTGCTGACCCACGGGTTTTTAGAACACACCCGTCCGACTGTGCCCCATGACCGACGACGACCTCGCCGAGCGTGTCGAGTCGGCGTTGTCCGTCGACCGCGAGGCGTTCCAGGCCCGTGTCGACGACGACGTAGATGTGCTGAAGGAGGAGCTGGCGGCGGGGACGTTCGACAACCCCCAGGCCATCCTCGGTCTGGAGTACGAGTTCTACGCCGTCTCGGAGCCCGACGCCGAGCGACAGGGGACCGCCGGCGAGTACCCACTCCGTCGCGTGCCGCGCCGGCTGCTCGAGTTCATCGGTTTCGAGAAGGAACTCGGCCTCCACAACGCCGAGATGACGACGAGCCCGCAGCCGTTCAACGGACACGGCCTGCTCGCCCAGGAGCACGAGGTACTGGCGAGACTGGAGACCGCCCTCGACTGCACCAGCTCCGAGGGGATGCGGCTCGTCAGCGACGGCATGTGGACCATCCCGCCCGAGGGCGAGTCGGCGAGGCAGTACCTCACCGACAGCGTCGAGGACCGTGGCGTCCGTATCGCGACGAACATGAGCGACTCGGCGCGCTACCACGCGATGGCGAACACCGACCGGGCGACGAGCGCGGGGATGCGCCTCGACGCGCCGAACGTCGACCTGCAGGCCGACACGGTGCTGCCGGAGAGCCTCATCACCTCCATCCAGCCGCACTACCAGGTGTCCCACGCCGCCGACCTCCCGACGTTCTTCCGGTACGCGCTCCGGGTCGCCGGTCCGCTGCTCGCGCTCGGCGTCAACTCACCGTTCTTCCCGCCGGAGCTGTACGACGACGCGGCCGACGCCGAGACCATCCTCGACGACGCGTGGATGGAGCACCGCATCAGCGTGTTCGAGACGGTGCTCAACGCCGCCGCCGACACCGCCGGCAAGGTCCGGTTCCCGCGGGACTTCGAGACGGTCGAGGAGGCGGTCGACCGGATCGCGGAGGACGACACGTTCGTCCCGCTCGAGGTCGAACAGACCAACCGCTTCGACGACCGGTTCGCGCACTTCCGGACCAAACACGGGACCTACTGGCGGTGGGTCCGTCCAGTGTTCGGCGGGCCGACGCGCTCGGCCGCCAACGCCCGCATCGAGTTCCGCCCCATCCCAGCCCAGCCGACGGTCCGCGACAGCCTCGCGTTCCAGGCGGCCTTCGCCGGGCTGATGGAGGCGCTGCCGAAGCTCGAACACCCCGTCGCGGACCTCGACTGGGAGCTCGCCCACGACAACTTCTACCGGGCGATGCGCGACGGGCTCGACGCCGACTTCACCTGGATCACCAACGACGGCAAGCAGGTGACCGACACGGTGAGCATCTACGAGGACATCCTCGACCACGCCGAGCAGGGGCTGAAGAACCGCGGTCTGAGCGACGACGACACGGCGACGTTCCTCTACCCCCTCCGCGTTCGCGTCCGTCAGCAGACGACGCCTGCGGGCTGGAAGCACGACCGGGTCCGCGAGCTGGTCGACGGCGGCGACCCCCTCGACGAGGCGGTGTACACCGCCCAGCGGGAGTACATCGAGGCCCAGCGCGGGACGCTGCTCTCGGGCAGCTTCGCGGACTGGCTCCGGGAAGGCCGGAACTGATTATAGTCCCGACGCTGAACGCTTCGTCCATGGTGACGTTCCTCTCCGGTGGCACCGGAACACCGAAACTGCTAGACGGTGCCGCTGCTGCGTTCTCCCCCGACGACACGACGGTCATCGCGAACACCGGAGACGACATCGAACTCGGCGGACTGCTCATCTGTCCCGACGTCGACACGCTGATCTTCCAGGGCGGCGGGCTCCTCGACCGCGAGCGGTGGTGGGGTATCGAGGGCGACACGACCCGGACCCACGACGCACTCTACGACATCGCCAACGCGGTCGGTCTGGAGGGTGGGCCGCGGTACCTCCCCGACGAACGCCAGACCGAGGGCCGGGAGATCGCCCGCTGGCGACGGTTCTCCGGCGTCGCGGAGTTCATGGAGATCGGGGACCGGGACCGGGCGGTCCACGTGACACGCACGAGCCTGCTCGACCGCGGTGAGACCCTCGCCGAGGTGACCGAACGGCTGGCCGCGGGCTTCGGGCTGACGATCGACCTGCTGCCGATGACGAACGACCCGGTCGCCAGCCTCATCCACACGCCCGAGGGGATGATGCACTTCCAGGAGTTCTGGGTGGCACACGGCGGCGAACCGACCGTCGAGAACGTCGAGTTCCGCGGCTCCTCGAGGGCCGAGCCCGCGCCGGGTGTGCTCGACGCGCTCGACGACACGGTCGTCATCGGGCCGTCGAACCCGGTGACGAGCATCGGCCCGATGCTCTCGATTCCGGGCTTCGGAGCCGCGCTCAACGACACGACGGTCGTCGCCGTCTCGCCGTTCCTCGGCGACGAGGCGTTCTCCGGGCCGGCGGCGAAGCTGATGGAAGCCGTCAACGCCGACCCGAGCACGGAGGGACTGGCCACGGCGTATCCGTTCGCGGACGCGTTCGTCGTCGACGAGGGCGACGACGCCGAGTTCGCCAAACCGGTCGAACGGACCGACATCCGCATCGACGACCGCACGGACGCAGGGCGGGTCTGCAAGGCGGTGGCCCGAGCCATCGAGGCCGTCGAGTGATGTTCGAACCACGCGTCGCCCTCGCGAGCCTCAGCGGCGAGGCAGACGCGACGTGGGCCCGTGCTGGCAGCGAGTACGCCGGGATGGCGTTCCTCGGCGGTATCGCGCTCGACCCGGCGAGCCGCGAGGCCGCCCGCGAGCTCGTCGCCAGGGAGCGTTCGGAGTTCCTCCCCGACGACCCGCTCGCGTTCGTCGACGCCCAGCTATCGGCACTCGACGACGCGCCCATCCACGCCGGGTTCAACGTCCGGAGCGCGACCGTCGGACCGATCCGCGACGCAGCAGACATCTGCGCCGACCACGACGCCGTCGTCGAGGTGAACGCCCACTGCCGGCAGGACGAGCTGTGTGCGGTCGGCTGTGGCGAGTCGCTGCTCCGCGACACCGACCGGCTCGCCGACTACGTGGCGACGGCTGCCGAGAGCGGTGCGACCGTGTCGGTGAAGCTCCGGACCGAGGTCGAGGGTGTCGACCTCGTCGAGACCGCTCGCAGGGTCGAGGCCGCGGGTACCGACGTGCTGCACGTGGACGCGATGGACTCCGAGGAGATGGTCGCGGCGGTCGTCGACGCGACCGATTGCTTCGTCGTCGCGAACAACGGCGTCCGCGACCGCGAGACGGTCCGCGAGTACCTCGGGTACGGTGCCGACGCGGTCAGCGTGGGTCGCCCGAGCGACGACCCGCGGGTGCTCGAACGGGTCCGCGACGCGACCGTCGAGTGGTTCGCATCACCGGCCTGACGTCGCGGCCCGTCACTCCTTTCTCCGGTGGCGCGGCCTTCATACCTGCCCGGGTCGAACGCCCGGACATGCGGACAGCACAGCACGCCCAACTCGCCCTGCTGCTCGAGGTCGCCGGCACGCCGAAGCCGGGGAACGTCGACCGACACCGCGACTTCGACGACCTGCGGTTCGAGCACTTCCTCGCCGGGGCGGTGGGTGCGTGCGACGGACTCGAGGCGGCCGCAGCGGGGGAGCCGGTCGGGGCGTCGTTCGACACCGCGGTCGAGGGGATGAGCCAGCAGCGCGGCGGCAACGCGCAGTTCGGTGCGTTGCTACTGCTCGTCCCGCTCGTCCGGGCGGCGGCGACGTGGGGACTCACGCCGGACGACGCGGCGGCCGTCGTGGAGGCGACCACCGTCGAAGATGCCGCTGGGTTCTACCGGGCGTTCGAGCACGTCGACGTCTTCGTCGACGAACCACCAGCCGACGCCGAGGGCCTCGACGTGCGGCGCGGCACGGACGCGATCCCGGCACTGCGTGAGCGCGAGCTGACGCTCTCCGACGTGATGGCGCTGAGTGCACCCGAGGACGGCGTGGCGGCGGAGTGGACCGACGGCTTCCCGCGGACGTTCGGGGCCGCCGAGACGGTCAGCGACGGTGACGGACCGGTACCCGACAGGGTCGCGGCGGCGTTCCTCGAACTGCTCGCGGAGGAACCGGATACGATGGTGGCGAAACAGCACGGCGACGAGGTGGCCGAGTCCGTTCGAGCGCGTGCGGCGGCGCTCCGCCACGCCGACCGTGACGAACTCGAGGCGTTCGCCGACGAGCTGGTCGCCCGCGGCGTGAACCCGGGGACCACGGCCGACATCGCGGCAGCCGCGACGTTCGTCGCGCTGGAGCGTGACGGGGTGGTCCCGTGAGCGACGGTGACCCGACCGCGACCGACGGTGACGACGGCTGGCCCGTCGCCCTCCGCGGAGTAACCGAGTCGGTCGTCGCGACGCGCGGCCCGAACGGTCGCTGGAACGTGGCCGCACTGGGGCTGCACGCCGGCGACCCGGTGACGGCCCGCACGTGGGGCCGGACCCGGACCCGACTGAACTTCGACCGGCGAGGTGGCGGTGTCGTGCAGTTCACCCGCGACCCCGTCGACTTCACACGCGCGGCGCTCGACGTGTACGAACGGGAGGAGCCGGTGCTCGACAGCTCGCAGGCGTGGGCCCGTGTCGAGGCCGAACACGTCACGACCGGCGACGATGGGGACACGGAGTGGGCCGAGTGGCAACTGCATCCAGTCGAGTCGGCCGTCACGTCCCGGCCCGTCGAGCCGGTCACCCGGGCGTTCGGCGCGGTAATCGAGGCGACGGTCGCCGCCTCGCGTCTCGACGTGCCGGGCTACGACGAGACGACGCTCCGCCAGCGGCTCTCGTACTTCGAGGCCGTGGTCGAGCGCTGTGGCGGCCAGCGCGAGCGTGAGGCGATGGCGCTCATCGGCTCGCTGACGGACTGGAAGACGGAGAACGAATCATTTTAGGGGGCGAACGAGGAACGGATGGGTATGGCAATCAAGCCCGACTACGTCAAGAAGACGGGGACGATCCTCCTCGAGCGATACCCCAACGCGTTCACGGACGACTTCGACATGAACAAAAAGAGCGTCACGAAGCTCACCAACATCGAGTCCAAGGGTGTCCGGAACCGCATCGCGGGCTACGTCACCCGGAAGAAGGGCACCGCCGCGGCCGAGCAGTAACTACGACTCTCCCTGCGGACGTAGGTGCGGCCCCGGTCCACGGGTGGGGCGACCCGTGGACGTCCCGAGCCGTCACCGAGACGGCAGCAATCACTGACATCACCCGAAGGGTTTTCTCTCGGCGGGGCCGAGGGCATCAGCAATGACCGTACAGGTAGGCATCCTCGGCGCGACGGGTGCCGTCGGCCAGCGCCTCGTACAGCTCCTCGCACCGCACGACGACTTCGAACTCGCCGCGCTCACGGCCAGCTCCGACAGCGCCGGCGAGCTGTATCGCGACGCCGCGAAGTGGCGCGTCGACGCGCCCATCCCGGACCACGTCGCGGCGATGACCGTCACCGAGACCGACCCGGACGCCGTCCCCGACGACGTGGACCTGCTGTTCTCCTCGCTCCCCTCGTCGGTCGGTACCGAGGTCGAACCGGCGTTCTGCGAGGCCGGCTACGTCCTCTCGTCGAACTCCTCGAACGCCCGGATGGCCGACGACGTGCCGCTCGTCATCCCGGAGGTCAACGCCGACCACCTCGACCTGCTCGAGGTCCAGCGCGACGAGCGCGGCTGGGACGGCGCGATGGTGAAGAACCCGAACTGCTCGACGATCACCTTCGTCCCGACGCTCGCCGCGCTCGATGATGCGGGCTACGACCTCGAACGGGTCCACGTCGCCACGCTCCAGGCAGTCTCCGGCGCGGGCTACGACGGCGTCAGTTCGATGGAGATCATCGACAACGCGGTCCCCCACATCGGCGGCGAGGAGGAGAAGCTCGAGACCGAATCCCGCAAGCTGCTGGGCGAGTTCGACGGCGTCACCCTCGCGGAACACGACGTCGGCGTCTCGGCGTCCTGCAACCGCATCCCCACCATCGACGGCCATCTGGAGAACGTCTGGGTCGAGGCCGCCGAGGAACTCACGCCCGCCGACGCGAAGGCCGCCATGGAAGCGTACCCGAGCCTCGACCTGCCGTCCTCGCCCGACCAGCTCATCCACGTGTTCGACGACCCCGACCGGCCCCAGCCACGCCTCGACCGCACCGTCGGCGGCGGCATGGCCGTCGCGGCCGGCGGCTTCCAGGAGTCGACGTTCGGCCTCCAGTACAACTGCCTCGCGCACAACACGATCCGCGGTGCGGCCGGGGCGAGCGTGCTGAACGGCGAACTGTTGCTCTCGGAAGGATACATCTAACCATCTGTTTCGTCGTCGGGTTCCCTCGCTCGTTGCGCTCGCTCGGGAACCGCTCCTCGAAAAACATGGGTGAAAAAGGCCGGCGGCTCGCTCCGCTCGTTGCCGGTGAACCGCGCGAACGAAGTGAGCGCGGACGTTCCGCAGTCTTGAACCCTACAGCGGCACCTGGTTCGCCAGCCCGTCGTAGTCGCCGGACTCGGTGACGTGGCGGACGTTCGAGGCGACGATGTCGGCCAGTCGTTCGTAGTACTCCGGCGTGTGGCCGGCGTTGTGGGGGGTGATCTGGACGTTGCCGAGGTCCCAGAGGTCGTGGTCGGACGGCAGGGGTTCGGGGTCGGTCACGTCGAGCGATGCGCCGCGGATCCAGTCGCGCTGGAGGGCTGTGACGAGCGCGTCGGTGTCGACGACGGGACCGCGCGCGACGTTCACGACGACCGCTTCGGGCGGGAGGGTGACGAGTTCGGAGGTCCCGATGAGCCCCTGTGTCGTCTCGGTCAGCGGACAGGCGAGCACGAGGTAGTCCGTCTCCGCGAGCGCGTCGTGGAGGTCGTCGTCCTCGAACCCGACCACCCGGTCGGTCGGGCCGCCCTTCTCCGGCGAGTAGCGCACGCCGATGGTGTCCACGTCGAAGCCCGCGAGCCGGGTGACCGTGGCCTCGCCGATGGCTCCGAGTCCGACGACGGTGACCGTCGAACCCTGTAGCTCGTGGGTCTCGAACGACCGCCACTCGCTCCGTCGCTGCCGGCGGAACCCCTCGTGGAACCGGCGGGAGAAGGTGAGGATGGCCCCGAGGACGTGCTCGCCGATGTTGGGGCCGTGGACGCCCGAGGCGTTGGTCACGGTCACGTCGAGCTGGGCCAGCCGCTCGCGCGGGAGGTGGCCGGTGCCGGCGTAGCCGCAGGCGAACAGCCGCATCGACTCCGCCTCGTCGAGCAGGTCGTCGGTGAGCCACATCCCGGTCACGATCTCGGCGTCGCGGATCGCCTCGCGCTCCTCGGCGGGGGTGCGTGCGAGGTTGATGTCGTGGTCGGGGAGCCGCTCGCGCAACGCCGCGGCGTACTGCTCGATGGGCATCCCGTGGGCGGCCTTCCTGAGGACGAGGACGTCGGGCTGCTCGGTCATGATCGGACCCACTCGGGGCGTGTACAAAACTGTCTGCCCTAGCAGTGTTGCCAGATTGCGTGCCTTTTTGAGGGGCTGTGCCACACCGGTACGGTATGCATTCGACCGCAGCACGATTCGCGGACCTGGCCCGTGACGAGTACGGGTTCGAGCCCGAGGTGACGGAGTTTCCGGAGGGAACGAAGACGGCGGCCGACGCCGCGGCGGCCATCGGCTGTGACGTGGCCCAGATCGGGAGCAGCATCGTCCTCGTCGTCGACGCCGGCACGGACGACGAGCAGGTGGTCGTCTCGGTCACCTCGGGCGCGAACCGCGTGGACACCGAGAAGCTGGCCGACCTCGCCGGTGGCGAGTCGGCACGGATGGCCGAACCGGACGAGGTGAAAGCCGCGACGGGCTGGACCATCGGCGGGGTGCCGCCGTTCTGCCACGAGGGCGACCTGCCGGTGTTCGTCGACGAGACGCTGCAGGAGTTCGAGACGGTGTGGGTGGCCGCCGGGACGCCCGACGCGGTGTTCCCCCTCGACCCCGACGAGCTGGCGGCGCTCTCGGGTGGGACGGTCGCGGACGTGGTGGAGTAGCCCCGTCGACCGCTGTCGGATTCGACGACGGATACGTACCTTTATCGGCTCGCCGACAGTCGTTTCGAACGATGGGAACGCTGTCAGGACTGTTCGCGCCGGAGCGTGTCGCCGTGGTCGGAGCGACCGACCGCGAGGGCTCGGTCGGGCGTGCGATACTGGAGAATCTCGGCACGTTCGACGGCGACGTGGTCGCCGTGAACCCGAACCGCGAGGAGGTGCTCGGCTTCCACTGCTACGCGGACGTGGCGAGCGTCGGCGAGCCCGTGGACCTCGCGGTCGTGGTCGTGCCACCGTCCGTCGCCGTCCCGGTGGTCCGCGAGGCCGCCGAGGCGGGCGTCGAGAACGTCGTCGTCATCACCGCCGGGTTCAGCGAGACCGGAGCCGACGGCGCGTCGCGCGAGAGCGAGCTGAAGGCCATCGCCGGGGAGTACGACCTCAACGTCGTCGGGCCGAACAGCCTCGGGGTGATGAACACGACCGTCGAGATGAACGCGACGTTCGGGCCCCGGATGGCGCTGCCGGGGTCGATGTCGTTCATGAGCCAGTCGGGCGCGTTCATCACGGCGGTGCTCGACTGGGCGGCCGACCAGGGTATCGGCTTCAAGGACGTCGTCTCGCTCGGCAACAAGGCCGTCCTCGACGAGACGGACTTCGTCCGCGAGTGGGGCGACGACCCCGACACGGACGTGGTGCTCGGCTACCTCGAGAGCATCCAGGACGGGCAGGCCTTCCTCGAGGCCGCACGCGAGACGACCCGGGAGACCCCCGTCGCGGTCGTCAAGTCGGGGCGGACCGACGCGGGCGCGAAGGCGGCGTCGAGCCACACCGGCGCTATCGCCGGGAGCGAGGCGGCCTACGAGGCGGGCCTCGAACAGGCGGGCGTGCTCCGGGCCGACTCCGTACAGGAGCTGTTCGACTCGGCGCGGGCACTCTCGGGGCTGCCTCTCCCGGAGTCGGACGACGTTGCCGTCGTCACGAACGCGGGCGGTCCGGGCGTGATGGCGACCGACGCCATCGGCGACGCGTCGCTGTCGCTCGCGAGCTTCGGCGACGGGACGCTCGACACCTTCCGCGAGGTGCTGCCGGAGGAGGCGAACATCTACAACCCGGTCGACGTCATCGGCGACGCCACCGTCGAGCGGTTCACCACGGCCATCGACGCCGCGCTCTCGGACCCGAACGTCTCGGCGGCCGTGGTCGTCAGCGCACCGACCGCGGTGCTGGACTTCGAGGAGCTCGCCGAGGCGGTCGTCGAGATACAGGCCGAACACGGCAAGCCGGTCGTCACGAGCCTGATGGGTGGCTCTCGCACCGGACCGGCCGTCGAGACGCTGCGCGAGGCCGGCATCCCGAACTACTTCGACCCGGCACGCGCCGTCGACAGCCTCGACGCGCTCGCCCGCCAGCGACGCATCACCGAGCGCGAGTACGTCGAGCCCACCGAGTTCGACGTCGACCGCGAGGCGGTGCGCGAGATACTCATGGAGGCGAAGGAGCGCGACGACAACCGCCTCGGCGTGGAGGCGATGGGCCTGCTCGACGCCTACGGCATCCAGACGCCGGCGGGCGAGGTCGTCGACGAACCGGCCGACGCCGTCGCCGCCGCACAGGACATCGACGGGCCGGTCGCCATGAAGATCGTCAGCCCGGACATCCTCCACAAGTCCGACATCGGCGGCGTGAAGGTCGGCGTCGAGGACGAGGACGTCTACGACGCCTACGAGGACCTGATCGCCCGGGCGACGAACTACCAGCCGGACGCCACCATCCTCGGCGTGCAGGTCCAGGAGATGGTCGACCTCGAGTCGGGCACCGAGACCATCGTCGGGGTCAACCGTGACCCGCAGTTCGGCCCGCTCGTGCTGTTCGGCCTCGGCGGCATCTTCGTCGAGGTGCTGGAGGACACGACCCTGCGCGTTGCGCCGGTCTCGGAACCGGAGGCCCGCGAGATGATAGACGAGGTGAAGGCCGCGCCGCTGCTCCGCGGGGCCCGCGGCCGGACGCCCGCGGACGTCGAGAGCATCATCGAGACCATCCAGCGGCTCTCACAGCTCGTCACCGACTTCCCCGCGATACTGGAACTGGACATCAACCCGCTCGTCGCCGGTCCGGACGGCGTCGAGGCGGTCGACATCAGACTCACCGTGGACACCGATCAGCTATGAACCCGTTACTCGTCACCGCGAACGAAGAGAGCACCGGCAAGACGGCGGTCACGCTCGCACTCGCCCAGGCGGCGCGCGAGCGGGGGACCGACGTCGGCTACATGAAACCCAAGGGCACGCGGCTCCAGTCGAACGTCGGCAAGACGCTCGACGAGGACCCGATGCTCGCCCGCGAGCTGCTCGGTCTCGACGCCGAGATGCACGAGCTCGAACCCGTCGTCTACTCGCCGACGTTCGTCCAGGAGGCCATCCGGGGCCGCGAGACGGCCGACGAGGTCAGAGAGCGCATCCGAGAGGCCTTCGACGCCCTCGCCGCGGACCACGACCGCCTGTTCGTCGAGGGCGGCGGGCTGACCGCCGGCAGGATCCTCGACATCGCGGACGGGGACATCGCCGAGCTGCTCGACGCGTCGGTCCTGCTCGTCTGTCCGTACGACTCGGTGACCGACGTGGACGACGTGCTCGCAGCGGTCGACGACCTCGACGGCTCGCTCTCCGGCGTGCTGTTCAACCGCGTCTCGGAGTCGGCGTACGACCAGCTCCAGGAGGACGTGGTACCGTTCCTCGAGAGCCGGGGGGTCACCGTCCACGGTGTGCTCCCCCGGGAGCAGGACCTCGCGGGCGTCACGGTCGGCGAGCTGGCCGACGACCTCGGTGCCGACGTGCTGACCGACGTACCGACCGACGCGTTCGTCGAACGGTTCAGCGTCGCCGCGATGGGTCCCGACGCCGCCCTGCGCGGCCTGCGCCGCACGAAGGACACCGCCGTCATCACCGGCGGTGACCGCTCGGAGATACACACCGCCGCGCTCGAGGCACCGGGCGTGAAGTGCCTCATCCTCACCGGTGGGCACCGGCCGTCGGGCGCGGTGCTGGGCAAGGCAGCCGAGAAGGGCGTCCCCGTCATGGTCGTCAACTCGAACACCCTCACGACCATCGAGCGCGCCGAGGACGTGGTACGCGTCGGCCGGACCCGCGACGAGGAGACCGTCGAGCGCATGGGCGAGCTGCTGGCCCGCAACGCCGACCTCGACGGCATCCTCGACGACTGAGGTCACAACGTTTTTGAGACCGCCCCGCCCACGGGAGACAGTGACACGGAGCGTGGCTGTCCGCTGATGGTGTCTGCTGAGACCTACTGGCTCGTCGTGCAGTTGCTATCGCTGACGAACGTGCTGGTGCTCACGGTCGGGTTCTGCCTGTCGCTGGTCGCGGTCCGTGGCTTCGCGGGTGCACCGATCAACCGGATGCTCGAGCCACTCCCGGTCGCGTTCGGCTGTTTCGTCCTCGTCAACGTCCCGTGGGTGGTGTTCGGGGTCGCGCGCCTCCCCGGGTACACGGTCGCCTACTCGATCACGTTCTCGGTGGCCACGCTGGCCATCGTCGTGGCCGCCATCCGTGGGATGGTCCTGTTGACCGAACGGAGGGAGCTCTGATGGTCGTCGACGCAGTCCTCGGGAACCCGCGAGCGGTCCTGAGCAGCGTCCAGATAGCCGCCCTGCTGACGGCGACGGGACTGTTGCTCTATCCCGTCGTCACCCACGCCGAGAACGTCGCCTACACCGAGGGACTGGTCGGGCTGGCGGCCGCGCTGTTGCTCCTGACGGTGTCGAACTTCCTCGGGCTGCTCATCGACGCGGGCTACGTCCCCATGCTCGACAGCTCGCTGTTCGTCCGGACCGTCGTCAACCTCGGTGCGAGCTGCTGTGCGACCGTCGGGATCTACTACTTCGCCAGGCAGTTCATCGACACCTCGCGGACCGAGTTCACGTCGCTGGAGACGGAACACGAGGGGGGCTTCGAGGATGCCGATGACGACTGAGCGCGATCCGTTCGACCGGCTGACCCCCGGTACGCAGGCACTGGTGCTCACGCCGTCGCTGCAGTCACCGCTCGCGACGCTCCCGCCCGAGGCGTTCGAGAACCTGCTCGTCGTCTCGACGACGCGCCCGCCCCGCAAGGTCGAGCAGTTCGTCCGCGACCGCGGCGGCGACCCGAACAGGGTCGGGGTCGTCCCCGTCTCGGGCTCCCCCGTGGACTACGACGGCCCGCTGTGGACCACCTCGGTCGTCCACCCGAACGACCTGACCGGCGTCCACGACCGGTTCGACCGGGCGATGGTCCACGTCAAACCCGGCGAGGGCTGGGTGCTGTTCGACAACGTGAACGTGCTGTTGATGTACGCGGAGCGGTCGGCGGTCGGCCAGCTGGTCGACTCGATGGCGGCGACCACCCGCGAGCGGGCCGTCCGGGGGGTGTTCGCGCTCGTCCGCGACGCCGTCGCCGACTCGACGTACGAACGATTCGGGGACACGATGGACGTGGAACTCGACGGTCGGGGTGGCTGAGCGAGAAACGGTACGTTATCACTCGTAGGTGACGATTTCTTCGACGAATGAACAGGGAAGAACCCTGTACGACGGTCGGCCCGGGCACGGCCGACCGTCAAGGGCCGGATTGTCAGAGGCACCCCGGCGTCATCGGCTAATAGACCCGGACGTTTACACTCATCCCCTGGGGGTAGTACCGGGTAATGAGTCATAGTATATAAATATGGTCGCGAGTTTATAACCGTCGGGCGTCCACCCGGACCGAACACCCAACAGATGGGCCGAGGAGCTCCGGAACGTGTTCCCTACCATCGCGTCCCTCGACTCGATCACCGGTCGCCCCGAGGCCGCCGAGCACGACCTCGGGTCGAGCGACCTCCGCGGGAGCGCCATCGAGCGTCGCGACCCCGTGCCGGGTCGACTCGCGGTGCTCGACGGGGTTCGCCGACGGCCGCGGGACCCACACGTGTCACGCTGGCACTGCGTCTGACCAAGTATTAAGACCCGTCTCCACGACAGGGCGGGTATGAACGGTACTCCGCAGGAGATCACGGCCCTCGTCGGTCGGGAGGTCTACTCGAACAACGGCGTGTTCGTCGGCGAGATCGAGGACGTCCGACTCGACGTCGAGAACGAGGTCGTCACCGGGCTCGCACTGGCGGACCTCAACCAGGAGCTGTTCAGCAACCGCATCGGCGACCACCGCGGCGTGCTCGTCCCCTACCGCTGGGTCCGCGCTGTCGGTGACGTGGTGCTCATCAACGACATCATCGAGCGCCTGAAGACCCCGGACGAGGAGGACGAAGTCGTCGCCTAGCTCCCGTTACTGGACTCGCCGCTCTCGACACCCATCGCCTCGAACAGCTTCCGCTTGACCGCCTCCTCGGTGAGCGAGAGGAGCGTGTCCCGGTTCTCGTCGTTCGTCTCGATACCCGTGAAGATGCCCAGCGATATCTCCGCGCTGGCCTGCGTCGAGTGGCCCGCGGCCTCGCCGATGCCGCCGTAGGCGTCCGAGAGCACCTTCCCGATGTTCATCCGGATGTCCTTCGAGCGGGCCGCGAGGAAGATGGTGTCGTCCGCGATGCCGAACACCGCCGTCGTCGTGATGCCCTCCAGGTTCAGGAGGTGCTGGGCCGCCTGTGCGAGCGCCTCGCGGTCGCGGATGAAGCCCGCGTTCGAGACGAGGTGGCTGCCCTGCACCTCGCGGTTCTGGATGGCCTCGGCGAGCACGTCCAGCGTCTCCGGGCTCATCGACGGCGACTCGACCTGTTCGAGCAGGTCGTGGTTCGCGAACGGGTAGAGGTACGCCGCCGCCGTGAGATCGGCGGGCGTCGTGTCCCGCTTGAAGTCCAGGGTCTCCTCGCGGATGCCGTAGAGGAGCGCGGTCGCGACCGCCTCGTCGACCTTCATGTCGAACTCCTGGATGTACTTCGTCATGATGGTCGACGTGGAGGAGACGTTCGGGCGCACGTCGACGAACGACGCGTCCCACTCCTCCTCGGACTCGTAGTGGTCGATGACGATGTCGACCGACAGGTCGAACTCCTCGCTGGTCCTCGCGTTGTCGACGACCGCCATCGTGTCGTACTGGTCCTGGTCCTCGATGTCCGCCCAGTTCAACAGCTCGATACCGAGCAGGTTGACGAACGCGCGGTTCTCCTGGTGGCCGATGTCGCCGAGGTAGCAGATGTCGGCCTCGACGCCGAGGTGCGAGGCGATGGCCTGCAGGGCGGCCGCGCTCGCGATGGAGTCCGGGTCCGGGCTCTCGTTGGTGAAGATGGCGACGCGGCCGTCGGCGTCGGTGAGCACCTCCGAGAGCTGCGTGGCGCGGTACTCCAGCTCGCCCGACTCGAGCGAGCGCATCGCCGCGTCGGCGATCACCGAGGACGGGTTGATGACGACGTCGGCACCAAGTTCGGTGAGCTCGTCGCCGGAGACGGGGTCCGAGGCGCGCACGACGACGAACTGGTCGCCGTCGCGCTCGCGGATGTTCGCGACGGCCTCCTTGTTCGCCTCGATGTCCGAGGACATGATGAGGACCACGTCGCAGTCCTCGACCGCCTCGGCGGTGTCGGGCTCGCGGATGTCCGCCGACTGGGCGTTGAGGTCCTGGTCGCGCAGCGCCTCGACGCGCCCCTCGTCCTTGTCGACGATGAGCACGTCCTTGCCCTGCCCGACCAGTTCCTCTGCGACCGCGTGACCGACGCTCCCGCAGCCGAGAATCGCATATCTCGACATCGCAGCGATGCTGACCCCGGTACTCATGTACGCAACACCTTTCACCGGGCACACTTAACCCTCCCGACCCTCTGTTCACGCGCCAGTCGCGTGCAGTCCCACGATTCCGGCGACGATGAGCCCCAGGAAACCCGCACGTACCAGCGTCGCCGGCTCGTCGAACAGCAGCACGCCGAGGATGGCTGTCCCGACCGCACCGATGCCGGTCCACACCGCGTAGGCGGTCCCGACCGGGAGGCTCTCGATGGCACGCGCGAGCAACAGCATGCTGATGGCGAGCGCGACGACTGTCAGCGCCGAGGGCACCGGCTTCGAGAACCCCTCGGAGTACTCCAGCCCGACCGCCCACGCGATCTCGAACAGCCCAGCGACGACGAGGATTCCCCAGGACATGCCTGTCGTCTGTCGCCCGACGACGTTACTGGTTGCGGTTCGAGGACGATGGGGCTCCCCTGGAATGAAAACCCTTTTTAACACTACCACGTAACGAACGAGTGCACTCGGGCCGGTAGCTCAGTTAGGCAGAGCGTCTGACTCTTAATCAGACGGTCATGGGTTCAATTCCCATCCGGCCCGCTTCTGCTCCGAACGCACGTGAGGAGCGAAGCGGCTACGATGGTATTGAACCCGACGAGTCACAGCCCGCGCAGCGGAGCGAGCAGGAATGTCTCGGCACAGTTCAATTCCCATCCGGCCCGTGGACAGCGAACGTAGTCGAGACGCAGTGGCGACAAGTATGTACCACCTCTCGACCGAGTGAGGTGCTTCTCTGGCGGCGTAGCGACCGGATAACATTGCACCGCTGCGTCGCCGCCACGGGTATGAGCACCGAGGAGTCGGCGGAGGGAGCTGTCGTCCACCAGAACGAGACCGTCTACGGGGAGCAGGCGATGGTCGACCGGTACGACAGCTTCGGCGACGACGGCTGGTTGACGGATTGGGAGGCCGCCATCGTCGACGAGTACTTCGCGGAACCGGGGCGTGTCCTCGACGTCGGCTGTGGGACGGGTCGGACGACGCGGCCGCTTGCCGAACGCGGCCACGACGTCGTGGACGCCGATGAGCTGTTCCTGTGTGCGGTGGTCGCCACGGGAATCGCCGATGGCTTGAAAGTCGGCGCGCCCCGTGCATCCGTATGGTCCTCCGGCCGGCGAACCGTGGCCTCCGCTTCCTCCTCGAGGTGTTCGCGTTGCTCGCTATCGCGTACTGGGGGTTCGCCAGCGGCGACTCACTGCCCGGCAGGGTCGCCCTCGGACTCGCCGCGCCGTTTGCCGTCGCGGTCGTCTGGGGTGTGTTCGGGTCGCCGCAGGCGGCGATTCCCGTTTCGGACCGGGCACGACTGCTGCTGGAGGGACTCGTCTTCGGCGCGGCGACGGCGGGGCTGTACGCCGTCGGGCAGCCGATTCTCGCTGGACTGTTCGCCGCGCTGGTCGTCGTGAATCACGCCCTCATGCGCGTCTGGGACCAGTGAAGGGGGTGGCGGGTCAGTCCGCGTCGTCCCTCGACCGCTGCGAGCGCTTGGTCGGACGACCGTACAGTCGGCGAGCCAGCGAGCCGAGGGCCTCGATGGTGACCTTCACGTAGAGCCCGACGAGGAAGGAGAGCCCGGCCACCTGCCGCGTCGAGGGTGAGGTCAGGAAGAACCGCATCAGCAGGTAGATGCCCGCTGCGAGCAGCGGCGCGGCGAGCAGGCGCAGCCCCGCGCGACCCAGCTCCTCGGTGGTCTTCTCGAACTCGATGATGAGGCTCGTGAACACGTACGCGAGCCCGCCGAGCCCACCGTAGAGGTAGACGTAGGGCGGGATTGCGGCCTTCGCCGACGGGTCGAGTTCGGTGAACGCCGGGGCGACGACGCCAGTCGAGATGGCGAGGCCGAGTGCGGTCAGGACGACGAGCAGGCCGGCCGTGACGATACCGGGCGTCGTCCTGTACCAGCGCTTCCCCAGCCAGCGACTCGCTCGCGTGCCGCCGGTCGGTGCACCGTCCGTCGCCACGTTCCGCCCCCCGTCGGTCGTCTCCTCTCTCTCCGATTCTTCGGCGGCCATCGGCTATGGTGTTTGGCCCCCACCGATAAAAAGCACGAGGCCGCGTGGCGGGTCGAAGACTGTTCCGGGGGCGACGCGGCTCAGCTCCCGTCGGGGCTGTAGTTCGGTGCCTCGTCCGTGATGAGCACGTCGTGGGCGTGGCTCTCGGTCTGCCCGGCCGACGAGACGCGTACGAACTCGGCGCGCTCCTTGAACTCGTGGACGGTGCCGGCACCGACGTAGCCCATCCCGGACTGCATCCCGCCGACGAGCTGGTGGAGCTCGGACTTCAGGCTGCCCTTGTACGGCGTGGCGGCCTCGACGCCCTCGGGGACGTACTCCTCGTCCTCGTCGTCCTCCTTCAGGTACCGCTGGCTGTCGCCGGACTGCATCGCGCCGACGCTGCCCATGCCGCGGTACTGCTTGTACTTCTTCCCCTGCATCGTGACGACGCGACCCGGTGCCTCGTCCGTGCCGGCGAAGTACGAGCCGAGCATCACCGCGTCCGCACCGGCCGCGATGGCCTTGATAGCGTCGCCGGAGTAGCGGATGCCCCCGTCCGCGATGACGGGCACGTCGTGCTTCGCGGCGACGTCGGCGACTTGCGCGACCGCCGTGATCTGGGGCATCCCCGCGCCGGAGACGATCCGCGTCGTACAGATAGAGCCCGGTCCGATACCGACCTTCAGGCCGTCCGCGAAGTCGACGAGAGCCTCGGCCGCCTCCCGCGTGCCGATGTTGCCGACGACCACGTCTGCCTCGACCTGGGCCTTGATCTCGCGCGCGCTGTCGACCACGTTCCGGTTGTGGGCGTGCGCGCAGTCGATGAACAGCACGTCGGCACCGGCCTCGTCGGCGGCGACGGCGCGGTCGACCTCGAACGGACCGACGGCGGCACCGGCGATGAGCCGGCCGTCCTCGTCGCGCGCCGCGTTGTCGTACTCGCGGCGCTGGAGGATGCCCTGCATCGTCACGAGCCCGATGAGCTGGTCGTCCTCGCCGACGATGGGGACGCGCTCGATCTTGTGCTCGTACATGAGTTCGAGCGCCTCGCGCGCGGTGACGCCCTTCTCGGCGGTGATGACCTCCTCGGTCATCGCCTCGCGGACGCTGTCCTGCTCGCCGACCTCCAGGTACGGCCGGATGTCCGTGCCGGAGATGATGCCGAGGACGACGCCCTCGTCGTCGACGACGGGCGCGCCGTTGACGCCCTCGCGGTCCATCATCTCGTCGACCTCGCGGACCGTCTGCTCCGGCTTCGCAGTCACCACGTCGCGGATGATGAGCTCGTCCGCCCGCTTGACGCGCTCGACGTGGCTCGCCATCTCCTCGACGTCGAGGTTGCGGTGGATGACGCCGAGCCCGCCGTGACGGGCCATCGCGATGCCCATCTCCGCCTCCGTGACGGTGTCCATCGCCGCCGACAGGACGGGGACCGGCAGCTCGACGTGCTTGGACACGCGCGATGTCAGGTCCGCGTCGTCCGGTTCGACCCGGCTCTCCTTCGGTCGGAGCAGCACGTCGTCGAAGGTCAACGCCTCTGGAACGTCTAGTTTGCCCGAGAACTGACCGCCTCGTGGAGCGTCTTTCGCCATATAAGCGGTCCGCACGATTCGCACAAAAACGTTCCGAGACCGACTCCCCGTGGCGTGCACTCGCACACGTCCGTGCTCCATCAGGACGGAGTAGGACGGGCCTCGTTAGTGAACACCACACGACTAACGGCCCAAATATCCGATATATCGTAGTCAAAAATCTCCATCTGCCGATGATAGTTCGACTATGGATGGCGTTGACACAGAATTCTTATTACCTTCACGGCCCGAGTGACGTTCATGACCACCGTCACGACGGACGGAGCACGCACCGGTGTCGAGCACAGCGACCACGACTGGTGCTCGTTCCCGTTCTTCGTCGTGACAGCGACCGCCGTCCTGCCCCACCCGGATTCCGGTACCGGGTCCACCTCGGGAGACGACGACGTGGCCACCGCAGCAGCCACGCCCGACACCGAGACGCCACCGACGACGAGGGTTGCTGCCGAATGAACCCGGCCAGCCACCCCATCGCCGCACGACTCGAAGCCCTCGTCGGCGGCGACGCGAAGCTGCTCGCGACCGTCATGGGCCTCCCGCTCGTCGACGGCATCTTCCCGGCGCTCGTCCTCGCGGGTGCGCTCGACGGGCCCCTGAACGTCCTCCAGGTCGGCCTGCTCGTCTTCGGCGGCAGTGCGACCGTCGCCGTCGTCCTCGCCGAGATGGACGGCACCAGACGCGAGATCACGATGACCGTCGCCGCCGTCGGCGTCGGGCTCGTCGCCCTCGCCGCCGTCGAGGCAGCCCTCGCTCCCACCATCGAGAGCGTCCTCGACATCCACACGTTCGAACGCGCCGCCGCGCTCGTCGTCCTCGCCGTCGCCGCCAAGACCGCGTCCGCCCGCGTCGGCGAGTACCTCCCCCGCCCCGCGGTCGTGGTCGGCCTCGGGCTCCTCGTCAGCCTGGACCTCTCGAACCCCCGGCTCGAGGTCGTGCCCGACCCGCAGCTCGTCCTCGCGGCCGCCGCTGCTGCCGCCGTCGGTGCCGGCTTCGCCCTCGCCGTCGCCGTCGCCGGCCCGCACCTCCGCCGGCGGATGGACGTCGACCGCTTCCGCTTCGGCAGCGCCGTCGCGCTCGGCCTGCTCGCGCTCTCCATCCTCGGGCTCGAGGTCGGCTCCGCGCCCCTCGCCGTCGTCGGTGTCGCCGCCCTGTTCGCGCTCGAACCCGGCCGCGGCGACGACTGTCCGGACGACCCCACTCGCGACGCCACCCCCCACGCCGAAGCCGCCGACTGACCGGAGCGCTTACGGCCGTCCGCGCGCCCCTTTCGCCCATGCCAGACAACCGCGTCGTCCAGGGCCGGATGGTCACCCCGAAGAAACTCGCCGAGCTCGTCGAGGGCGACTCCGTCATGGAGGCCGAACCCATCGCCGACACCGACCGCGAGTGCCCCGACTGCGGCGGTGACGTCCTCGAGGTCGTCTACATGCCGAGCGTCACCGAACTCGTCACCGGCTACAAGTGCCAGGACTGCGACTGGGCCGACGACGACCGCGACTAACTCCCGAATCGAAACCCCTTTAGTGAGAACCGCCAAACGAAGCACCTGCGGGGACGTGGCCAAGCCAGGCATGGCGACTGACTCCAGAGGCCACGCGCCCGGGACGAGACTCCAGACTGATATACCGAGCGACCGACTGATCATCGGCTCGCGACGACGACCCTCTGGAGTTCCGAGGCGCACACCGGAGATATCAGTCGATCGGGGGTTCAAATCCCTCCGTCCCCACTGTAATAAACCCGAAAGCGGCCGTTTCAGGCCTTCTTCTCGGGTTTCGGACGTTACTCTCGAACAGCGCTGAGTCCGCGCGCCAGCGGTGGTCGGCGTGAGCACTTTCGACGACTTCCGGACGGCCAGCGACGAGTCCGTCGACGATGAAGACGAGGAGTGCGACTGCGAGGCGCTCCCCGATGGCGTGCCCTGCTTCGAGTGCTTCCTTGAGGGCGACGCAACGTTCGAGCGAGGTGGTGCCTGATGCCGCGTCAGCTCGACTTCGAGGCCGAACGCGACCGCGGTGGCGACTCGTGGGGGCGAGCCGACCCACGCGCCGCTCTCCTCGAGCAGTTCGGCCGCTACGGGTATCGGGTGACTCTTCCTGGTGGCTCCGTCCACCACCTCGCTCTCGGCCACGACAGCGGCGTCTACGAGGGCCGCTGTGACTGCCGCGGCTTCGAGTACCAGGACGGCCCCTGCGCTCACCTCTGCACCGTCCGCAAGGCCGTCGACCTCGCACTCACCGACGACCAGGACCAGCCCGTCAGTATCCAGCCCATGACCGACGAGACGATCCGCGTCGACCCCGACGCGCAGGCTCACCGGGTGCGAGCTGACGGGGGTGTCCGACGATGACACCCCACCGACGCCGCCAGCGCGGTTCGCGTACGCAGGCGGAAAGTGCGGGCACGCACGCGACTCCGCTCAGCAACCCCCAGGGGGTGTCCTACGTACTCCGGCCAACCCCGGTCGACTCCGCCTTGTGTGTCGATTTTACCGTGTATGACGGCACCCCCCAGCGTATGAACAAAGGTGGTGCCTGATGGCACAGATGGAGAGCGACGAGTCGGCCGTCACCCGCGTCACCGTCCGGGTGCCGCAGGACCTGCTCAACGAGTACGACGAGACGCTCGAGGCTCGCGGTGCGAACCGAAGCGAGGCGATTCGTGGCCACATGCGCCGCGTCAGCAACGAATCGACGCCCAACGGAGAGCGCACCCCGCCGACCGACGATGAGCTGCTCGCGGCAGGCTATAGGGCCCTCATCGAAGTGAGCGACCGTGGCGGAATCCCGCTCGACCAGGCGAAGTCCGCCGTCGCACAGAAAACTGGGCTCGGTAAGGAGTTCGTCGGGCCGCGTATTATCGACCCACTCCGGGAAAGGGGTTACCTCACCCGGTGTGGAGATCCTTATCGCCGTCCGTGGGTGGTGGTTCGATGAAAGGAGTTAGCCTATGCCAATAGCGGTGCCATCTGGTGAAGGAACCCGAAAATAAGTAGGGATAACCCAATCCGTCGGGCTTTCCCATGCTCTTTCTCTTCCCTTTCGCGCAGAATATCAGAGACTAGATTTCTACCGATTTTTTCTTCCCTTTTGTCCGAATCAATAGCACAAATGTAGGGCCCAAACGGGTCTTCTTGGGCACTATCGTGTTCGAATTTTACTACATCCTCCCAATAGAGATCCCAGTCATCATCTGGGATCTCGTCCTCGATAACGGCCCGCAACCGCTCAAATCGAATTTCTCCATCAGGAGATGGATTTTCCACATCCGAACGGTAAAGCCCCCCTGTTTCTACCCCCTCCTTCGCACTCCAAACTGGTCGAAAAACAGTACTCATATCTCGAAGCTCTCTCCTCTTGGTTCTCAGTCCCCCAGCTAGTGTATAACGCCTTAGACTGGGAATATCTGGTATTGCTAGCACGGCCGCACCAATGATATCCAGAATTAAACCCACGGCGAGGAGAGTTCCAAGTGAGTCAGTAGTGACTAGGGCAACATCAACGACTGCCACGCCTATCAACACAAGCAGGAGCACGTTCTCTGGATTCGGAAATCCATAATTTGAGCGTGAATCGAAGGGCATCGGTGATCAGATTAATCTAGTGAGACGCCAATTTCTCACTCGCACTCCCCTCGTATATATCCTTGCTGAGACCGTAGCTACAAACCTGAGTGAGGGCCGCAGAAGGCTTATTACAATGTTGAGAATCACCTCCTGACGTGAATTGGAAACGAGCCCTCCTGCTCTGTGCCGTCGTCTTTCTCCTCACGTTCGGCGGCTTAGCGGTCTACATCGACCTTCAGTGGCAGAACGACTGTCCGACGACGCTTTCCGCGTACCCTGCTGACGATGAGAATATCCCGGCTGATGAACTGGTCGCCTTCGAGAACCTCACGGCAGAACAGCAGCAGCAGTTCGAGGATGCCCTCGGGCGGGATAGAGCAGAGATAGACCCTTCCGACTGGGACGCCAACCAGTACGTCCGGTACGACGGAGAGAACTACTCGACTATAATCGCGACCTGTTAGGGCGGAGTAGCGTGCTCCAAAAAGACGCTGAAAGTGTTGATGGGCTCTATTCGCTGCCTGCTTCTTCTCGCTCGTTCTCGACGGTCTCGTCGTCCTCGACCGGCACCTTTGAGAACACGAGCCGGCCGAAGCCACGGAGCCGTGTCATCGCGTAGTCGAAGTCGACGAGCAATCCCGCGATGAGCGCAACGAGCACCGCCGGGTCAATCGTCGGCATCGTCTCCCTCCTCGTCGACGATGTGGCCGCCGTCCATGATGATGACGTTCAGGTCCTTCTTCGTCGAGCGCAGCCGGCCACCAGCTCGGTGCCGGCGGAGATCGCGCCGATGGAAGCCGTTCTTCATTACGACCAGGCCTCGAACTGCACGGTGCCACCGGACCCCTCAGAGGGAGCCCGACGCACCCACATTTTCGTGGTCTCGGCCGGGATGCCGACCACCGGCGAGTTGTCCGTCTTGTACGGAACACCGACACCCTCGTTATGCTCAGGGTCGGCGAATGCCACCTCGATGTCCGAGTCGTTGATCCGCAGGTCGATACTCGACGACACGAACCCGAACTCGATTGGCTCGGACCACTCTTCCCCGCTGGTCACTTCACCGGTCGCGTAGGTGGCCGTCGTCTCCTCGTACTCTTCGCCAGCCGCGTCCAGCGCTTCGATCAGGTCCTGGCCACGCTGTTCGAGCAGCAGCGCCAGCAGCAGCCGGTCAGTGTCGCTCTGGAGGATGTCCATCGCCCAGGAGTTCGCACCGAGTCCGTACTCGCCGAGTACCTGCTCGATGCGCGAGTTCGGCCCCGGCGTCACGAGTCACCACCTCGATTTTCGAGGCGCTGCACCCGCCGCAGCAGCCCCTCGTAGTGCGGCGCATCCTCACCAGTGAGCAGCTTGCGGTTCTTCTGGGAGCGCTGTTCGTTCTCGTCGACCGTGCTCTTGACCGACCGCAGGTAGCCCGCGCCAGCGACCGCCGCCGACGCGGTGATCATCGCGCAGGCCGTGACGATGTAGGTGAAGACGAGCCCGGTCACAGGCCGACACCTCCGTCACCCGTCTCGTAGCCGTCATCGACCTGTCCGCCGACGAGCGACCCTCTGGTCCCCGGCCGGAAACCGTCGCCAGCCGCGTCCTCGCGGTCGAGCTGGAGCAGGTCCCGCACCGCGCTCGCGTCAAACGAGCCCGTGGGCTCGGAGTCGTTAGTTCTGGTCGAGTCGTCCGACGCACCGGACGAGCCACCGCCACCGTCGAGCGTGAGCACGACGGCAGCCACAGCGCCGAGCGCGAGCAGCACTGTCGGGAGCCTCATACGAGACCACCCACGAAGTCCGTGGCGTCGTCGACCGCGCCAGCGGCCGCCTCACCGGCATCAGTGCCGGCGTCAGCCGCCCCACCGAGCACGTTGCCCGGCGTCGACGCGAGTCCACCCAGCACGTCCTGATAGCCGTCGACGGCCTCACCGCCCTCCTGACCGACGAAGTCGAACACGCCGCCGAGCGTCGAGCCCACGGCCCGGCCAGCGCCACCGAGACCGTCGCGTACCGCGCCGGTCGTCTCGAAGATCTCGGTCTGTCCGCGGAACACGAGATAGCCGACGACCCCAACGATGACGACCAGCGCGATAGGCGCGATGGTCGCGTACCGTTCAGCGGTCTTCGAGTCGGCGACGTCCGCCGCCGAATCCGCGATGTCCCCAGACTGCTCGGCAAGCGCACCGCCTGCGGCTGCCGCGGCAGGTCCCGCCATCAGGCGTCACCTCCTGCCGCCACGGCGAGCCCGACGAGTGCGACCGCCCCGACGACGAGCGCGTCGACTGGCAACCCGTCGAGCAGCTCGGACGGACTCGTCGGTGACGTCGAGCCGTCCGACGTGGTCGTCGTGACGGCGTCGCCAGTGCCGATGTTCTCAGTCTCGTTCGGGTCACCGTAAGCACGGCCGTCCGTGGCATTCTCGACGCGCTGCTCGGTGTTCTCGGCATCCGCGATAGACTCGTCGGCCGTGACCGTCGCCACCTCAGTCGTGTCCTCGGTGGTCACGCCCTGGGTGGAGTTCGCGCCGCCCGAGCCCATGCCGCTGAGGGTCTCCTGTGCGCGGCCCTGGTCGTCCAGCGAGATGGAGAGATCCGCGCTCCCCACCTCGCGACCGAGCCGCCTGTCCGGCGATTCCACCGACTGCGACGGCCCCGACGAGCCGCTCGATCCGCTGGAGTCGTCCTTGAGGCTGTCGGCCTTCGGGAGCGACGTGTTCGCCGCCACCGACACCGGCTCGTCATCCCCGTCTTCGTCGTCGTCGAGGGTGTCCCGAAGGCGGGTGCCGCGACTCTGCCCGGCGGCGTCCATCACGGCCACGTCAGGACACCTCCATGTAGAGCACGACGAGCGTGCCCAGTGCGTTCACGACGACCGCCAGCGCGAGCAGTTCCTCCATCGTCAGTGACACACTGCCGACGCGGACGGCTTCGCGGTTGGTGACCGGGTCGGTGGGCTCGGTGCTGGTGGCGACGGTGTAGGCGGACCCCTGCCGGTTGTGGCCGGAGTTGAGACCGCCCTGCATGGCTCAGTCCAACCCCGCGATGTCGGCCTTCACCGCGTCCTTCAGGCCCCGGATGCGAGCCTCGGTCTGGGCGCGCGGCACCGCCAGCAGGGCGTTCGTTGCCGACGTTCCCCGGCCCTCTTCGTCCTCGAAGGCGACTGGATACGGGGCGTCGACGGTGGCCACGATCTTCCACTTGCGCGGCACCGTATCCTGCAGCGCGGTCCGCCCCAGGTCGAACGACAGCGGGTCCTTCGACTGGTCGCGGGTGTGAGCGATGGCCGTGGGCACCTCGAACAGCGGCTGTTCGAGCGTCGCCCCACCGCCGGGTGCGACCTTCGTGAACTCGACGACCGCCGGATCTCGCGGGATGTAGTACACGAACAGGTTCTCGACGTTCCCACTATCCGTGTAGTCGAAGGAGTTCCCCTCGAAGTCGATACTGTCCGGGGTCTCCCGCTGCCCTGCAGGCATCCCATCCGGTGCGCTGTCGAGAACCTTCCAGAGCACGAGTGCCTCGGTGGCGGGCGTGTCCAGCAGGTTGTGGCTCAGGTTGAACGTCTGGGTTGAGCCGTCTCCGACGGTGGTGAACGTCTCGAAGGCTGGAACGGCGAGATCGAACTCGCGGTCCTCGCGGATGCGGATCGGGCGCGGTGCCTGATACGTTGCGACCGTCGAGGGCTCGTCGGGCGTGCTCTGGGAGAATTCCCACTCGCCGGTGTTGATGTGACCGGGCTTCCAGGGCACGCTGTCGAGGCGCTGCTTGATTCCAGCCATGGTCAGTCGATGTCGACCTCGTCGACGGCGTCGCTGTCGATGTACACCTCGCTCCCGGTGTGGTCGATGACCTCCGACGATTCGATGAGCAGGTACGCCGTGTCGATGTCGCGCACCTCCAGCCTGCTGCTCTTGAGTTCGTGCTTCACCGAGTCGACGTTCTCGCGGTTCTGCTGGTCCTTGATGCTCTTCTTGCGGTACGTGCTGATGTTGGACATCGGCACCGAGACGACCTGCAGGCTGTCGTCCGTGGGGCTCTCGTAGCCGATAGCAACCCGCGAATCGAGCGGGAGCGGGTCGCCGCTTCCAGCACGCAGGTCCGCGTAGATCGGGAACCCCTTGACCTTCTGGCCGACATCTACCCGGTTGTGGATGACGAGCCCGACGCCGTCCTCGGGCTGGATCTCCAGCACCGGCGTGAGCTGTCCAGGCGTGTTCTGCTGGGTGGTGACGTAGTTCGAGGTCTGGCCCTCGGCGGCGAACAGCGACTCGCCCATCTCAGGCACCCCCGATGCTGGTGACGCGGTTCTTCAGGCCGAAACGCTGGCCGAGTGCGTCGATGGTGTAGACGCCGGAGCCGACCGAGACCATGCGCCGCCCCATCTTTTCGCCGGCGTAGATGCCGAGCAGGCCGTAGGCCTCGTTGGGAACGTCGAACTGGGTCGCCCCTTCGGCGACGTTGGCGACGGCCATCGGGCCGATGTAGCCTGCCGCCACCTCGGCGGCGTCCATCCACGTGTCGTCGTCTGCGAGCGCGTCGAACGCGCCTCCAAATTCCATTGCCATACTGCACCCCAAGCTGGCTACTCTGATGTCAAAATCCCCCGACGAAGAATGGTGGAATTCAAGACCAGTATGCCAATCAATACACGTCAAAATAGAATATACGGCATTGAAAGAGAATTCGTGCGGAACTCATGTTCAAACTCCCACCTCGAATACTAATTCATCTATCTCCGATATTCTTCGAATTGTCGTTCCTCGTACTCAAGGTATTCTTCTCCTTTTGTGGTGTGATCTTTATTCAGATGTTTCTCTAACCCAGCCTCATCATTAAACAAGGCTTGACATTCGGGGCATGTGATTTTATGCCCTGAAGCTACTTTTTCTTCCCAGGTTTCCTTATCCTCAGAGTCATCGATTCCCCCATCATGGACGTCTCTTATGTGGTCCTGGCGTGCAGAATCATCCTGGAATGATCGGTCACAATAGAAACAATCTGCGGGGTTCCTAATGGTGGAATCAGGGGTGCCTTCTGAACCGGTCTCTGTCTCAATTTCTAGTCTATCAATGAGGTTTTCAACACCGATTTCCTGGATGAGCAGTTCACATAGTTTGTCTCCAGCCATGGTGCGCACCCCCAAATCCTCCGCAAGATGGATAGCATCAGATGTGAACTGCCCCGTCGTGACGATTGCTACGATGTCCGCATCATCTCGTTGGCTATAGAGTGTGCTATAATTTCGAACAATCGAACTACCGATACGGTTAGCATCTGAGTGTCGCTTCACCTGAATTAGTTGCAGTCGATGAAACGGATCCTCTTTGCGCGCCTCTATATCAATGCCTCTATCTCCAGAACCACTGGTTACAGTAGCCGTATAACCCAATTCACCCCATAGTTCTGCGACCAATTTCTCGAACTTATATGGGTCCATAGACTGCAGAAGGTCTGAAAGATTAGTTTCTGAGAGGCCCCCCAAATTCATATCTCCCAAAGATAATCTCGACGTAAAAAGCTATTCGGGCAGATTCCCGTGTATTATCGAAGTCAAAATCAGTCCTCGCTCACTCAGATTCCTTCAAATTCATCATCCCAAGATGCTAAAACGATTCCTAGGGCTTCTGGCTGGGAGGGTCGGTATCCCAATCTCTCCTCCAATTTGTCCATCGTTTCCTGCCACCGGTCTGCCTTCTCACTCCGGAGAGTGATATCTACCTTGCTCATGACTCAGAATGGGTGCTTGATGCGTTTGCGGTCACTGCCGTAGTGCTCGCTCTCCATCTCGAAGTCCCGCGAATCCAGCCGTTCTAGGGTCTCGCCGTCGGTGTATATCCACTCCGAGCCGACCGTGTGGCCCTCGTCGTCGGTGAACCGCTGGAGTGCAAGCGGCTCGCCGTCGACACACAGTTCGTCGGGCAGTCCGGGGACGCGGTCGCGGTCTTTCTTGTGAACGTCGGTTGGGTACTCCACGGTGTCGAGTTGTTCGATGTCTTGGGTTGACCGGAACCCGCCGAGCATCGACGCCGTACAGCACGACAGCACGTCCTTGTCGATTTTGGCGAACCGCTGGAACAGCCACACCACGCCGAAGCCGTCACCGTGGTAGGTGGTCGCCAGCGTGTCGATCACGTCCGGGTAGTTCCCCCGCTGGGGGGCAAACCGGTGAGCCTCGTCGAGCACGAGAAAGACCGAGATGTCCATCGCTTCGAGCGCGAGAATCAGGTTCGCGAGCAGCTCCTGCCACTGCTCGTCGGTCAGGCCGGCCCGGACGACCTGGAGTCCCTTCTCGCCGGCGACGATGTCGCGCCACTGCTCGGGCGTGACGTTTTCCGTGCCGCTGGGCGCGGTCATCCGCTTGAGGTAGCCCGACTCGACGAGCCCGCTGTATTCGTCCTTGTAGTCGAGTACGACGGTCACGTCGTAGTCGTCGGCGTTCTCCTCGATGTACGAATGCGAGACGTAGGTCTTGCCCCAGCCGGTGACCGCGGCGAATGCGAGATTCATCGGGGAGTGACGGCGCGGACGCGGGTCTCACGGCCGGCCACATCCTCGGCCAGCCGGGTGTTCTTGAGCTGCCGGTCGTGCCCGTCGTACCCGCCCACAGGCCACTCCTCAGCGAGACACGAGTCCTCGATGTGCTGCTCATACCGGGGCGGGAGGTTCCACGACACCTGGCCGGTCGGTAGGACGGCCCAGACGACAGGACAGCCCTGGTCGTCGTAGAAGTAGCCGGCGTCACAGCCGATACGCTTCCGGTTGACCGCCAGCGTCAGCGCCAGCAGGTTCCGGTCCTCGTAAGCGGGCTTGGACGCAGCGTTGTCCGCCGCCTCCGCGAGTCCCTTCGTGGCCGCTTCGACCACGTCGCTCAGGTCACTCATCGGTCTCTCCTCCGCCATCGAGGTAGTCCGCGAGTTCATCGGCTATTTCTGCGTGACGCCGGTCCAACGCTGCCGCGTCGGATTTTCTACCAGACAGTCCATACTCCTCGTTTTCGTGGTGTTCGTCCGCCTGTGAGTCGAACCGCTCCGCACGACCCCGGAGCCGGTCGGCCACCCGCCTGATTTCGCCCGGTGTCGCCTCACGCATCGTCGTCACCCCGCAGCTCCTCGGTGACGCGCTGAACGCCCTGGTTGGCTTCGATGACCCCGGCGGCGATGGCGGCCTTCATTTCCTCAGCCTCGCGGGGATGGTCGTTCTCACTGCCCTCGGGCCAGTCGACGACGGTCTCGTGGAACTCGTCGAGCGTGCAGCCGTACCGGCTCCGGACGTAGGACGCCGCGAGCGTGTCGGTGTCGCCCTCGGTGCCGTTCTGACGGAGTAGGTCGGCCCACCGCTGCTTCTGTGCCTGCCAGTCCACGTCGACCTTGCTGGCGGCCTCCTCGGCGTTCTCCAGCCCGGAGCAGTTGGCCACCCACCACTCGCGGAACCGTCCGTCGAGCTTCGCCTCGACGAGCTGCCGGAGCTGCTCCTGCCGGTCCTCGGGCTCGGGCACCACGTCGATACGCTGATTGTCCTCGAGGTCGGCCGCATCCTGGAGGTCAACCACCGACGAGATGAGTTCGTGCTCGGCGTGGGCGACGATCTGCAGCATTGCCTGCCCCATCTCCGAGTCGAGCAGCTTCCGGGCGAGCTTCTGTCGGCCGTTGGGCATCGCCGACGTGAGCGTCTCGATCATGCCCCTACCCCCTCCAGTACCGATTCGGAGAGTTCGGGGTCCTCGACCATCACCGACGCACCGAACACCACGGAGAAGACGACGATAGCCTGTCCCGGCGAGAGTTCGCTGGGGCCGCCGTGCATCGCGACGTAGTCGTCGACGTACTCGTCGAGGTCGAGCTGGCGGGCCATGTCGGCGTACTCGTCCATCGCCGCCTGGCGGTCCTCGACGTCCGACCCGTGACGGTCCTTCGCCGCGACGGTTGCCATCCCGAGGGCGTTACAGTACACGTCACCCAGGCTGGTGCGGTCTGCTCCCGGCGTCGACGGGGGTGAATCGCCTTCCTCCTCAGGGGTCTCGTCAGGCTCGTCATCGGCTTCTTCGTCCTGTTCCGCGTCGGCTTCGGCCACCTGTTCGGCCACGTCGTCGGGGATCTCGACGAAATCGTCGTCGTCGAGATCGGGCTCATCCGGCCCTTTGGGTTCATCAGGGGTTTCGGGCTCGTCGGAGGCGGCCGCCGCGTCGGTCTCAGTGTCAGTCACTCAGACCACCCCCAGACTCCCGGCTCATGCCACCGCCAGCGTCGTCGGTCTGCTCGTCGGTATCGGGGGGCCCACCGGTGTCGCTTATCTGCTCGTCGCCACCGCGACGGGTGAGCCACAGTAGGACGACGGTGACCACGACGACCCCCACCAGGAGGGTGGTCGTGGAGACGGGAATCGGGATTCCCAGCCCGCTACCAGCGCGACCACCGCTGGAAGCAGCAGAATTAGCCGCTTCCAAGGCCGTATCTTCGGTGGTAGTCTCCTTGGTATCTCCCCCATCGTCGTCTGGCGATTCGCCTTGGTTCCACTGTTGGTCGATCTCCTCATCAGTCGGCATTTCGTTGGTCCCGGTGTCGCTACCACCCCCGTTACCCCCCTCTGAAGGGGTCTCTTCGGGGGTGTCTTCGTTGGTTGCTTCCCCGTCGCCGTTCGGCGATTCTCCTTGGTCGCCATTGTTGGTTGCCTCGTCGTCCTCGTCGCTACCAACGCCATCACCCCCCTCCGAAGGGGGTTCCTCGGGGTCGATTTTGTTGGTCGAACTGTTGGTCGCTTGCTCCTCGACGACGGGTTTCAGCTCGGTCCAGTCGTGGGGGCCGTCCCCCATCGAGTTGACGTGCGAGCGCACCTGTTCGAGTGTCTTCTCGTCCTGTCCATCTCCGTAGTCGCACCCCTCCACGGGGCAGTTGTAACTCGTCATTCGTTCCAGTCGATGTCTGCCGGCGTCAGCTTCCGGTCGCCCAGCTCCTCGAAGTCCACGAGGTCGCGGTCGTACTGCTGGTGAACCTCGTTGATGCCAGCCGCCGCCTCCTTGGCTTCGGCGATGGCGACCTGGTACTGCTGCCAGAGCTTGTTCTTCAGTCCGTACGCCTCGCCCGGCATCTCCTCGGCATCGAGAAGCGCCTCGACCTGCTCCTCATCGAACCCACAGCCCTCCGTGAGGTACTCGCAGGCGTCAGTATCGCCGTCCTCACAGTAGTCCTGTGCCCGCTCGCACTCCTCGCCGAGTGCCTGCTCGACGCCCGCGAGCCGTTCGTCGGCCGTCTTCTCTGAGTCCATGCGGGAGCCGCGTTCGTCCCGGCTGGCGCGCTCCATCACGCCCTGGTGCTCGTCGACGGACAGCGTCGGGTCGTAGTAGGCGGTCCAGTCGTCGACGCCCTCGCTGGTCGCGATGCCCTTGACGGCCCTCGCGTGGGGGATCGAGGCTCGGCTCTTGGAGAAGTCGATGCGGTCGCGTTCGCTCTCGGAGAGTTCGAGCTGCCCGGTGCCGCGGTGGTCCTCGCGAGAGACCGCGGCCGCGACGGCCGCCTGGTCGAGCACCTGCTCGGGCGCGTCCGAGACGAGCGTGACGGTGCGCTTGCGTCGGTCGTCGTCTGAGCACAGGTGGTTGGCGTGGTCGTCGCGGAACTGGTTCGCGGCAGTCCGGTCGCCGAACTCGAACTCAGGCACGGCGGATCTCGGTGATCGGCTCGTGGCCGCGAGCGAGATGCAGTTCCAGTCCGATTCGGGATGCTCGCCACTCGGTGCAGTCGTCGCGGGGGCAGTCGTGGCCGTAGTCGCTACTCGGCCGTTCCATCCGACTCACCCCTCTGTTGGGTTCGTATCAGACCCATGCCACGCGTTCGGCGGTCTGGACAGGTAAACCGGCGAGCAGGTTCACACCCATGTTCACACACGGGTTCACACTTTTACGGGTAGGAGACCTTGCACATCGTGTATGTCCGGAGCGATGAACGCACAACGTAGGGCCGCGCAAGCGGTAGTTGACGACAGCGCAGTGACCCCATTCGGGACCGGCAACGTACAGATGCACAACGAATCAGCATATGGCGTCATACCCTCGGAGATCCGCGACGCCCACGAGCTCGAACAGGGCTCGACGGTCGCGGTCGGGTACCACGCCGAATCAGGTACGATTCTGCTGACGCCCGTCGAAGACGAAGCCGACGCGCCGTGGCTCGGTTCCGTTGCCCTCGACTGAAGGCTCCATAATACCTACAGGCCTGAAACCGAGATTATTCTACATGGGCCGTACCTCGATTCCCGTCGATTCCGCCACCAAGGAGCGGCTGGAGCGATTGAAGCGAGACGACGAGACGTGGGACGAGTTCCTCATTCGGTTCACCGCCGAAGAAGAGCCCATAGTGGTTGGTGCGTGGTCGGAAGAGAAAGCCGAGAAGGCAAGGGAGAGGGTCAGGGAGTCCCGCGAGAACTGGCGTTGACTGCTCTTCTCGCGTTCTGTTCAATTCGCCCACCCTTCCTCTCCTCCAGTTCACGCATCGCATCGTCGTTATCATGGTAGAACGCCATGGAGAGGTAGACATCACCGACATCGAGGTCGTGCTCTTCGGCCACTTCGTGAGGGTCGATCCGACAGTCCTCGACCCGCTCTTTGATGAAGCGGACGGTGATCGACCGACCTTCGATGTGGGGTTCCTCGACCGACTCGAAGACTATCGGGTACTCCTCGTCACCCATGCTCATCGGTGGGCAATCCGTCCGGGTAAGTGTATCTCCAAAAGCGACCACAACCAGCCGAGGGAACTATTGGACACCGGCGGTTCTGGGCAGATATGACCGAACAAGAGACAGCCCTCCAACAGCTGGCACGCGATTTCGCTACTGTAATTCCCGCAGTAGACCGGGAAGCGGAACACGACCGGTGGGATCCTGGAATCGGTCCCTTTGAGGAAGAGAGACAGCTCGAGATGATTCTCGACGAGCTGGCCGAAGACGGCACACGTCCCGAGCACATCGAAACCGAAGAGCAGTATCCCGACAGTCGGAAACGGTGTGACCTGGTCATCACGGAAGATGGTTTCCGGATGCCAGTCGAAGCGAAGCTCCTGCGGTTCAGACGCGACAACGGGAACATCGACCCGAATATGTACAAGAGCGTGTTCAGCCCGTTTCCCGAACGGAGTTCGTCGTCACTGCTGACCGACAGCCGGAAGCTCTACGAATCGGACTTCGGTCTTCCTGCCGGCCTTCTCGGTCTCTATTACGAGAAGAATGGTGAAGAGTACGAACAGCTCACGGCCGACCGAATCGCCGAGAAGTTCCAGCAGGACGTCTCCTTCTGGTACGACATCGGAATCGAGACCGTCGCGATAGAGCGGTTCGAGGGGCTCCGTCACCAGCACTTCGGACACGGAGCTGTGATTGGATGGTTGCTTCCGCACAACTGACCCAATTCCGTACTTCAGGGTAAAGATAAATATGCTATAGCATTGAAGTGAATCTACTCGATGGATACAAACCAAGGATTGATTTCCCAATATCTAGTTTTTCTGACTAGGCCGCTGGCGTTCATTATTGTAGTTACCTTCGTTGGTTCGTATGCTATTCTCATTCCGAATACGATTAGTGATTTGTACTTCCCAAGCGTAGGAACTATCACATTTTGGTCCACAGTTAAATTTGGTTCTGTAGCTACTCTCCAACAGATTACTAAAGCGTTCTACTTCGCTGTTGGAATCCGATTACTAATTTTGGGTCGGAACTGGGCAACCTCGATCTCGGAAGCAGTTATCCCGCCATATTCTCCCTACAATCAGCCCAGCAATATGACTCTGATTGGACGTCAAGCTTTGATAGAAACCCGATTGGACCAATATCGGTTCATAAAGGCGTTATTTCTATTAGGAATTATCACCATCCCTATTTTCGGGTTCTTATACGCGTACCTCAGTTTCACCTTACCTTACCAGGGCTACAAATTGTTCGGCCATAGCATACCAAATCCAGATATTGAGTATCTAAATACAATTTTTTCAATATTACTCGGAGTCCCGGCTCAATCACTCGGTGAAGCCGCCTTCGGAGAACTTGATTCAGGAATTCGTTTGCTATTTTTACTCCTCAGTTTACCCACCTTGTTACTCTTTACTCTGCTTTTCATTAATCTCAACAATCTCGCTTACGTCATATTTCGTGACATATTATTCCGGAGTCTGGCCTCTGTATTCACAGACCAGGTAGTTCAGCCGAAATTCTATGAGGTATTATTCATGATGTCAATCATCCCTTGGACATTATGGTTTATTTACGTTGTAGTGAAGAATGCAATGCCGCTATGATCTCATGAACGTGATGGTCCAAGTCGAGTAGTGCTTCGAGATACAAGTGGAATTTTTAACAGGGCTCTTATCGCCTTGTTCGAGTTTTGTAGAGGTAAGAACACCCCAAATACGAATTCCTGAAGACGGCCCTATTTGAATTGATTAGTGTTGAAGCTGACGTGTTCAATGACGACTTCAGGGATTAGATTCGATATTTTCTCCACAGAACTGTCCTGTTCTGTCTTGTAAATCTCTATTTGCCTTGCTTTCAGACCGTCCAAAGCATCCTCAAACGCTCCCTCTGTGACTTCGTCCACTGCATCTATATCATCTAAGACCCGCTTTTGATGTCTGATTTGGCGAGCTATCTCTCGATTTCTCTGTAGTTCTCTGGATTGACTCTCCGTAAGCTGATCGTCTCTTGATTCCAAGAATCTTTCCCGAGTTTCGTGGTCCAGTAGTGAGGGAGCCATAATGAATACAAGATGGAGCGCCACCTATTTCTTTGCGTCAGGTTCGGATTGAGAGAGTTATCAATACTCTCTCCTCGATACGTTTCGTGCTTGTGTGGAAGCGTGCAACGCCAGCCACCCGCCTGAACTGATTCGGTCGAAATCCGGCATCTCACGAGATAACCCTGCCAGCGGGGGAACACTCTAGGTGCATGAACTTCTAGAGGAGCGTGCAATGCGGAGTGAGAGAAACAAGGATGGGTCGTTCACCGTGTGGATGACCCGCGACGAGTATCACGAGTTGCCCCGCGCCGCAGACACTTTCCAGCGAGAGATCGCGATTCGACTGATGGGCGACTGCGGGCTCCGCGTCGCCGAGGTCCTCGACGTCGAGCCGAGGCACATCTCGCGGAAGTCCGACGGCACCCACTACGATCTCGAGGTCGTCTCGGGCAAGGACACGACGGGCGAGTACGAGGGCGGGAAGCACCGTGAGACGTGGCTCCCACGCGAGCTGGAGGCGCTCATCAATCGGTACTGCCAGCAGCACGACGTCGACGACGACCAGGTACTCGTCGACCGTGGCAAGCGCACGGTGCAGTACTGGGTCGAACAGGCCGCCGAGCGCGCGGTCGAGGAGGCCGGCGACGAGGATTACCGGCGCGTGTCGACGCACGTCTCCGGCGCTGCTGGGCGAACCACCTGCTCGTCGAGGAGAACGTCAGCCCGCGCATCGTGATGGCTCTCGGTGGGTGGAACAGCTACGACGCGATAGAGCCCTATCTCGCTGCTCCGACTGAAGAGAATCCGAGGAGCCGCGACATCCACCCGTCGGGGTCAGCCGGGCATCGGACACAGACTCGCCGTGAAGACGGCCCGCTCGTCGGTGTCGTTGCGGGCTCCGTGGACGACGCCGCGGTCGTGCTGGACGACACCGGGGGCCTCGACGGTGCTCTCCTCGTCGCCTCTGATCACGGTGACAGCGCCCTCCAGCACGTGGAAGACGTTGGTCGAGCCAGTGTGCTCGTGGGGCGTCAGCTCCGCTCGCGGGCCGAGGGCGAACGCCTTCACCAGCACGTCGTCGGTGACGACGACCTCGGCGTCGACGACTTCGCCGTCGGCGGGGTCGAGGTGTGGGTAGTTGTCCATGGGCACAGGGTCGGCACACGGCTGCAAAACGCTTCCGCCGCCGCGGGGACGGCTCAGATCGACTCGCCGTCTTCGGTTGGCGGCTCCGGTCTGATGGGCGGCAGGCTCGGGTCGCGGTACGGTGAGCGCCCGAACACCGCTTCGGCGAGGTCCTGTTCCGCCAGCTGGTCCCGGAGCGTCCGAGTGAGGCGATTGACGGCGGTCACGTCGAGACCGTGTTCGTCCATCAGCAGGCGGAACTGGCC
The DNA here is from genome assembly GCF_024464185.1 of Haloarchaeobius salinus. Taxonomy (NCBI): domain Archaea; kingdom Methanobacteriati; phylum Methanobacteriota; class Halobacteria; order Halobacteriales; family Halorubellaceae; genus Haloarchaeobius; species Haloarchaeobius salinus. Next base: position 179,438 of record NZ_JANHAU010000003.1, read on the forward strand.
GTCGTCGGTGAGGGACTCGAACTGCTCGGAGAGTTCGGCGAGTTCCTCCGGCGAGCGCTCGCTCACCCACTCGTCGTCGTGGAGGCCGAGGCGTCGTTTCCGTTCCTCGTCGCCGACGTGCCGGATGACGACGAGGGCGACGCGCTGGATGGCGCGCTGGCTCCCGAACGCGGTGAGGTCCAGCTCCGCCATGATGCCGAGCGCCCGGTCGCGCTCCCAGGACGTCAGCGCGAGGTTGTTGCAGAAGGCGTGGGTGATACGGACCTTCTCGAGGCGGTGCATCCGCTCGCTGTGGCCGGCCATCGCCGGATGTTGCTCGTCGTGGAGCCGGCGCAGGTTCTCGCTCACGTCCTCGTGTGCGTGTCGTGGTCGGCCGATGAGCGTGGCGCTCGGCGTGACGACGTCCCAGCGGCGGAAGCGTTCGTCCTTCACCGCGTCGATGCGGCCGAGCGAGCCGTCCCCGGGCCCGGCGTGGAGGTCGCGCGGGTCGCGGCGGGCCGGTGGCTCGGGTGACCGTGGATCGGCCGCCGGAGGGACTGCGGAGTCGGTCATTCGACTCCCCGTTGCGGCTCCAGCGTATAGAAAGGCGGGGCTCTGCGTTCGATCTCTCGGGAGCCCGAACCCGCTCACTATGAACCCTTGTGACGAGAATGACTTAAAGCGGCACTGCAGACGGACCACGGCTCACGGAGGACGCGCCCCTATCGCGAGTACAGCGAGTAGAGGATGCAGCTCAGGCCGGCGAGCTGGGTGACGCGCACCACCACGGTGTGGGCCTGCTGGTACGCGAGCGGGAGGATCCCCTCCCGGAAGAGGATGGTCCCGCCGAAGGAGATGCTGTAGGTCACGGCCGTTATCAGCACCAGCCCGACGGAGAGGAGCTGCATCGGGCGGCTGTCGTGTCGGCGGAACCCCCGGTAGGCCTGGTAGCCGATGAGCAGGCCGACGGCCGTGGACAGCGCTGCCAGCACCACGACCAGCGCCTGCACGGGGTCGCCGATGAGTTGGAGTCCGAGCATGGTCAGAGTCTGTGCCACATGTCGGTGAACGTGTCCGCGACGTCCCGTTCGGTTCGCTGTAGTTCCATGTCGAATGAGCCCTCCGTGAGTTCGACCGAGAACCGCTCCAGCGTGGCGCGGTAGACGCTGTAGTGGTTGCCGTCGTCCTGGAGACGGGTCTCCTCGCGCAGCAGGCCACACTCCTGCAGGGACTCGGCCCGCCGGTAGACCGTCGGGAGCGAGGCGTCGCACTCCTCGCTCAGGTCCTTGGCGGACTTCGGTCCCTCGCTGGTGGCTTCGAGGATCGCGCGGGCGTACTCGTCGTCGAGCAGCGCGACGACGTCCGGGAGCGCCGGGTCCTCGGTCACTGCCAGCGGCTTCGCACCGTCCGGCGTAAAAACTGTCCGTCGTGTTCCGGGTCGGAAAACCCGCGCCGTGGTCGTGGCTCCGTCCCGCGGACCGGGGCGTTTATCGGGACCCGGTGCGGGGCTCTCGGTATGACGCTCGCGGCACGAACACGAGACGCAGCGGCGGACCACCCGTTCCTGGTCGACGCGCTCCGCGCCGGCGTCGTCAACTACGCCGCGGCGGCGCGCTTCGTCGACGTCGACGGCGAGCCGGAAGCGGTCGCGACCGCACTCCGCCGGTACGCCGAGGCACTTCCCGACTACGCGCCGTCGTCGCAGTCGGTGCGGGTGACGATGCAGCGCGGGCTCGGGCGTGTCGGGGACGACGATGCGACGGCGGACGACTCCGTGAACGAGGTGCTGCTCACCGTGAACGACGTGGCCTACGGCCCGACAGCGGACGGCGAACGGACCGCGGTGCTCGCGACCGGTGCTGTCGACGCCGCCTTCGCCGCGGCCGCGCTGGACCGCCTCGCGCTCGCCGACGTGACCGTCCACGCGATGGCGTTCGACGACGACTCGCTCGTCGCGCTCGTCGGTCGGCGAGCCGGTGCGGACGCCATCCGGGCGGTCGAGGCGGCCGCCGGTTCGGTGCCCGACCGACCGGCCGGGGAGGCCTGAGGAGCGCAGACGAGCGGACCCGAGCGAGCCGGACGACCACGAACCAGAATCCTCAAACGAATCGCCCGAGTTCGACCGGTAGACATGAACGAACCCGTCCGGAAGGGTGACGCTGCGGATGTCGGACAGATCGCACTCGTGGGGCTGTTCGTCACGGCGCTGGCGACGGCACAGGTCACGGCGAGCAAGCTGCTGGCGTTCGGGATCCCCATCTCGCTCCCGCACACGGGCGATGCGCTGGTACTGCCGGGGGCAGCCCTGGCGTACGCGCTGACGTTCTTCGCGAGCGACTGCTACTCCGAGTTGTACGGGCGACGCGCGGCGACCGCGATGGTCAACGTCGGCTTCGCGATGAACTTCGTCGTGCTCGTCCTCGTCTGGAGCACCATCGCCTCGCCCGTGGCCGGGAACAGCGCCGTCGCCGCCGACACGTTCGAGACGGTGCTCGGTGCGAGCACGAACATCGTCGCCGGCTCGCTGCTCGCCTACGTCGTGAGCCAGAACTGGGACGTGTTCGTCTTCCATCGCATCCGCGAGGCGACGGACGGCGAGTCGCTGTGGCTGCGGAACATCCTCTCGACGGCGACCAGCCAGGCCATCGACACGGTCATCTTCGTCTCGGTCGCGTTCTACGTCGCGCCCAGGATGTTCGGCGTGGGTGGCGAGCTCGAGGTACCGGTCATCTTCGCGCTCATCGTCGGCCAGTACGTGTTCAAGCTGCTGGTCGCGTTGGTCGACACCCCGTTCGTGTACGCGGTCGTGTCGCTCGTCGAGCAGTACGAGGCAGAACGGGCGGGGTAGAGACGGGCTACCGGCGGCTGGAGGTCGCTATTCGTCGTCGGAAAACGCACGCAGGCGATGGAACCCTCTCGCGGGTGGTGGTTCCTGGAAGGGGGGTTGGGGGGAGTATAGGGGGTGGCGACAGCACGTCGCTGTAATTCGCCAAGCTATCCTTGGGAGGGGAGGTAAGTAACGTTTGACTCTAATCAATAAGTGTTGTCTGAGGAGTGCATCTAATATATTAGAGCCCGGTGCCCGTCGGGCACGCCACGCGGTCGGAGCCGCCGGGCTACTGTGGCCTTCCTGAAGCGTTAAGAGGATGCACCGAGCAGGCCCGAGCATGGACATCGAATCCTTCTTCGAGGAGATGCCGTTCGCCGACCTGCTCGGGGTCGAAGTGACCGAAGCCGCCGACGGACACGCGGAGGGCCGTCTGGAGATGCGCGAGGAACTGTCCTGGAATGCGGACCAGCTGATGGCCCACGGCGGCGTGACGTTCACCCTCGCGGACACCGTGGGTGGCGCGGCGCTCGTCTCGCAGGTCGACCAGCCGGTCCCGACCATCGACATGCGCATCGACTACCTGGACGCCGGGACGGGAGACCTGTACGCAGAGGCCGACGTGGTCCGCTGTGGTGGCGACGTGGGCACCGTCGACGTCGACGTCTACGCGGCGGCGGACGACACCCTCATCGCGGACGCCCGCGGCGTCTACAAGACCGGATAGCGCCCCCGGGCAGCGCTGCCGTCGCGCAGGTTGGGGGTCGCCCACCAGAGTAAAGCGTATCGGGGTCCCCTTCTCCCACAGACCTGCCGCATGGAATGGCAACCCACCGTCTACCTCGTTCCGTTCGTCTTCTCCGCGCTCCTGTCGTTCGGACTGTTCCTCTACGTGGTCGTCGGCCGGACGCACCTGCTCGACCGGCCCGTCGTGCGGATGTTCGTGGCGCTCACGTTCAGCATCGCTGTCTGGGCCGTCGGCGACGTGTTCCAGCTCCTCACGACCGGCCTCCTCGCCAAGCGCGCCTGGCTGGGCGTCCAGTTCATCGGTGCGAGCGGCTCGACGCTGGGGCTGCTCGGCTTCGCGCTCGCGTACACGGACAACGACGAGTGGCTGACGCCGCGGGTGTTCGCCCTGCTCGCGGTCGAGATGGTCGTCGCACTCGGCCTCCTCGCGACGAGTCCACGCTACCATCAGCTGTACGTGGTCACCGTGGACACGGCGACGGACCCCGCCACCGGGCTGGTGATGCTCGACAGGACGCTCGGCCCGGCCGCGACGCTCCACGTCGTCTACTCCTACGCGCTCATCGTCGTCGCGATCGCCCTGCTGCTGCGGGCCGCGGTCCGCTCCGACGAGTTCTTCCGCTCCCAGTCGCTCGCCGTCGTCGTCGCCGTCACCGTCCCCTTCGTCGTCAACGTTGGCTGGTTCGTCGGGCTCGGCTCGGGGGGGAACCTCGACTTCACCGTCCTCGGGTTCTCCTTCTCGGCCGTCGCGCTCTGGTACGCCATCTCGCGGTACTCGTTGCTCGCCGTCTCGCCGGTCGCACGCAAGACCGTCGTCGAGAACATGGCGGACGCGGTGGTCGTCGTCGACCAGGAAGGCCGCATCGTCGACGCCAACCCCGCAGTCGGGGCGCTCGGTGTGTCGCGTCCGTCAACACTGGTCGGCGAGCGCGCGGTCGAAGCGATCCCGTCGCTCGCACCGGTCCTCGCCGACGACGACCCGGCCGACGAGCTGTCGGTGGAGACCGACGACGGGACGCGCCACTTCGCCGTGTCCCGACAGCCCCTCGAGTCCGCAGCAGCGGGGACGACACTGCTCATCCTCAGGGACGTGACCGAGCAACGGCAGATCGAACAGCGCTACCAGCGGCTCATCGAGAACTCCTCGGACATGATAACCGTCCTCGGCGCGGACGGTCGCATCAAGTACGACAGCCCGGCCATCGAGGGCCTCCTCGGCTACGACCAGGACGAGTGGGTCGGTCGTCGGGGACGGGAGCGGCTCCACCCCGACGACCAGGACCGGATGGTCGCGGAGTTCCTGCAGGGCGTCGACGAACGTTTCCACACCTCGCGCCACGAGTACCGCATCCGCCACGCCAACGGCTCCTGGCGCGTGTTCGAGTCGTTCGCGTCGAACCTGCTCCACGACCCCGTGGTCGAGGGCATGGTGCTCAACTCCCGGGACGTCACGGACCGGAAACGGCGCGAGCGCGAACTGGAGCGCACGAACGAACGACTCGACGAGTTCGCGAGCGTGGTGAGCCACGACCTCCGCAACCCGCTGACCGTGGGCAACGGCTACCTGCAGGCGGCGAAGGAGGGAGATATGGAGGCGCTCGAGGTCGTCGAGGAGGCCCACGAGCGCATGGAGCGCATCGTCGACGACGCGCTCGAACTCGCGCGGCAGGGGGACGCCGTCCAGCAGACCGAGTCGGTCGACCTCACCACCGCGGCTCGACGCGCCTGGGCGACCGTCGAGACGGGCGATGCGGTCCTCCAGTTCGCCGGCGAGGGCACCGTGGCGGCCGACCGGGACAGGCTCCGACGGGTGTTCGAGAACCTGTTCCGGAACTGTGTCGAGCACGCGACGACCGACGACGGACCGGTGACCGTCACCGTCGGCGTCGAACACGACCCGTCGGCCGCCGACCCAGCCGTCACCCGGTTCTACGTCTCGGACGACGGACCGGGGATTCCGGCCGACCGCCGTGAACGGGTGTTCGAGTCCGGCGTCACGACCAACGACGAGGGGACCGGGTTCGGGCTCGCCATCGTCGAGAGCATCGCCCGCGCGCACGGCTGGTCGGTCGTCGCCGAGGAGAGCGAGACAGGCGGGGCGCGGTTCGCCTTCGCGGTGTCCGGGTCGACCACGGGATGAGTCCGAACCGTCGTACCGGCTACTCGAACACCTGCGCCATGAGCGAGGCCTGCCCGCGGCGGAGCCGTTCGAGGAACGCCGACTTCCCGATGCCGAGCTCCGCGGCGACGTCGCCAGCGTCGGCACGTCGTGGCACCTCGAAGTAGCCCATCTCGTTGGCGAGCCGCAGCGCCTCCTCCTGCGGCGGGGTGAACCCCCACCGCCGGGCGACCGCCTCGTCGTCCTCGCTCCCCAGCGGGTAGATGCGTTCGAGGGTGACACCGACCGCTTCGCCCGCGGCTTCGAGCACGCCCTCGAGCACGTCGTACCCGACGACGGCACCGGTGTACGTCTCGACGCCGTCGTCGTAGCGGAGCGACTCCGCCATGAACCCCGCGTCGGTCAGCTGGTGGACGACACACGGGTGTTTGGAGAGACACCGGTAGTTCACGCGCTCGTCCGTCGCCGAGGCGTGGAGGTAGCGGATCTGTTCGTCGGCGTCGAGCACCTCGGCGATGGCCGGTTCGCCGCTGAACTGGAGGAGTGCGTTCCCGTCTGACCGGCGCTGCGGGGGTTTCGCCTCCACCGCGGTGCCCGTCTCCCGCGTCGCGGTCGCGAGCGGGCAGTCGTCACCGGTTACCGCGAACTCGACGACGAGACACTCCTCGATCATGGGAATCCGTTCGATGGGATGACGTATGGGGCTGTCGGCGAGCGGAGGCATTGCCGACTGTTATATATAAACCCCACACATGGACGGGTTAACCTGTTAGTCGTTGGACTCCGAAATATGGGACGAACTATCATGGATATCGAGGAGGTCAAACAGCGGGCAGGACCGCGGGAGTTCAGTCCGAAGGACGACATGCCGGAGGAGTACCGGAAGGCGGCGACACGGATGATCCAGTTCCACGCGAACTCGGAGATCATGGGCGCGTACCTGGAGAAGCCGTTCATCCGCCAGGCACCGAGCCTCGACCGCAAGCTGGCGTTCAGCGCGAAGGTGCAGGACGAGATCGGGCACGGGCAGCTGCTCTACCGGGCCGCCGAGAGCCTGGGCATCAAGACCCGGGACGAGATGCTCGACGAGCTGGCCGAGGGCAAGGGGAAGTTCCTGAACTGCTTCCACTACCCGATGGACAACTACGCCGAGACGCCGATGATCGCGTTCTTCGTCGACGGCGCGGCGATGCGCCGGCAGGCAACCCTCAAGTCCACCTCGTGGGAGCCCTACGCCCACGCGATGGACAAGGTCTGCTTCGAGGAGGGCTTCCACGTCAAGCACGGCGAGGCCATCCTCTACGAGCTGATGACCGGCTCGAAGAAGGAACAGGAGATGACCCAGGAGGCCTTCGATGAGTGGTGGCCGCGCATCATCCAGTTCTTCGGCCCCACTAACGACAAGTCGACCCACCACGGCTTCGCCAGCGAGGTCGGCCTGAAGCAGATGGGCAACGACGAGCTCCGGACCGCGTTCCTCAACGCGTACATCCCGAAGGCCGAGAAGTACGGCCTCGAGATCCCCGACGAGCCGCGCATCTCGAAGAACGACGACGGCACCTACGAGGTCGTCGAGGAGGACCTCGACTGGGACGAGTTCTTCACCATCGCGAAGAACGACTACGAGCCCGGCGTCGGACAGATCGAGGGCCGGAAGGCGGCCCAGGACGCCGTGGAGTGGGTCCGCGAATCGCTCGACAGCCACGAGAACCGGCTCTACGGTTCCAACCAGCCCCAGGCGGCAGACTGAGACCATGATCTGGGAAGTATTCAGACAAGAGAAGTCGGGCGACTACCACGAGCACTGTGGGAACGTCCACGCACCGGACCGGGAGATGGCCCTGCTGTTCGCGGAGATCCAGCACGGCCGGCGCAAGCCGACGAACAGCCTGTGGGTCACCCCGCAGAAGGAGATCGGCGAGGTCGACACCGAGGACGCGGCCTTCGGCGGGACGACGGACAAGTCCTACCGGTGGGCCATGACCTACAACTTCGAGGCCGCGGCCTCGGAGGTCGAGGAGTCCGAGAGCGAGCAGGTCACCGCGGACCGCGAGCGCAAGGCCCAGATCGAGAAGGCGGGTGGTAACTGATGGCGGCCGTCGAGGAGCTCTCCGAGCCCGGTTCGCTGTCCGAGGAGGAGCGCGAGGCCGTCCGTCACCAGCTGTTCCGGCTGGCCGACGACGAGTTCGTGCTCGCCGAGCGCTACACCGAGTGGCAGGTCAAGGCCCCCACGCTGGAGTCCGACCTCGCGTTCGCGAACATCGCACAGGACGAGCTCGGACACGCCCGTCTCTGGTACGACCTGCTCCAGGACTGGGGTGCCGAGGAGTCCGAGCTCATCTGGGAGCGCGACCCGTCGGAGTGGCGGCACTCCACGCTGGTCGAGCTGCCGTTCGAGGAGGGTGACTGGTCGGACCCCATCCTCCGGTCGTACCTCTACGACGTTGCCGAGGACATCCAGCTCCGCGCACTGCAGGACTCGTCGTACCCGCGCATCCGCGACCGCGTCGGGAAGATCCTCGGCGAGGAGGACTACCACCGCGAGCACGCGGCGAGCTGGCTCGAACGGCTCTGCGAGGAGGACGAGGGCCGGGCCCGCGTGCAGGACGCCCTCGACCGGCTGTTCCCGTACGCGCTGACGCTGTTCGCGCCGACCGACGAAGCGGTCGATGACCGCATCGACGAGCTCGGCATCCGCACCGAGCCCCTCGTGACCATGCGCGAGGAGTGGCTCGACGAGGTCGTCCCGTTCCTCGAGTCGCTGGGCCTCAGCGTCGACGACGCCGAGCTGCCCGAGCAGTACGACATCCATCACAGCCAGCTCGAGCTCCCCGAGCACACCGGCCGCGACCAGAGCCACACCGACGACTGGTTCGACCTGTACGACGAGTTCACGAACTCGTACAGGGAGCTCGGGCGCACCAGCGCCTCGCGCATCATGAAGGACCCCGACGATGAGTAACGCCTACGACACCGACATCCCGGACTCGGTCGACCCGGTCGACGACTGCGTCGAGCCGGCCGGAGAGGCCTGCGCGTACACCGAGTACGTCGAGGGCGAGGACTACGACGACGTGCCCGCGACCGGCGAGGGCGCGACGGGCGTCGAGCGCGACGTCTGGGACACCCTCTACGAGATCGAGGACCCGGAGATGCCGATCTCCATCGTCGACCTCGGGCTCATCTACGGCGTCAGCGTCGACGAGACCGACGGCGAGACCGTCGCCACCGTCGACATGACGCTGACGTACTCGGGCTGTCCCGCACGGGACATGCTCCAGGACCAGATGCAGGAGGCAGTCGAGGCAGTCGACGGCGTCGACCGCGCGGACCTCCGGCTGGTCTGGTCGCCCGAGTGGAACCTCGAGCTGGTGACCGAGCAGGGCAAGGAAGACCTGCGGGAGTTCGGACTGAGCATATGAGACGCGCAGACCCATCCGTCACGACCAGCGGCGACCTGGAGGGAGCCGAGTGTCCGTACTGCGGCTCCGAGAACACGGTGCGCGACCACCCGAAGGGCCCGTCGCTCTGCCGGTCGATGCACTACTGCAACGACTGCGAGCAGCCCTTCGAGAAGTTCGAGTAACCCGTCCAAGTCCTCCGTTTTCACCGCCGTGAGCGACCGAGTTGGTCGTCTATCCGACTGCATCGCACGGCGTCGGACCGGCCGCACCGCTCGCGGTCGAGACGCTGTCACACGGCAGGTCGTACTGTCGGGGGGAGAATCGTGCGGGCGTTCAGTTCGGTCCCGCTACCTCGAGTGTGTAGTCGGAGCGGATCCACGCGTCCTCGTTCTCCGAGTCGAAGATCTCGACTCGGCCGTCGTCGGATTCGCGTGCTCTGAATCTCGTGTCGATAGCTGGGGGGCCGTCGGAACTCGTGTCGTTCGCGGTACTCATTGTCTGTGTCGGGCGTTGGCACCCGAATCGGGTATCAGAAGGAGACGGGTCTGCAGTCATAAGCTTTCCGCCGTGACTGATTCCCTCCACCATACTATTTAATCACGTTCTAGGACGGGCGAGTCGGTGGCCTTTACTCGTCTGGCCGGCGAAGTCGTGGCCATGACAGGAGACGGGTGGTTCGTCGGCACAGCGCGCGACGACACCGCCACGGGGGCCGGGCACGTCCGCGAGGGCCGTGCCGACGCGCCGGCCGACTGGCCAGCACGGGCCGTCGAAGCCGGTTTCGCACCCGACGAGGAGGCGTACTACGCGGCGCTCCACGAGGCCTGCGTCGCGGCGACGCGGGCCGCGGCGACCGAGGCCGAGCGTGCGGGCGACCAGCAGCTCGTCCACGCGGTCCGGGCGATGGACGACTGCACCCGGACGGCCAACGAGCTGGCAGAGCGCCTGAGCGAGTGGGCCGGCGCGCTCTTCGACGAGGAGGGCGGTGGCGTCGGGTTCGCCCGCGAGGTCGTCGACCGGGAGCCGACCGGGCCGGACGAGGAGCGTGCCATCTCCCTCGCCGAGCGCGTGGTCGGCCTCGTGGACGAGGCGGACGAGCTGGAGGCCTACGTCGAGACTCGCGCCCCGACGGTCGCGCCGAACCTCAGCGCGATGGCCGGGCCGGTGCTCGCAGCGCGGCTCATCGCGCTCGCGGGCGGCCTCGAGTCGCTGGCGAAGAAGCCCAGCGGGACGGTGCAGGTGCTCGGCGCGGAGGACGCGCTGTTCGCCCACCTCCGCGGGCACGCCTCCTCGCCGAAACACGGCGTCATCTACACCCACGAGTACGTCCGCGGGACCCGGCCCGAGGACCGCGGCTCGGCCGCTCGCGCGCTCGCCGGGAAGCTGACCATCGCGGCCCGGGTCGACCACTACTCGGGCGACCGCAAGCCCGAGCTGGACGAGGAGCTGGACGAGCGCATGGCGACCATCCGCGCACGGGCCGAGGACGACGCCACGGCGACGGACGAGGGAGGTGACGAATGAGCCGCCGACCGCGCACCGACGGCGGCGACGGTCACCTGCCCGACGGCGTCGAACCGAGAACGTTCGATGGCGACCAGCGTCTCGCGACACGCGGGGAGCCGGTGTACGGCGAGCCCGTACAGGACGGCTGGCGCGCATGGGACCCCGGCCGCTCGAAGCTGGGGGCGCTGCTCGGGCGCGGCGTCGAGACCGGCTTCACGGGCGACGACACCGTGCTCTACCTCGGCGCGGCGAGCGGGACCACCGTGAGCCACGTCGCCGACTTCGCCGGGCCGACGTACGCCGTCGAGTTCGCGCCCCGACCCGCCCGCGACCTCGTCCGTGTCGCCGAGAGCCGGCCGAACCTGTTCCCGCTGCTGAAGGACGCCCGCAGGCCGGAGACGTACGCCCACGTCGTCGAGTCAGGTGTCGACGTGCTGTTCCAGGACGTGGCGACGCGCGGGCAGGGCGACGTGGCATGTCGGAACCGGCAGTTCCTCGCGGACGACGGCTGGCTCGTCGCGACAATCAAGGCCCGGAGCGAGGACGTGACGGGACCGACCGAGGTCACGTTCGGGCACGTCGTCGAGACCATCGAGGCGGAGTACGAGGTCGTCACCACGGAGCGGATGGACCCGCTGCACGAGGACCACCTCGCGGTGGTCGCGCGTCCGCGGTGAAGATACCCGACTCCGCACGCCTTTTGAGGCACCCCCTCGAAGGAGCGTCCGATGGAGCGAGGGTCACCCGACGCGTTCGCCGAGCAGGGAACGCTCGGGGTCGAGGAGGAGTTCTTCGTGGTCGACGGGGCCGGCTACCCGGTCTCGGGCAGTGACGAACTGGTCTACGAGGGCGAGCCCCCGGAGCTGCTGGCGGACCGAGTGGACCACGAGCTGTTCAAGACCGTCATCGAGACGCAGACGCCGAAGTCGGTGGACCTCGCGGAGGCACGCGAGAACGTCCACGCCGTCAGGGAGGCGCTGGTCGAGTACGCCGCCGAGTACGACTTCCAGGTCGCCGCGGCGGGGCTGCACCCCGCGGCCCGGTGGCGCGAGCTGGAGCACGCCGAGAAGGACCGCTACCGCGCCCAGCTCGAGCGCATCCAGTACCCACAGCACCGGAACACGACGGCGGGACTGCACGTCCACGTCGGCGTCGACGACGCGGACAAGGCGGTCTGGGTGTCGAACCGCATGCGCTGGCACCTACCGGTGATGCTCGCGCTCTCGGCGAACTCGCCGTACTGGAACGGCTACGACACCGGACTGGAGTCGGCGCGGGCGAAGATATTCGAGGGGCTCCCCAACACGGGGATGCCGACCGCCTTCGCGGACTACGACGCGTTCCAGCGCTTCGAGAACCGGATGATCGACAGCGGTTCGATCAACGACCGCGGCGAGCTCTGGCACGACGTGCGACCGCACTCCGGCCACGGCACCGTCGAGGTGCGAGCGCCGGACGCACAGGCGGACCCCACGGTCGTCCTCGCGTTCGTGGAGTACACCGAGGCGCTCGTCACCGACCTCTCCGAACGCTACGAAGACCGTGCGGACCCGGACGGAGTCGACGGCTGCATGCGACGCGAGGTGCTCGACGAGAACAAGTGGCGGGCGCTCCGGTACGGCCACGACGCCTCGTTCGTCGAACGCGAGGGCTCCGGCACGGTCGACCTCGGCGAGTTCGTCGACCGGGAGTGCGACCGGCTCGGTATTTCGGGCATCCGCGACGTCTACGACGCCGAGAGCGGCGCGACACGCCAGCGGGGCATCCTCGAGTCGGAGGGGCTCGATGCGCTCTGTCGTGACCTCCTGCTGTGAGCAATGGGTTTTTACCACTCCGAGACTTGTGTCCTCGTGTAGAGGACATGTCTTCTGACGACACAGACCACGACGAGCACGTGACCGACGACGACTTCGACGAACTCGACGACCGGTCGAGGCGGGACAGGGCCGTCGAAGGGTTCGACCAGGGCCTCGTCGACCTTCTCTCGTGGGTACTCGACACCGAGACCCGCGCAAAGATCTACGTCTTCCTGCAGAAGCGCCCCGGCAGCACGAGCGAGGAGATCGCCCAGGGCACCGGCCTGTACCCCTCCACCGTCCGCGAGGCGCTCGCCGAGCTCCACGACGAGGAGAAGGTCAACCGCGAGAAGCGCGAGAGCGCCGGCGCGGGCAACAACCCCTACGAGTACACGGCCATCCCGCCGAGCGAGCTCGTCGGCGGTGTCGTCGGGCAGGTCCAGGAGGAACTGAACACCGTGTTCAACCTCGACAAGGTGCTCGACGAGGAACGCCGGACCGGAGACGGCACGGCCGAGCCGGTCACCATCACCGTGGAGGAGGTCTCCGACGCCGACGAGGACGACGTCGACGAGGGCTCCGCGACCGACGACGGCCAGTCGGCCTCGGAGTAACCGCTTCCTTCGATACCCGGTAACCTGCGGTTTCGACTCTTTTATTGCACGGGCAGGCTTTGGCCCGTGCATGAAGGTCGCGCTGGGCGGGACGTTCGACCCGGTGCACGACGGACACCGTGCACTGTTCGAGCGAGCGTTCGAACTCGGTGACGTGACGGTCGGTCTCACGAGCGACGAGCTCGCCCCGAAGACCCGCAACGTCGACCGGTACGTCAGGCCCTACGACGAACGGAAGGCGGCCCTCGAACGCGAGCTGGAACGGCTCGCCGCGGCGCACGACCGCGAGTTCGAGGTGCGCGAGCTGACCGAACCGACCGGCATCGCCACGGAACCACAGTTCGACTACCTCGTCGTCTCCCCCGAGACCCGCGACGGTGGCGAGCTGGTCAACGAGGTCCGCCGCGAGCGCGGCCACGACCCGCTCACCGTCGAGGTCGTCGACCACGTGTACGCCGAGGACGGCGAAGTCATCTCGAGCACCCGCATCGTCCAGGGAGAGATCGACGAGCACGGCAACCTCACGCCCGACCGTGACGGTCGCGACGCCACCCGCTAACTACCAGGTGGGCGGCCGCAACCCCGCCGACTCGAGCACGTCCTTCCACCGTTGCTGGATGGACAGCCGCGATACGCCCGCAGCCTCGGCCACTTCGGTCTGGCTCCGGCCCTCGCTCGCGACGAGCGCGCCGGCGTAGAGGCTCGCCGCCATCGCCGGGCCCTTCGACCGGTCCGACTCCGGCACCGACGAGAGGAACATGTCGACCGCGTACGAGCGTGCGTCGGCGCTCAGGTCGAGGCGGTCGGCAGCGGCCTCCATCTCGGCCAGCCACTCCTCGTTCTCGACCTGGTCCCGTGCGCTGTACATGCCCGGTCGTAGCGCGTTCTCCTACATAAATGGCCTGTCGTCACAACCCGACAGGTTCTTACAGCCCTCGGGTGAAAATCCGTGCGAGCGCGGGTAGCCAAGCCAGGAAACGGCGCAGCGCTTAGGACGCTGTCCCGAAGGGGTCCGCCGGTTCAAATCCGGTCCCGCGCACTGAGCGAGGGAGCGTAGCGACTGAGCGAAGGAGCAGGACCGGATTCTGAACCAGGGAACGGAGCGAAGCGGAGTGACCGTGGTTCAAATCCGGTCCCGCGGACCGTGGTTCAAATCCGGTCCCGCGGACCGTAGTTCAAATCCGGACTCGCGCTTCGAACCCCCGACACCACCTGACTCCACGAAAACAAATTCCCCAAACATCTCTTAATATTCAAAATCGGGGCGGGATAAAATACGGAGTCGGCCAACAGGCATTAATATCCGAACGGCCATGTGCCGCGTATGAGAGGGCAACGGGGCGTATCGTCGGTGGTGGCGACGGTACTCCTCATCGCGGTGGTGCTGGTGGTGGCGGTGGCGGCGGCCAACTTCGCACTCAGTTTCGCGGACAGCACGCAGGAGCCGGCACCGCAGGTCCACGCGTCGATGGACCCCATCGAGGCAGGTGATGGCTACCTGAACATCACGAAGAACGGCGGCGACGAGCTCCGGATGTCCGAACTGGAGATACAGATCCGGAACGCGAGCGGCGGCGGGACGGTGCGGCTGGTGGACCTGCCGGCGTCGGGACCGCTGCAGCCCTCGAACTTCGAGGGCGACGCGGGCATGGTCGACAACGGGAGCGGTGTTATCGTGAACAGCCCCGCGAACGTCGAGTGGACCGCCGGCGACGAAATCGGCGTCCAGTTGCCGAACGCCAAGTCGGGCGACCGCATCGTCGTGCGCATCATCCACCCCGAGACGGACAGCATCGTGTGGGAGGACACCGTGACGGTGTCGTAGTTGACACATCGAACGGGGTGACCCCGCAAACCTTTTTCATACCGGCTTTGTTGTCTTTCCCAATGGCGAACATGGCAGCGTTGTTCGGCGAGATACTGTCGGACGTCGACACGGTGGTGCTCTTCTCACCGAGTGGGTCCTACTACGAGCGGTTCTCGGAGGAGGAGGACATCGACGTGCTCGTGGTCGGGACCGAGAACGCGGTCGGTGCCGACGCGTTCGTCGAGCTCCCGCTGGAGTTCGAGGAGATCGCCCAGCGGGTGCACTTCGGGCTGGAGGGCGCGCTGGAGGCGGGCTACATCGACGACGGCGACGTGTTGCTCTGCGCGACGAGCGTGTTCGAGGGGAGCATCGACACCGTCTCGCGGGTGCGCGCCGACGCGTCGGACCAGTCGGGCGTGTACGACCTGTTCTCGAGTTCGCGCGCGGACCCCGCTGTCATCAAGAACGTGCTCGAGCTGGCCGTCGAACTCGGAAAGAAGGGCCAGAAGGGCAAGCCGGTCGGCGCACTGTTCGTCGTCGGCGACGCGGGGAAGGTGATGAACAAGTCGCGGCCGCTGTCGTACAACCCGTTCGAGAAGTCCCACGTCCACGTCGGCGATCCCATCGTGAACGTGATGCTGAAGGAGTTCTCCCGGCTGGACGGCGCGTTCGTCATCTCCGACTCGGGGAAGATCGTCTCGGCGTACCGCTACCTGGAGCCGTCGGCCGAGGGCGTCGACATCCCGAAGGGGCTCGGTGCGCGGCACATGGCGGCCGGGGCCATCACCCGGGACACGAACGCGACGGCCATCGTGCTCTCGGAGAGCGACGGGCTGGTGCGGGCGTTCAAGAACGGCGAACTGCTGCTGGAGATCGACCCGGAGGACTACTGAGGATGAGCGCATTCGGTGCGCTGGTGTGGCTCTCACAGCAGACGAACGCGACGGCGGACGGGACCGCCGACGTGCCGACGTGGGAGGCCCTCATCAACGAACCGCTCGTCCGCGCCGCCGTCGTGCTGTTCCTCGGCATCGTGCTCGGTATCGTCGTCGGGAAGCTGAACCGCCGCCTACTGACGGCCGCGGGCGTGCCGGAGATGGTCGAGGGGACCCCGTTCGAGAGCAGTGCGCGCAGCCTCGGCAGCTCGACGGTCGACATCGTCGCACGGCTGAGCGCGTGGTTCACCTACGGTATCGCGGCGCTGGCGGCGGTCCACGTGGCAAACCTCGTCCGGACCGACCAGTTCTGGCTCGGCGTCGTCCGGTTCATCCCGGACGTGTTCGTCGCCGCGCTCGTGCTCATCGTCGGCTTCGTCGTCGCGGACAAGGCCGAACTCGTCGTCTCAGAGCGGTTGCGTGGCATCAAACTCCCGGAGGTCAACCTGCTCCCCCGGGTCGTGAAGTACAGCGTCATCTACATCGCGTTCCTCATCGCGCTCGCCCAGCTCGGCGTGCACATGCTCTCGTTGCTCGTGCTCTTTGCGGGCTACCTGTTCGCGCTCATCTTCCTCGGCGGGCTGGCGTTCCGCGACCTGCTCCGCTCCAGCGCGGCCGGCGTCTACCTGCTGCTCGACCAGCCGTACGGCATCGGCGACCAGATCGAGATCGACGGCCACGAGGGCGTCGTCCAGGAGGTCGACCTGTTCGTCACGCAGATCGAGTCCGAGGACCGCGAGTACATCGTCCCGAACCATCGCGTGTTCAAGACGGGTGTCGTCCGGGTACGGGAGTAGGGGCGTCGCCGTCGGGTTCTCCGCGCTCGCTCTCAGTCGTCCGCCAGCTCCTCGCTCGACATCGGCCGGGCCGGGACGCCGGCGACGGTCTCGTCCGGGGGCACGTCCTCCGTGACCAGCGAGTTCGCCGCCACCTGTGCGCCCTCGCCGATCTCGACGCCGGGGAGCACGATGGCACCCGCGCCGATCATCACGCGGTCGCCGAGGACGACGTCGCCGACGCGGTACTCCTCCTGCAGGAACTCGTGACAGAGCAGCGTCGCGTCGTAGCCGACGATGACGTGGTCGCCGAGCGTGATGTGCTCGGGCCAGAACACGTCCGGTGTCGCCTCCAATCCCCACGACACGCCCTCGCCGACGGTCACGCCGAGCCGGCGCAGTAGCCAGTTCTTCAGCCGGAGGCTGGGGGAGATGCGGACGAGCCAGACGAGGACGTAGTTGAACGCGACGCGCAGCGGCGACTTCGCGTCCGGCCAGTGCTGGAGGGAGTTCCGTGGGCCGGTCGTCGGGTGTCGCGTGACGCGCTCACGCCGTGGTTCGTCGCTCACGACCGGCCGTAGGTGGGCACCGTTCTTGAAACCGACCGGTTCACCCACCGGTCCAGAACGACCGCCGGAGCATGACGAGGATTGGGATGATCTCGATGCGGCCGACCCACATCACGAGCACCAGCACGAACTTCGTCGAGCGCGGGAACGCCTCGTAGCTGCCGAACGGCCCGGCCTGTCCGAACGCAGGGCCGATGTTGAGGAACATGGAGGCCGCGACAGAGAGCGCCTCGAGCTCGGTCACCTCGTGGCCGGCGCGGGCGCTGTTGACGACGACGAAGACGGAGGCGAGGCCGAAGCAGACCAGCGCGACGAGCGTGTAGGCGTACACGTCGCGGATGGTCTCCTCGTCGACCACGTCGCCGCTGAGGCGGACGGGCCGGACGGCGTTCGGCGAGGCGGCGACGAACAGGTCCCGTCGGAACGCCTTCAGCACGACCAGCCAGCGGACGGTCTTGATCGAGCAGGTCGTGCTGCCGGACATCCCGCCGACGAACATGCAGAGCAGGAGGATCTGTTTGGCCGGCGCGGACCAGAGCTCGAAGTCCGTGGAGGCGTAGCCCGTGGTCGTGACGATGGAGACGGTCTGGAAGATACCGTGGCGGAGCGTCTCCTCGGTGGAGCCGTCGAACTGGGTGTCGACGGCGAGCAGCGCGACCATGACCGTGGAGATGCCGACGAGTATCGCGAGGTAGAACCTGAACTCCTCGCTCTGACGGATGCGGCTCAGGTCACCACCCACGACCGTGTAGATGAGGACGAACGACGTCGCACCGACCGCCATGAACGGGATGACGGCCCACTGGACCGCCGGGGAGAACGCGCCGACGCTCTCGGCACGGGGCGAGAAACCGCTCGTCGAGACGGAGGTGAGCGCGTGGGCGATGGCGTCGAACGCGGTCATCTCCGGCGCGAACCCGGCGACGTGCAGCGCGTAGTAGGTGACCGCCGCGAGCGCCGTCAGGCCGATGTAGAGCGTCCAGATGAGCCGTGCAGTGCGTTCGATCTGGGGCGTGAGCTTCGTCACGTCCTGGGTCTGCGTCTCGGTCTCCATCAGCTGTGCACCACCGACACCGAGTCGCGAGAGCAGGGCGGTCGCGACGATGAGGATGCCGAGCCCGCCGAGCCACTGGATGACCTGCCGCCACAGGAGGACGGGCCGGGAGTGGGCGTCGAAGTCGGTGATGACGGTCGCGCCCGTCGTCGTGATGCCGCTCATGCTCTCGAACAGCGCGTCGACCGGGTCGGCGAACTGGCCGCTGCCCGCGAGGTAGAGCGGAATCGCGCCGATGACCGCGACGAGGAGCCACGCGAGCGCGACGAGGAGGAACGCCTCGCGGCTCAGGACGCGACGCTCGGTCGAGAGCCGCTCCATACCGACGCCGAGCACGCCAGCGATGCCGATGGCGACGAGGAAGGGGACGACGTCGGTGCCGTCGTAGAGGGCCAGTACCAGTGGAGCGGCGAGCGGGAGCGTCAGTATCTTGCAGATCGAGCCGACGACGCTACAGCTCGCACGCCAGTCGACGCGGACGCGCATTCGTTCCCCGACTCGGGCGGGGGGTGCCTCAATCTATCGCCGACGAGTGCGGGTTGCCGGTGCGTCCCACACCACCGTCGGTCACTCGGTGAGCTGCTCGACGTGGTCGATGCGACTCTGGACGAGCTCCTCGGTGCCGATGTCGTGGCGGACGTGGAACCCATCCTCGCCGGCGACGGCGAGGGCGTCCTCGGCGATGGCCTCGGCTTCGGCGATGGTGTCGGCGACACCGACGACGGCGAACGAGCGCGACGTGGTGGTGTACAGCCCGTCGTCGCGCTCGTCGACCGAGGCGTAGAACAGGAACGCGTCGCCGTCGTGGTCGGCCGCGGCGGCGGCCGCGCTCTCCTCGTCGACCTCGATTCGCGTGCCGGCCTGCGGCTCGGTCGGGTAGCCGTCGGGGACGGCGTACTTGCAGACCGTCGCGCGGGACTGGAAGTCGAGTTCGGGGATGCGCGAGCCGCCGTCGCGGGCACCGACGAGCACCTCGTAGAAGTCGGTGTTCAGGATGGGGAGCACGTTCATCGCCTCGGGGTCGCCGAATCGGGCGTTGAACTCGACGACCTTCACCCCGTCCTCGGTGAGCATGAACTGGCCGTAGAGGACGCCGCGGTAGTCCTCCAGCGCGTCGACGGTCGCCTCCAGGATCTGCAGCGCCTCGAAGCTGTGCAGCTCGGTCATGAACGGGAGCTGGAACCCGGCGTCGGTGTAGCTGCCCATGCCGCCGGTGTTCGGCCCTTCGTCGCCCTCGTAGGCGCGCTTGTGGTCCTGTACGGCGGGCGTGATGAGCACGTCGTCGCCGGCGACGAGCGCCTGCACGGTGAACTCCTCGCCGACGAGGCGCTCCTCGAGGACGACCTTCTCGTAGTCGGACCCGCGCAGGTACTCCTTCGCTTCCGCCTTCGTGATCTGGTCGCCCGTCACGCGGACGCCCTTGCCGCCGGTCAGCCCGGCGGGCTTGACCGCGAGGTCGCCGTCGTACTCGTCGATGTACTCGCAGGCCAGCTCCATGTCGGTGAAGATGGCGTAGTCCGGACAGCCGGGGATGCCCTCCGCCTCCATGAACTCCCGCTGGAACGACTTGTCCGTCTCGATGCGGGCGTCGGCCTGGCGCGGGCCGAACGCGTAGATGCCAGCGTCCTCCAGCGCGTCGACGACGCCCTCGGCGAGGGGCTTCTCCGGCCCGATGACTGCGAGCGTCGCGCCGACGGACTCGGCGTACTCGACCACGGCGTCGGTGTCGCTCGAATCGAGCGTCTCGAAGCCGTCGGTGAGGGCGGCGATGCCCGGGTTCCGGTTGCCGGCGCAGGCGTAGAACTCGAACTCGTCGCGTTCCTCGGAGCGGTCGAGCGCGTGTGCGATGGCGTGTTCGCGGCCGCCACCGCCGACCAGGAGCACGGTCTCTGTCATACGCGACATGGGTGGGCACGTCGATGTAAAGTTTGTCTTTCCTGCGGGCGTAGCTATACACGTACGTGGTGCAAGCCGGCCCGACGGGGTTGACTGGTCAGTGCTCGAGCGCGAGCGCCGCCCCGAGCGCCAGACCGAGGCTCACCCCGAGTGCGACACCCAGCGCGAGGTTCTCCAGCGCGACGCCGAGGCCGACACCGACTGCGACGCCGACCGCGATGCCGACGGCCAGCATCGACACGTCGAGGTCCGGACGCTCATCCGTCACTCGTGTCCCACCTTCATACCGTGCGAGGAGTCGGCACGGAACGGGAAGTACGCTCCGGTGGCCAGCAGCCGGACCCCCGGCCCACGGTCGGTCCGACTGGAGTCGGACCGTTTTACCCGTCGTCGGCCCAACGGTGAGGCATGAGCGACCCCACAGCCCGGAACCGACTCGACGAGGAGGCGTCGCCGTACCTGCGCCAGCACGCGGACAACCCCGTCAACTGGCAGCCGTGGGACGACGCCGCCCTCGACGCCGCGACGGAGCGCGACGTGCCAATCTTCCTCTCGGTCGGCTACTCGGCCTGTCACTGGTGTCACGTGATGGAGGAGGAGAGCTTCGAGGACGACGACGTCGCCGCCCTCCTCAACGAGCGCTTCGTCCCCGTGAAGGTCGACCGGGAGGAGCGTCCGGACCTGGATTCCATCTACCAGACCGTCTCGCAGCTGGTCTCCGGACGCGGGGGCTGGCCGCTCTCGGTCTGGCTCACGCCCGACGGGAAGCCGTTCTACGTCGGGACGTACTTCCCGCGCGAACCGCGCCGGAACATGCCCGGCTTCCGCGACCTCCTCGAGAACATCGCGACCTCGTGGGCTGATCCCGAGGACCGTCGGGAGATGGAGAACCGCGCCGAGCAGTGGACCCACGCCGCGAAGGACCAGCTGGAGGACGTGCCCTCCGCCGGAACGGACGCCCCGGACGAGACCCTGCTGACCGATGCCGCCGACGCCGTCCTCAGAGCCGCCGACCGCGAACACGGGGGCTTCGGCACCGGACAGAAGTTCCCCCAGGAGGCCCGGCTGCACCTGCTGCTGCGGGCGTACGACGAGACCGGCCGGGACACCTACCGCGACGTCGCCGTCCAGACGCTCGACGCGATGGCGAACGGCGGGCTGTACGACCACCTCGGCGGCGGCTTCCACCGCTACTGTACCGACCGCGACTGGACGGTCCCGCACTTCGAGAAGATGCTGTACGACAACGCCGAACTCCCCAGAGTCTTCCTCGCAGGCTACCAGCTCACCGGCGACGAACGCTACCGGACTGCCACCGAGGAGACCCTCGCGTTCGTCGAGCGCGAGCTGACCCACGACGACGGCGGCTTCTTCTCGACGCTCGACGCCCGCTCGCCCGACGATGACGGCGAAAGCGTGGAGGGCGCGTTCTACGTCTGGACGCCCGAGGAGGTCCGGGACGTGCTGGACGGGGGCGACGCCGACCTGTTCTGTGCTCGCTACGGCGTCACCGAATCGGGGAACTTCGAGCACGGACAGACCGTGCTGACCATCGACCGCGAGGTCGCGGCGCTGGCCGACGAGTACGACCTCGACCCGGTGACCGTCGAGGAACGGCTCGACGACGCCCGCGAGGCGCTGGTCGAGGCCCGGAGCGAGCGTCCGCGCCCGCGCCGCGACGAGAAGGTGCTCGCGGGCTGGAACGGCCTGATGGCGTCCGCGTTCGCCGAGGCCGCCATCGTGCTCGACCCCGCGTACGCCGACAACGCCGCGGACGCCCTCGGGTTCGTCCGCGAGCACCTCTGGGACCCCGAATCGGCGAGCCTCTCGCGTCGGTTCAAGGATGGTGACGTGAAGGGGGACGCGTTCCTCGAGGACTACGCGTTCCTCGCCCGCGGCGCGTTCGACACCTACCAGGCGACCGGCGAGCCGACCCACCTCGGCTTCGCGCTCGACCTCGCCCGTGCCATCGTCCGCGACTTCTGGGACGCCGGCGAGGGCACGGTCTTCTTTACGCCCCGCGACGGCGAGGCGCTGGTCGCCCGTCCGCAGGAGCTCCGGGACCAGTCCACCCCGTCGAGCCTCGGCGTCGCCCTCGACGTGCTGCTGTCGCTCGACGGCTTCGCACCGGACGACAGCTTCGACGAGGTGGTCGAGACGACGCTCGCGACGCACGGCACCCGCATCGAGACCAGCCCGCTGGAGTACCCCTCGCTCGCGCTCGTCGCGGACCGCTGGAGTTCGGGCGACGCCGAGCTGACGGTCGCCGCCGGAGCCGACGACCTGCCGTTGCCCGAGGCGTGGCGCGAGACGCTCGCGGGGACCTACCTCCCGCGGCGACTGCTCGCCCCGCGTCCGTCGACTGACGAGGAGCTGACCGACTGGCTCGGTACCCTCGGAGTCGATTCGGTACCGCCGGTCTGGGCAGACCGCGGGGCCCGCGACGGCGAGCCGACGGTGTACGCCTGCCGAGGCTTCGCCTGCTCACAGCCCCAGCACGACATCGAAGCAGCGTTCGACTGGTTCGAGAACTAAACGTCGTCTTCGAGCTGGTCGGCCAGCCAGACCGCGATGGGGCGGTCCTCCTCCTCGACGAACCGGGCCAGCTCCGTGCCGGTCTCGCGGTCCTCGACGACGACCGTCGGGATGTACTCGATGCCGTACTCCTCCACGCCGGGGCCGACCTTCTCGCCGCCCTCGCGCTCGACCGGGTAGTGCTCGACGTGTGCGACCTCGCCCGCATCGAGTGCCGCGCCGAAGTCCGGCAGCTGGCTCCGGCAGTCCTTGCACCAGTCGCCGCCCCAGACCTTGACGACGACGCGGTCGGCGAGCGCCTCCCAGACCGCCAGCGTCTCGTCGTAGGCGTCGGGTGCCCACGCGGGGTTCGGCCGCATCGTCTCCAGTTCTGCCTCGCTCATACCCGGCCTACCCCGCCGACGGCCAAAACGCTCCCGCTCCTCGCATGGGTTGCCGATGTTCGGGAGTCCCCGGCCACATCTGCCGCCGCCGGCCGCCCCTTACGCCTCGCCGCCGTACCGTCGTGCATGAAACGGAGCATACTGGACGCCATCGGCTCGCCACTGGTGCAGGTGACCTCGCCACCGGGCGCGACGGTCGCCGCCAAGGTCGAGTCGTTCAACCCCGGCGGCTCCGCCAAGGACCGACCCGCCCGCGAGATGGTCCTCGACGCCGAGCGACGGGGGGAGATCGAACCCGGCGACAGTCTCGTCGAGCCGACGAGCGGGAACACCGGTATCGGCATCGCGATGGTCGGCGCGGCGCGCGGCTACGACGTCACCATCGTCATGCCGGAGGGGATGTCCGAGGAGCGGAAGGGCATCCTCAGAGCCTACGGGGCCGACATCGAACTCGTGGACGGCGGGATGGTCGACGCGAAAGAACGCGCGGACCAGATCGAGGCGGAGACCGGCGCGTTCCAGCTCCGGCAGTTCGAGAACCCCGCCAACCCCCGGGCGCACTACCGGACGACCGCCGAGGAGATTATCGAGCAGGTCGACGGCCGCGAGATAGACGCCTTCGTCGCCGGCATCGGCACCGGCGGTACCATCTCGGGCAACGCCCGACGGCTGAAGGAGGAGTTCCCCGACATGCGCGTCGTCGGCGTCGAACCCGAGGACAACGCCGTCCTGACGACGGGCGAGGCCGGCGAGGACGACTTCCAGGGGATGGGCCCCGGCTTCGTCAGCGAGAACCTCGACCGCGACCTGCTCGACGAGGTCCGCACCGTGAACTTCGACGAGGCGGAGGCCGAATGTCGTCGTCTCGCCCGCGAGGAGGGCATCTTCGTCGGCCAGTCCTCCGGCGCGTCGTCGCTGAAGGCGCGGGAGGTCGCGGCCGAGATCGCCGAACCGGCGGCGGACTGCCCGGCGTCGGGTCGGGACGCCGTGGTCCCGGGCGGCGTCGAGACCGACGGTGGCGATTACACGGACTGCCCGCTCGTCGTCACGGTGTTCTGGGACTCCGGCGAACGGTACATGTCCGCCGGGACGTTCGACTGAATCAGTCCTCCACCGTCTCCTCGTCGGCCGGCGACGGTACCCGTTCACGCAGGAACCCCAGCAGCGTCGCGTCGAACTTCTCGGGATGCTCCCGCGTCGGCCAGTGGCCGCAGTCCTCGAACACCACCAGCTCCGAGTCGGGAATCAGCTCGTGGGCCCGCCGAGCCCACGACACGGGGAACAGGGGGTCGGACTCGCCGTGGACGAGCAGCGTCGGGACCCCGACCTCGCCGAGCCTGTCGGCGAAGTTGGTCCGGGCGCGGCCGTCGGGGGTGATCTCGTTGCGCTGGAAGGCGGTGAACGCCCGGCCGGCACCGCGCTGGCTGGCGCGCTCGTTGACCGCGTCGACGAACGCCGCGTCCAGCGTCGACGGGTCGTGGACGACGTTCGCGAGGCCGGTGACGGTCGCGGCTCTGGAGCTCCCGAGCATCGACCAGCCCGTCGCGTTCGCGCCGGGGACGTTGGCCAGCGCGTACAGCATCGGGCCGCCGGGGACCCGCCCGCCAAGTCCGTAGCTGTCGACGAGGCCGAGCGCGCGGACGCGGTCGGGGTTGTCGAGCGTGTAGCCCAGCGCGACCGCGCCACCCATGGAGATGCCGACGAGGGCGAACTCGTCGAGGCCCACCGACTCGACGAACCCCTCGAACACCTTCCGGTAGGTGTCGATGGACGGGTCGCCCTCCGCTGGATCGCTGTCGCCGTAGCCCGGCCAGTCGGGGGCGTACACCTGGTACTCCTCGGCGAGCGTCTCGACGGTGTGTCGCCAGGAGAGGTCGGCGTCGTCGACGCCGGCACCGTGGAGGAGCACGACCGGTGGGCCCTCGGTGCCGGCACGGCGGTAGTGGATTCGCAGGCCGTCGACGCGGGCGACGCCGTGGCCCGTCATCCGGCGAACTCCTCCTCGCTGACGCGGACGACCATCGTCTCCTCGACTTCGGGTCGGAGGTCGTACGTCGGTAGCTCGCCGTCGACGCGCTGGGCGAACAGCGGCTCGACGGGTTCCGGGGGGCCCTCCTCGGGTTCGAGCAGGCCGTACAGCTTGCAGAACTGGTCCGTGTCTGCGGGGGCGACGGCGTCGTTGCGGACCTGCGTGGCGAGCCCGCGCGAGAGCCACTCCTCGTCGTCGACGCTCGGTTCGCGGACCAGGACCTCGTCGACGAAGCGGACGATGTACCAGTCGAGGTCGTTCAACAGCGAGACGGCGGCCCCCAGGCTCACGGTGCGGAGCGCCAGCGAGTTCTCGTATGGCTCCCAGAGGTCGTACGTCGACAGGGCCTCGCGGGCGGTCTCCCGCGAGAGCAGCTCGTACCGGAGGACCACGTCGGACGAGCCGATGAGACAGACGTCGGTCACTGCAGAGCCGTTCGGTCCCCGTGGGTATGTGGATTTCGCTCGCGGGGGTTCAGAAGGACAGTCGCTCGGCCCGGTCGACGGCCGCACGGGCGCGCTCGCCGAGGTCGTCGGGCTCCTCGCGCACGATCGTCTCGACCGAGCCGTGGGTCTCCGGCTGGTCGGGGACGACCCGGTTGCAGCCCGCCGGCACCGTCGAGTCGACGAACGTGCCGATGTCGCGGGACTGCGAGACGATGTCCTGCTTGTCCCGCGAGAACAGCGGCCGGTGCACCGGCAGGTCGATGGCCTGGGACGTGACCGCCATGTTCCGGGCGGTCTGACTCGATTTCTGTCCCAGCGCCTCGCCCGTGACGACGCCGACCGCGCCCGTCTCTTCGGCGACGGCCGCGCCGACCAGGAGCAGGAACCGGCGGAACGCGAGCATCCGGCCGGTGCCCATCGTGTCGACGAGCTCGTCGACCACGTCGCCCCCGGGGACGCGCCACAGCTCGAACTCCTCGTCGGGGATGTACGCGGCGAGCGTCCGGACGGTCTCGACGGCCCGCGCCTCGTGGTCCGCGCCGCCGTACTCGCCGAGGTCGACGTAGACCGGCACGACGGGACTCCCCCGACACATCGCCTCGAAGGCGGCGACCGGCGAGTCGATGCCGCCGCTGACGAGCGCGACGAGCGGGTCCTGCGTGCCGTAGGGGAGTCCGCCGGGGCCGTCGTGCCGGTCGCAGAAGACGAACGCCTCGCCCTCGCGGAGGTCGACCTCGAGGACGAGGTCGGGGCTGTCGAGATCGACCGCGGGCTCGAACTCGTCCTCGACGGCCTCCCAGACGGCCTGCCCGCCGGAGCGTTCGAGGTCCTCGCTGGTGTACGGCAGCGACTTGTCGGCGCGGTTGACGCTCACGGCGAACGTGCCGCCATCGTACACCGTGGACGCCGCCTCGGCCAGCGCGTCCTCGATGGCGTCGCGCTCCGGCGGAACCGTCACGGCCGCGCTCGTGGAGACGACGCCGAATGCGCGTGCGGCGACCTCGGCGGCCAGCTCCGCCTCGTCGCTCACGCCCCGGACGACGGGACGTGACCAGCGACGGTCGACCTCGGCCGGGATGCCTTCGGTCGCGAGCAGCGACTCGACGTGGTCCAGCAACCGGTGCTCCATGCGGCGCTTGACCCGGGTGCTCTTGACGTTCAGGTCGCCGTGTCTGACGAGGACGGCGTCGGCACCGGGGAGATGCATGGTCGCCGATAGCCAGTCGACGTATAAACCGCCGTCGGAGCGTGACGGGTGGCGGAACGGTGCCCGGATTCAGAAGGTGGTCAGCTCGCCGTCGATGACGCGGCGGGTTATCCCGGTGACGTTGCCCAGCTCGCGGTCGACGATGGCGGTCACGTCGCCCTCGATGTCGCCGACGTCGACGCCCTCCGCGGTGACGACGTGTGCGTCGGCGACGTGGGGCTGGTCGATGGGACGACCGATCTGGGAGAGCAGCCGGACCCGCAGGTCGCGGATACCGTCGACCTCGTCGACGACCGACTCGGCGATCTCCGTCGAGAGCAGGTTGTAGATCTTCCCGATGTGGTTGACGGGGTTCTTGCCGGAGGTCGCCTCCATGGACATCGACCGGTTCGGCGTGATGAGCCCGTTCGCGCGGTTGCCGCGGCCGACGGATCCGTCGTCACCCTGCTCGGCTGAGGTGCCCGTCGTCGTGAGGTAGATGGCACCCTCCTCGTAGTCGTCGGCCGTGTTGACGTGGACGTCGACGGTGCGGTCCGTGATCTCGTGGGCGACGTCGGTGACGAACTCGCGGATGCCCTCGACCTCGTCGACGTAGTCGTCCATCCCCTCGACGTAGCTGTCGACGATGGCGGCGGCGACCGTGATCTCGACGTCGTCGCCCTCGCGCTTGCCCATGATCTTGATGTCCTGGCCGACGGCGGGGTTTTCGGCGGCGTAGGCCCCGTTGAGGCGCTGCTCGGCCTCGAGGACGATGCGCTCGGTCTCGGTCAGCGGCGCGTGGCCGACGCCGAAGGAGGTGTCGTTGGCCATCGGGACCGTCGCGCCCTCCTCGGAGAAGACCTCCTGCAGGTCGCCCGAGCCCTCGCCCAGTTTAACGTCGACGACGATGTCGGTGCCGAACTCCATCTCGGGGAAGTGCTCGGCGAGGTAGTCGCGGGCGGCCCGGAGCGCGACGGTGTCGGTCGGGATGTTGTACTCGGTGCCGTCCTCGTCGACGTAGTGCTTCGTTGCGCGGCCGACGATGAGGAGATAGATCGGCTCGATGATCTCGCCGCCGCCGAAGGCAGGAGCCGCAGAACCGGCGACGAGCTGGGTCTCGTCGGTGTTGTAGTGGAGGACCTTGCCGACGCGGTCGAGGTACGTCCGGGCGAGCGCCTGCGAGACGCTCTCGGCGATGCCGTCGCAGATGGAGTCGGGGTGTCCGAGCCCCTTTCGCTCCACGATCTCGACCTCCTGGTCCTCGACCGCGTACCGGTCGATGGGTTCCACGCGAATATTGCGCTCTGTCATTGCTCCGAGTTGAGCAGGCCCGGTTCTATAACTTGCGAAACGAATCACCGTCGGAGAGATGCGCCACAGTAATCTCCCGCGTCAGGAATCGAGCAAGAGACCCAGGTACGAGGTCCGGATACCGTCGTCGGCGTCAAGGCCGAGGGAGGCGAGCACGTCGACCGCCCCGTCACGTGCCTCCTCGATGTCCGCCGCATCGACCGCCGTCTCGACCTCCACGAACTCGCCGAGTCCGTCCACCTCGTCGAGCGTGACGGTGTAGCCCGAGAGCGCGAACCGACGGCGGCGCTTCCGCACCGTCGCCGCGGGTTCGAAGCCCAAGCCGTCCAGGATGCCCTCCATGGCGTCGCGCTCGGCGACCGCCGTCTCGAACTCCTCGCGGGTCTTCGAGCGCTCGTCGACGAGCGGCCCCTTGTAGGTGACCTTCGTCGTCCCGTCGTCCGTGTCCCAGTCGAAGCCGGCGGCGTCGTCTCCAGTTTCACCGGCCAGCGGGACCTCCTGTCGGATGCGCAGCGCCTCGTCGGTCTCCGCGAAGTTCCGGTGGGGGGCATCGTAGTATACGTCGGTCTGACCGACGGCGTCGGCCGGTTCGGCGTCGCGTTCGGCCAGTCGCCGCCGGACAGCGTCGTGGTCGGCACGGACCTTCAGTTCGACCTCGTACATGGCTGTCCCCTCGCCCACGGGGGACAAAAGGCCACCCGACTCCACGCGGCTACTCGCGGGTCCAAAACGTGGTTCTTAAATGCCGCGTGGGAGACGTTCATTGTATGACCGATGACCAAGAGGCCGAGACGGCCGACAACGAGGAAGAGACACCGGACGTCGAGGACGAGTCCGAGACGACCCAGGAGGAAGTGACCGGACTGCAGGATGGCGACTTCGTCGAGCTCGACTACACCGCCCGCACCGTCGAGAGCGAGCGCCTCGTCGACACGACCGACCCCGAGGTCGCCGAGGAGGAGGGCATCGAGGAGGACCGCGAGTTCGAACCGCGCGTCATCGTCCTCGGCGAGGGCCACATGTTCGACCAGGTCGAGGAGGAGCTCCGCGGCAAGGAGGTCGGCGACTCCGGCAGCGTCGTCATCCCCGCGGTCGACGCCTTCGGCGAGTACGACGACGAGCAGGTCCGCACCGTCAGCGTCGAGAAGCTCCCCGAGGACTCCCGACGCCCCGGTTCGCAGGTCCAGGTCGACGGCGAGCAGGGCTTCGTCAACGCCGTCATCGGCGGCCGCGCCCGCGTCGACTTCAACCACCCGCTCGCGGGTGACGACATCGAGTACGACTACGAGATCGCCGGCATCGTCGACGACCGCGTCGAGAAGGCCCAGGGCCTGATGGAGATGATGTTCGACGTCGACCTCGACATGTGGTTCGAGACGGACGAGGTCGAGGAGGAGGTCCAGGTCGAGTCCGACGACGACGACGACGAGGACGCAGAGCCCGAGTTCGAGACCCAGACCGTCGAGAAGGAGACGCTGTACATCGAGTCCGACCCGCAGCTGCAGATGAACCAGCAGTGGATGTTCGGCAAGCAGCAGATCGCACAGCAGCTCATGCAGCACCTCGACATCGACCGCGTCATCGTCCAGGAGACCATCTCCGGCGGTATGGGCGGCATGATGGGCGGTATGGGCGGCATGATGGGCGGCATGGGCGGCGGCGGCGGTGCCGACGCGGCCGACATCGAGGAGGCCCTCGAGGAGGCCGACATCGACGCCGACGACATCGAAGCCGACCTCGAGGAGTAAGGACCCCGAGACGGAACGACTTTTGCGACCCCGTTTCTGCACGACGCCATGGACGAACAGCGACGCGTCGCCGCGTTCCTCGCGACGCACGACATGGAGACGGAGCCGGCGTACCGACTGCTGGACCTCAGCAGCGAACTCGGCGAGCTGGCGAAGGAGGTCTGCACGTCGACGGACTACGGCCACAGACCGGACGACGTGACTGTCCCCGAGGACGAGCTGGGGGACGTGCTGTTCGCGCTGCTGGCGCTCGCCGAGGAGCTGGACGTCGACGCGGGCACGGCGCTCGAATCGTCGCTCGCGAAGTACGAGCGCAGAATCGAAGAGACGGGAGACGCGGGCTCGGGCCGGTAGTTACCGCCGGTACCAGTCCATCAGCGTGTCGAACACCAGCTTCGCGTCGCCGAGACGGAGCATCTTCGCCAGCTCGAGCTTGTTCCCCTGGTTCGCCTCCGTGAGGTCGTCGGCCGACATCCGCGAGAGGTCGTCCATCAGGTCGTCGTAGCGCTCGTTGGAGGCGCGGTACAGCAGCTCGGTCATGAACAGCCGTGTCTTGACCTTCGGTGCGACGCGCTCGTGCCAGAGCTGGTCGTAGATCGCCATCTCGGAGGCGCTGGTGTCGCGCTCGCTGTGGGTCAGCACCCGGTCGGCGACCGCCGCGGCGGCACGGCCGGAGCGCATGCACTTGTCGATGCCCTCGCCCCAGAGCGGGTCGACCGTCGGGACGGTGTCGCCGATGGCCATGAAGCTGTCCGTGCTCATCTTCCCGGGGAGCTGGATGTGCGCGGAGCCGCGGTGCTGCTCGCCCTCGATGCGCGTTGCGTCCTGCAGGCGCGGGTCCTTCTCCTGCCAGTACGAGAGGTAGTCGTCGACGCTGAAGCCGTCCTTCGCGTTCTCCTGATGGGCGGCGTTCTGGATGTAGCAGACGCCGACCTTCGCGGTGTCGCCGCCGGTGTGGAAGATCCACGAGTAGCCGCCGGGCGCGAGGTCGTGGTCGAGCCGCAGCATCATCGCGTCGGTCAGGTCGGCGTAGCCGCCCGCGTTCACGTCGACGCCCTCCATCTCGAACTCGACGCCGATGGCCTGCCGCTCGCGCTTCAGGTCGACCACGTCGAGCGCCTTCGCCAGCGGCGCGCTCGGGCCGGTCGCGTCGATGATGACGTCGCCGTACACCTCCTCGTCGCCGTTGTAGCGCACGCCCACCGGCTCGCCGCCCTCGAGGATGGGCTTCGAGACGCGGGCGTCGAAGATGTACTCCGCGCCGTCGTCGCGGGAGTCCTCGACCAGCCAGTTCTTGTAGTCGGCGAACTCGAGTACGGCACCGGGCTGGTGGCGCGTGTAGTAGTGGTTCGGCGACTCCAGCACCACCTCGTCGGTGAAGTTCATCACGACCTCGTCCGGGATGTTGAAGTCGGACATCGTCGACGGGAACGTCCCGGCGGTCGACTTGTTGCTCCGGGTCGGGAACTCGTCTTCTCCCTCCGTCTCAAGGACGACCACGTCGTACCCCCGTGCGGCGAGGTCCCGGGCGGCCTGCCCACCAGCGGGCCCGGCACCGGCGATGACCGCGTCGTATGTTTCAGTCATGGTAGAGTAGACAGCGTCGCAGTGTTCGGTGAACGCCGTTACCCCTACATACGAATCCGGAGTGTAATTCTTTCTGATTCGTGTCCGTCGGGGGGAACGAGCCAACGGGGGAACGGAGCGGCCTACGCGATGTCGCGGCTGGTGTCGATGGCGACCTCGTCCGCCAGCTCCAGCTTGACGGTCTCGACGAGCGCGGTACCGCCGCGGAACTTCGGGATGGACAGGCGGTTCTCCATCTCCGCACCCCGGACCTGCGTCTCCAGGGCGAACACCACGTCGGCCATGTGCTTCGTCGTGTCCCGGTTCGTCGGGATGTGGTGGCCGTCGAGGCAGTGCAGGAACGCGATGGAGCCGGTGTTGACCATGTGCGTCTGGAGCTCGGTCATGAAGCTCCGGTAGCGGTTCCGGTCGCCGCGCTCCAGCACGTCCGCGGTGTCGATGATGAGGTTCGCGCCCTCCGGGAGCGCACGGATGAGTCGGTTCGCCTGGTCGAGCGGCTCGGAGCCGGAGATGTCGCGCACCGTCGGCGAGCCCACCGGCGCGTTCGTGTTCTCGATGGCGTCGCGGACGGCCTGGTCGGACCGTTCGGTGGTGAGGTAGAGCGTCCCCCGGGCGGCGGTCAGCTCGTAGAGCAGTAGCTCGGACTGGCTCGCCGGAGAGGCCGTGAACGCGACGATGGAGCCCGGGGGGAGCCCACCGTTCAGCTTCCGGTCTAGAACGTCGATTCCTGTCTCTAACCGCCCGGCCATGTACGTGACCCGTTAGCCGGCCGTGCCTAAATAACTGTTTGCCTCCGGAGGCGTTCCGCGACGCGGTCGTAGGCGTGCCACACCGCTGGATTCGAGAGCGGGTCGGTCGCGGCCGGGACCGTGCCGAGGACCGACGTCCCCAGGAACTGCTCGACGCCGTCGGGCTGTTCGTGGGTGCCGACGAGCACGACGCCGACGACGCTCACACCCAGCTCCCGGGCGATGGCCCCGGTCTTGGCGGCGTCGCGGAGCGCCTGCGGCGTCCCGTCGGCGACGAGGAGCGCGTCGTCCGCCACCCGCAGCGGGGCGACGGCGTCCGGTCCCGCACCGGCGGGTGTGTCGACGACGGTCGGACGGTCCCGGAGCCGGCCCAGCGCCGCCGAGACGGCTGACTTGTCGGCCGAAGGGGGTGCAGCGACGACCCTGACCCCCGGGATCGTCGCGACGGGCTGTTCGGGCACGCCATCGCCGTCGAGCACCGCGGCGAGGGACGGGTCGCGCTCACAGCCCGCGAGCGCGTGGAGGTCGGGCATCTCGCAGTCGGTGTCGACCGCACGGACCGGGCGGCCCTCGCTGGCGAGCGCCCCCGCCAGCCCGAGCGTCGTCGTCGTCTTCCCCACGCCTCCCTTGCCACCGGCGACTGCGAGCATGCCGTCTCTGCCCCCGGCATCGTACTTGAACCCCGGCGTCGCGACCGAAACCAGTTTGTCGCCGCCAGCCGTGGCTCGGGGCGTGTACGTCCACGTCAACGCCGCGACGAGCGCGGACGGCAAGCTCGCGTCGCGGGAGCGCAGCCAACTCCGCATCAGCGGCTCCGCGGACTTCGACCGGGTCGACGCCAGCAGGGCCGAGAGCGACGCCGTCGCGGTCGGCGTCGGCACCGTCCTCGCCGACGATCCGTCGCTGACGGTCAAGGACCAGGACCGCGTCGCCGACCGGGAGGCGGACGGGCTGTCCCCGCACCCGGCCCGCGTGGTGTTCGACTCCCGAGGCCGGACGCCGTCCGACGCCGTCATCCTCGACGACGTGGCGACCACGTACGTCCTCGTCGCCGAGGCAGCACCGGCGGAGCGACGGGAGTCACTCGCCGCGGCCGGTGCGGAGGTCGTCGTCGCCGGCACCGACCGGGTGGACCCCGCCGCCGGGCTCGACGCGCTCGCCGACCGTGGGGTCGAGCGACTCATGGTCGAGGGCGGCGGCGAGCTCATCTTCTCGCTGTTCGAGGCCGGACTGGTCGACGAGCTCACCGTCTACGTCGGCGCGATGGTCGTCGGCGGTCGCGACGCACCCACGCTCGCCGACGGCGATGGGTTCGTCGAGTCCTTCCCCGCGCTGTCGTTGTCGGGCGTCGACCGACTCGACGACGGCGTCCTGCTCCGGTGGACGGTCGAGAGCCGGCCAGGCTGACGGCACGAGTATTCGATACCGGCCGTGCTCGTGACTGATGCGATCACGCTGTCGTGAGAACGCGCGTCAGAAGTGGACCGTCGCCTCAGTGCTGGTGGCCGGTCGCCTCGCCGAAGGTGACGCCGAAGCGCTCCTCGAACAGCTCCATCGCCTTGCCCTCGGCCGCGTCGATCTCCGGGCTGCCGCCCTCGCCGTGGTGTGCGAGGTGGTGGGCACGGGAGGCGAAGGAGAGCAGTGTGATGTCGGCGACGACCTCGGCGGGCGACTGGCCCTGCTCGGCGAGCATGTCGATGAGGTCGGCGGGGAGCTCGACCTCGTCTGCGTCGTCCTCGGATTCGATGGCGAACGTGATTGTCTCGACGTCGTCTGACATAGTTCGGGATTCGTTGGCAGGCATAAACCTCTGTGGGTTCAATGCTCGGAGACGGTCCGACGCGCGCCGTGACGCACGTCGAGGTCCTCGAAGACGAACCGTGCACCGCCCGCGTCGCTCTCTGTCACCGAGACGGTCCAGCCGTGCCCCTCGGCGACCGTCTCGACGATGGCCAGCCCGAAGCCAGTGCCGTCCTCGCTCGTCGTGAACCCGCGGTCGAACACCGACGTCCGCTCGTCGGCCGGGATGCCGGGGCCGTCGTCCGAGACCGCGAAGCCGTCCCCGGTCGGTTCGACGGTCACGGTGACGTCGTCACGGCCGTGCTCGACGCTGTTGCGGAACAGGTTCTCGAACACCGTCTGGAGCCGCTCCGGGTCGGCGTGGACGGTCGCGTCGTCGTCGACGACCAGCGTCGCGTCACCCGTCGGCAGGGACCGCCACGCCCGCGTCGCCGTCTGGACCAGCGACACCTGCTCGGGCTCGCCGACCGCCAGTCCCTCCCGGGCCAGTGTCAGCACCTCGTCGATGAGCCGGTCCATCCGTTCGACCGCCCGGTCGACGTTGTCCAGGTAGCTCGTGTCGCCGGTCTCGCGGGCCAGCTCGACGTTGCCCGAGATGATAGACAGCGGTCCGCGGAGGTCGTGACTGACGACGCCCGTGAACTGGTCGAGCCGCTCGTTGCGGCGCTCCAGCTCTCGGTGCTTGCTCGCCCGGTCGAGCGCCACGCCGACGTTCCGTGCGAGCAGCGTGAGCAGTTCGACCGTCTCCTCGCCGACGTCGCCTGCGTGTGGGACCGACGTGCCGAGCAGTCCGTACTCGCCGACCGGCACGAGCAGCACCGACGAGAGCGGGAGATCCGGGAACGCACGGTCCGGCTGCGAGGAGTAGTCCCGGACGAGCGACCGCTCACCGGATTCGAACGTCCTCATCTCGAGGGTGTCCGGCGGAATCGGCCGCATCTCGAGGTCCTCGGAGCCGGCGAGCACTCGGGCCGCGTCGCTGCCGGCGACCGGGACGAGGTCCTCGGTGTCCTCCGACGCCAGCCAGAGCGTGACGAACGGCTGGTCGAAGACGCACTTGGCCACGTCGATGGCCGTCTTCGCGATGACGCTCGTCCGTTCGGTCGCGAACAGGTCCTGTGTCGCCTCGTTCAGCGCCGCGAGGCGGTCCTCGTGGGAGCGCCGTCGGTCGCCCTCCCGGACGACGACGACCGTCTCGCCGGTCGTCGACCGGACGAACGTGAGCTGGTACTCCCGCTCACCACAGTCAGTATTGTCGAACTCACGGACGGTCCCGAACCAGCGCCCGCTGCACTCGACCGCGCTCAACCCGTCGGCGACGCAGTCGTGGTGGCTCGACGGTAGGCACTGCCGCCACGGCTCGTCGAGCAGTTCGGCCGGGTCGTCGTAGCCGTAGAGGCTCGCGTACTCGCCGTTCGCGAAGACGTGGCGTTCGCGCTCGTCCAACACCGCGACGCCCACCCTGATCGACGAGCGGACCCCATCCCCACTGGCGTCCATTCGAACGTGTAGACTCGTCGAAGCAATATAAAACCGCTAGCGGAGCATCCAGGGTTCAGTCGTCCGCTTCGGCGGCCGTCTCCGCCGTCGCGTCGACCGCCGTCGCGTGGTCCTCGAGGTAGTCGTCGGCGTCGAGCGCCGCCTTGCAGCCCATGCCGGCCGCGGTGACGGCCTGCTGGTAGTGGTAGTCCACGACGTCGCCCGCTCCGAAGATGCCCTCGACGCCGGTCTCGGTCTGGCCGCCCCCGAAGCCGCCGACGGTCTTGAGGTAGCCCTCCTCGTCCATCTCGACGCCGGTGCCCTCAAGGTAGCCCGTGTTCGGCGTGTGCCCGATGGCGTAGAACACCGCCCCGACGTCCTTCGCGTACTCCCGGGTGTCCGGGTCGTCGAGCTTCCCGGTCGGGTGGCCCTCGGGGTTCTCGACCAGGGTCACGTGGTCGACGCCCTCCTCCTGGCTGCCGTGGATCTCCGTGAGCTCGGTGTTCCAGAGGATCTCGACGTCGCCGGCCTCGACCTTGTCCATGATGCGGTCGATCCAGACGTCCTCGGCACGGAACTCGTCGCGCCGGTGGGCGATGTAGACGGTGTCGGCGAACTTGGTGAGGAAGTTCGCCTCCTCCATCGCGGCGTCGCCGCCGCCGACGACGAGCATGTCCTCGTCGCGGAAGAACGCGCCGTCGCAGGTCGCACAGGTGGAGAGGCCGTACCCCATCATCGTGTCCTCGCCGGGGACACCGAGCGTGCGGGCGGACGCGCCGGACGCCGCGATGACCGCGTCGGCGGTGTAGACGTCGCCGTCGGTGAGCTCGACGCGGAACGGGCGCGAGGAGGCGTCGACGTCCGCGATGATGCCGTTCCGGGTGTCGGCACCGAACTTCTTCGCCTGCTCTTTCATGTTGTTGATGAGGTCCGGCCCGGAGATGCCCTCGGGGAAGCCGGGGTAGTTCTCCACGTCGGTCGTCAGGGTGAGCTGTCCACCCGGCTCGTCGCCCTCGACGACGAGGGGTTCGTTGTTCGACCGGGCGGCGTAGATGGCCGCCGTGAGGCCGGCGATACCGGTGCCGGCGATGAGCAGCTTGCGGTGCTCGACGACGTCGTCGCGCGGGTCGGGGCCTCCCTCGGCCACGTCCTCGCCGCCGTCGGTCGCCTCGGCCAGCCCGAGCAGCTCGTCCAGCTCGCCGGTCTCGTCGAGCGCCGAGGTGTCGTCCCAGCCGCCGACGAGCTTGTCGTCGACGAACACCTCGGGGGCGGTCTTTCTCCCCTCGGCGCGCTCGACCATCTCGTCGAACAGCTCCTCGTCGCCGGTCACGTTGTACTCCTCGTACTCGACGCCCTTCTCGTCGAAGAGGTCCTTCGCCTTCTCGCAGTACGGGCAGTTCTCCTTCGTGTATATCTCTACGTGCGGCGCGTCTGTCATGGACAAAGATACTCCTCGTAGGTGTTTTATATTTGCGTTGTCCGACGCTCCTGTTGCACACCCGGCATGTGATGACGAACCACGGAGGGCACCAATCGTTTTAACCGGTCCCGCCGGGAACCACCGGGTAATGACCCTGCACGTGACGAACACGTTGACGGGCGAGAAGGAGCCGTTCGAGCCGACCGACCCCGACGACGTCCTCCTCTACTACTGCGGGCTGACGGTCTCGGACCCGGCGCACCTCGGCCACGCACGTGGCTGGGTCCACGTCGACGTGATGCACCGCTGGCTGACACACCTGGGCTACGACGTGCGCCACGTCGAGAACTTCACCGACGTGAACGAGAAGATCGTGGCCCGGGCGGGCGACCCCGAGCTCGGCGCGGACGAGGCGGCGGTCGCCGAGCACTACATCGCCGAGGTGCTGCGCGACATGCGCGGGCTGAACCTCAAACGAGCAGAGGTGTACCCGCGGGTCTCCGAGTCAATCCCGAAGATCGTCGCCCTCGTCGAGACGCTGGTCGAGGAGGGGTACGCCTACGAGGCGAACGGCTCGGTGTACTTCGACGTGACGGCGTTCGAGGAGTACGGCAAGCTCTCGAACCAGCGCGTCGAGGAGATCGAGGAGCAGGGCGACCCCGACGAGCTGGGCGAGAAGCGCCACCCGGCGGACTTCGCGCTCTGGAAGGCCGACGGCGTCGCCCCGGACGCCGTCCACGAGCACCGGAAGGCCGACCACCCGGGCGACGACGGCGAGACGCCGACCGGCCAGACCTGGGACTCGCCGTGGGGCGAGGGGCGACCCGGCTGGCACATCGAGTGCTCCGCGATGGCGATGACGCACCTCGACTCGACCATCGACATCCACGTCGGCGGGCAGGACCTCGTCTTCCCCCACCACGAGAACGAGATCGCCCAGTCCGAGGCGGCGACCGGCAAGCAGTTCTCGAAGTACTGGCTGCACGTCCGCCTGCTGGAGACGAAGGCCGAGAAGATGTCCTCCAGCCTCGGCAACTTCACGACCGTCGGCGACGCGCTCGAGTCGGAGGGTGCGAACGTCGTCCGGATGTTCCTGCTCTCGACGGCGTACCACAACGAGGCCGTCTACAGCGACGAGACGCTGGCCGAGGCCCGGGAACGCTGGGACAGA
This sequence comes from Haloarchaeobius salinus, assembly GCF_024464185.1. Classification (NCBI taxonomy): domain Archaea; kingdom Methanobacteriati; phylum Methanobacteriota; class Halobacteria; order Halobacteriales; family Halorubellaceae; genus Haloarchaeobius; species Haloarchaeobius salinus. Next base: position 217,311 of record NZ_JANHAU010000003.1, read on the forward strand.
CTCGAACGCGGCTACCGGACGGCGGTCGGGGCCTGCGACTCGGTCGACGCCCGGACCACCGTGGACGACCGCGACCTGCGGAACACCGTCGAGCGCGCCCGCCGGGAGTTCACCGAGGGGATGAACGACGACTTCAACACGCGCGAGGCGACGACGGCGCTGCTCGAACTCGTCGGTGCGGTGAACCGGCACGTCGACGACCGCGAGACGTACGACTACCGCGGGCTCCGGATGGCGGTCGAGACGTTCGAGGAGCTCGGCGGCGACGTGCTCGGCTTCCAGTTCCGCGAGGAGACCGACGGGAGTGCCGAGGTCGCCGGCGAGCTGGTCGAACTCGTCCTCTCGGTCCGCGAGGCCGAGCGCGAGGCGGGCAACTACGAGCGTGCCGACGAGCTCCGCGACGAGCTGGAGGCCCTCGGCGTCACGGTCGAGGATACGGACGACGGCGCGACGTTCCGGCTCTGACGCCCTCGGTGCGTTGCCACGCCATTTAAGCTCCCGTACCGACTGGTGTCGCCCATGAACTCCAATCGACGAACGTTCCTCGCGACGGCGGCCGGTGCGTCGCTCGCCGCGAGCGCCGGCTGTCTCGGGTTCCTCTCCGACGCGACGACGTTCGAGGCACAGCAGGCTGCGACGGCGGAGGCCGTCGCCAGCGACGGGAACTACGTGAAGCAGGAGCCGCGCGAGCTCCGTGCCGAGCGGACGTTCTCCGTCGCGGACCAGGAGCAGACCGTGACGGTCGTCAACTGGGTGACGGAGTACTACAAGACGGTCGACGTCGGCCCGCTGAGCGGCCAGCGAGCGGGCGTGTTCGCCGCCGTCTCGACGCCGCAGGTCGAGATCCTCGGCGAGTCGTTCAACCCGCTCGCCGACGCCAGCCCGCGCGATATCATCGGCCGCTTCCAGGACCAGTACAGCGGGATGTCGGTCGGTGATCGCATCGACCAGACCACGCTCGCCGCGCTCGGGGGAAGCGCGCTGACGTCGACGTTCGAGGGCTCGGCGACCATCCAGGACCAGCAGGTCGACACCAACTTCGTCGTGAGCGAGTCGGTGGAGAACGCGGGCGACCACGTCGTCTCCCTGGGCGTCTTCCCCGCCCAGCTCGACGAACAGGCGAACATCCGGGCGATGATCGAGAACCTCGAACACCCGGTCTCGAGCGAGGAGTGACGGCGGACGGCTGCGGCGGTCGGTCCGCTCAGGCCACCCTGTCCCGCGGTTCCGCGGCGAGTTCGGGCGACGACGCCCCGACGGGCGGCGCGGCGACGGAGCTGTTCGATCCATCCTGGGACACCGTTATCTCGTAGACGGAGAGGTGGAGGTACGTGATCGGCGGCGGGTAGAGCCCGTGGTCGAGCTGGAGCGACGGCTGGATGTTCACCAAGCCCTCGTCGTACTCGATGCCCGTGCTCTGGCCGACCAGCGTCGGTCCGGCGACGATGGCTCCGGTCACGGCGCTGTTGCCGGCGACGACGCAGGTGTCCCACCCCTGGCACTTGTTCTCCGCGGAGAGCGCCGCGTCGTTGTACTCGGTGTCGTCGAGTGCCGGCTCCTCCCGGGGTGCGTAGACGGTCCCGGACAGCTCGGTGCTCCCGCCCGTGACGGCGACCTGCATCTCCGAGGTGCCGTACACCTGGAAGTAGCGGGCCTCGTCGGAGACACCAGCCTGGCTGTTCTTCATCCCGAAGTTGCCGGTCGAGTAGATGCGGAACGCGCGGTCCCCACCGGCGTTTTGGATCTCGATGTCGCCGCCTTCGAGCGAGACGTTGCCGTCGACGATCATCGTGACGTTCCCGGCGCTCAGGTCGACCGTGAGGTCGTCCGTGAGGACGAAGCCGTCGTCGTCGTAGTAGGTCTCACCCCCGGCGAGGAACGCGCCACCGTACTCGGGGTGCATCACCGGCATCGTCGTGTCGTTCTCCGCCTCGCGGACCTTGTTCTCGATGACGTCGTCGATGATACGGAGGTCGTTCGTGGCCCCCTCGGTGACGTTGCCGGTGACCCGGCTGTGGTCCGAGACGGTACCGCCCGCCGAGACGTCGCCGTCGATGCCGGCGTTTCCGCCGTCGAAATCGACGTCACCGCCGGTGGCGAACACACCCTCGGAGAACGTGCTGTCGATGGCGGGCTCGCCGAGCCGCATGACCACCGTCTCGTTCTCGTGGTCGACGGAGATGCTCGCCTCGTTCGTCTGCTGGCGGAAGTAGTCCGCCCAGCCGCCGTAGTACTTGCTCCGTATCTCGACGGTCACGAGCTGACCCTGGACGACGGACTGCCGGTCCAGCGCCTCACCCGTCCCGTTCCGTCGGAGGTCGACGGCGTCGCCGGTGAGCGTCCGTTGCCCGGTCACCAGCGGAATCCAGGCGTTCAGCGATCCGTCGTCGTACTCGAACGGGGGTGGCGAGACCATGGTGGCGTCCGAACCGGCCCCGCGCCACACGCCACCGGCCTGGTACGCGATAGTGCTCCCCTCCCGCGTGTACTCGACGGACCCGAAGGTCCGATTGGCGATCAGCGTGTCGTCCGTGTAGACGAGGACGCGTCCGGTCTCGTCGTGACGCACCGCCGCGTCGTTCGCCCGGATGTCGAAGGTGACTCGTTCGGTCGTGCCCTGCCCGAAGGCGACGGACGTCACCGACTGGCTGAACTCGACGAACACCATCTCAACGCGCTGGTTCTGGGCATCGTCCTGCGCCCGGTCGAGCGTGACGCTCCCCACCAGTGCGACCGACAGCATGCCCATGACCACGAACCCGATGAGCAGTGCCACCGCCAGCACGGACGACTGTCCCCGTTCGTCCGCTCCGCTCGTTCGTCCGCCCGATACGCCCGTTTCTTCCCTGCGTTTCGACGCTCCCCCTTCCCAAGGGGCTCGTCTCATCGGTATGTGAAACGCAGGGCACACATAAATAAAGAATGTAATATAAACGTCAGTACCGGCGATAGTAACAACGCTATCGGGTGGGAAATAACCAGCAACAGCAGTGAAGAAGCGACGAGCGCCTCCGAGAGGACGTACGGGAACGTCTGAGAGGATACCGGCTCCGACAGGGAAGCGGCCACAACCCTATTGGGCCGGGACTAGTCAACCAGCTGAATTGAAACCCCTGGTCGGCGGTTACCGGCCCGACCACTCGGGCTCGCGATCCTCGAAGAAGGCGTCGATACCCTCGTTCTTGTCCTCCCCCGCGAACAGGAGGGCGAACAGCTCCGCCTCGTACTCGATGCCGGCCTCCAGTTCCATCCGCGAGGCGGCCTTCACGGCCTTCTTCGCGTGTTCGAGGGCGACCGGTGACTTCGACGCCATCTTCCCCGCGAGGTCGTAGACGCGCTCGTCGAGCGCCTCCGGCTCGTACACCTCGTCGACGAGGCCGATCTCGTCGGCCTCCTCGGCGTCGATGAGCTCGCCCGAGAGCACGAGCCGCATCGCCTGCCCCTCGCCGACGAGCCGGGGGAGCCGCTGGGTCGCGCCGCCGCCGGGCATGATGCCGAGGTTGATCTCCGCCTGGCCGAACTTCGCACCGGACTGGGCGATGCGGACGTCGCAGCCGAGGGCGAGCTCGGAGCCCCCGCCGATGCAGTGCCCGTTGATGCGGGCGATGACGGGCTTCTCCAGGTCGTCGACGTACTCGTAGACGCGGGGGCGCTTCGACGCCTCGCGCTGTTCGAGCGCGTCGCGCTCGCGCAGTTCCGTCACGTCCGCGCCGGCGACGAACGCGCTCGATTCGTCCGACCCCGTGAGCACGACCACGACCACGTCGTCGTCGGCCTCCACCGCGTCCAGGACCGACTTCAGCTCGCTGCGGAGCTGTGCGTTCAGCGCGTTGCGCGCGTCCGGCCGGTCGATGGTGACCGTCGCCACGCCCTCGGCCTCGTCGCCGACGGCCACGCTGACGAGTTCGCAGTCGGCGGCCGCGGTCTCGGCGTCGGCCGTGCCGTCCGCGCCCTCGCCGTCGCTCATTCCGCCTCACCCCAGTCGCCCGAGGTGCCGACGATCTCGCCGTCCTCCCAGACGTAGAACCCCTCGCCGGTCTTCTTGCCGAGCTTGCCCGCCCGGACCTTCTGCTTGAGCAGCTGCGGCGGCTTGAACCGCTCGCCGAGCTCCTCGCGCAGGTACTCGAGGATGTCCAGCCGGACGTCTAGCCCGACCACGTCGCCGAGCTCGATGGGCCCCATCGGGTGGTTGTAGCCGAGCTCCATCGCGGCGTCGATGTCCCGCGGCGAGGCGACGCCCTCCTCCAGCATCCGGATGGCCTCGACGCCGAGCGTGACCCCGAGCCGGGAGGACGCAAAGCCCGCCGAGTCCCGCACCGTCACCGGCGTCCGGTCGATACCCTCGACGAACGCCTCCGCGAACTCGACCGTCTCCTCGCTCGACTGCTCGGGGACGACGACCTCGACCAGCTGCATCAGGTGGACCGGGTTGAAGAAGTGCAGCCCGACGGCGCGCTCGTCGTGCTCCAGCGCGCTCGCGATCTCCGTGATGGAGAGCGATGACGTGTTCGTCGCGATGACGGCGTCGTCGTCGACGAGCGCCTCGACGTCCTCGAAGGTGCTCTTCTTCAGTTCCATCTGCTCGGGCACGGCTTCGACGACGAGTTCCGCACCTTCGACGGCGGGTTCGAGTTCGACCGCTGTGTCGATGCGCGCCAGCGTGGCGTCCATCTCCGCCTGGGTGACCTTGTCCCGGTCGACACCGCCCTGGAGGTTCGACTCGATGGTCGCCAGCCCGTCGTCGACGAACTCCTGTTCGATGTCGCGCATCGTCACGTCGTGGCCGGCCATCGCCGTGACCTGCGCGATTCCGTTCCCCATCGTCCCCGCACCGAGTACAGTGACCTTCATACTTGGGACGGTGTTTGCCCGGCAAGTAAGCGTTGTTCGTTCCGGCGGCCTCTGCGGTCCAAGCTTGAAGTTGGCCCCTGCCGTCGGTACGGCCATGAGTCAACGCACGACGACCATCGAGCGGCTCCGGGAGCCGGTCGCGGGCTACGGGCTCCCGGCCCGGACCGTGGTCGCCCTCGTCGCCTCCCTCCTCGGGAACCTCGCCATCGTGAACCTGGCCATCTCGGCCGACCTCGCACCGGACCTGCCGGCGCTGTCGTACCCGCCCGTGGTGTTCCTGACGACCGTCGGCGTCCTCGGGGCCGCCGTCGTCTACTGGCTGCTGTCGACCCGGGTAGAGACGCCGACGGGGACGTTCACCCGGCTGGCCTGGGCCGTGCTCGTCCTGTCGTTCGTCCCCGACATCGCCGTCCTCCTGCTCGACGAGACGGCGACCGCGGCGGGGGTCGGCGCGCTCGTGTTCATGCACGTCACGGCCGCGGTGGCCTGCATCGCGTTCATCCCGTCCGGTGACTGAGAACCAGCGTGGCGGCGGTCACTCCGCCGGTGTGACCTTCGCCCCGTAGCGCGTGACACCCTCCTGCGTGTAGATGCGACGGAACGCGGCGGCGACCGAGTCGCCGACGCCGACCGACCCCGGCTCCGCGTCGGTCGCCTGTACCGGGACGCTGACACTCCCGCCGTCGGGGCCGTCGAAGGCGACGACCGCGACCGCGAAGTCGCCCGACTTGGACTGCTGTTCTGCGAACTCCGGTGGTGCCCCGCCCTGGGAGATGGTCGTCACCGCCTCGACCGTGCCGGTTCCCGGTAGCTCGACCGCCTCCCGGCCGACGCGCTCGTTGCAGTCCCCGCAGGCACCCTCCGGCGGGAAGTTCAGCGCGCCACAGGCCACACAGCGGCCGGCCTCCAGTCGGTAGCGTTGCGGGATGGAGCGCTTCCACGACGGCACCGAGACGTACGCGCCACCGCCGTCCGGCGGGCCGGAGGTGACCTCGCCGCGCTGGCGCAGGTACTCGGCGTAGGAGAGGTTCGCACCACCGTCCAGCGCGAGGTCGGCCGCGACGGCGTCGCCACCGTCGGCGCTCTCGACCACGAGCGCGTCCGCGCCAGCACCGGAGCCGACCCCGACGACGAGCGTCGTGTCGACGCCGTCCGCGAGCGCGGTGGCGAGCGAGAGCGGCGCGCTCGCCGCACCCGTGTCCCCGAGGTCCTGCACGGTCGCGACGTCGTAGATCGCGGCGTTGTCGACGCCGAGGTCGCCCGCGACGCGGTACGGTCGCTTCCCGTCGGGGGCCTGGATGGCGACCGCGTCGGGGTCGGGGCTCGCATCGAGTGCGTCGACCGCGCCCGTGACGACCTCGCGGTACGCGGCCCGGTCGTAGGTCGTCACGTCGAGGCCCTCGACGCGCTCGCTACCGGCCTGCCGGAACCGGGTCCCGGGGTAGGGGGTGGCGTACTCGGCGCTGTCGGTGACAGTCGCACCCTCGTCGTCGCCGTCGCCGAGCACGAACGCGGCCGCACCAGCCCCGGCCGCGTGGTCGATATCGTCGTCGGGGTGGCCCTTCGGACAGTCCGCGGCGACGACCAGCGCGTGGCCCCCGTCGAGGTCCGCCGTGACGGCGTCCACGAGCGCCGAGGTGCCGGCGCGGGTGCTCCCGCCGCGGAACCTGCGGGTCGCGGTCTCGGGCACGCCCAGCGCCGCCCCCAGCCGGCTCGTGAGTTCCCCCTCTGCCAGCGGCGGCGTCGTGGAGGCGAAGGCGAGGTACTCGACCGCGTCCCCTTCGCTCCCGTCGGCGGCGAGTGCGCGCTTCGCGGCCGCGACGGCCATGGTGAGCGCGTCCTCGTCGGCCCCCGGGACCGCCTTCTCCTCGATGCCCGACGCCTGGAACTGGCCCCAGGCCTCCTCGAACGCCTCGGCGGTGATGCGGAACCGGGGAGCGTACGCGCCGACGGCACTGATCCGGTTGCTCATGCGCCGATCACCTCGCGCTCGAAGGCGTGGACGACGGCCGCACCGCCGCTCCCGCCGACGTTGTGGGTCAGCCCGCGCGTCGCGCCCTCGACCTGACGCTCGCCGGCCTGTCCGGTGAGCTGCTTGAACGCCTCGACGACCTGGCCCGCGCCGGTCGCGCCGATGGGGTGGCCCTTCGACTTGAGGCCGCCGGAGGTGTTGACGACGACCTCGCCGCCGTAGTCGCTCCGGCCGTCGGCGACGAACGCCCCGGACTCGCCCGGTTCGCAGAGGCCGAGGTCCTCGTAGGCCATCAGCTCCGCGATGGCGAAGCAGTCGTGGACCTCCGCGAAGTCCAGCTCCTCGGGGCCGAAGCCGGCCATCTCGTAGGCGGTGGCGGCGGCCTCGACGGACGCCGGCACGTTCACGTAGGAGTCGCGCTGGAACAGCCCGACGCGGTCGGAAGCCGCGCCGACGCCCGCGACGCGTAACGCCTCGTCGGCGTACTGGTCGACCACGTCCTCGCTGACGACGATGGCCGCCGCCGCGCCGTCGGTGGTCGGACAGCAGTGGTAGAGGTTCAGCGGGTCCGCGACGACGGGCGCGTTCATCGCGTCCTCCAGCGAGCAGGTGAAACCGAGGTGGGCGTGTGGGTTGTCCGCCCCGTGGGCGTGGTTCTTCACCGCCACCTGGGAGAGCTGCTCGTTCGTCGTCCCGTGCTCGGCCATGTGCGCGCTGGCCATCTGGGCGTAGACGCCGGCGAACGTCGTCCCGGAGAGTCGTTCCCACTCCGTCTCGCCGCTGACGCCGAGCCAGTACTTCGTCGCGTCGCCCGAGGCGTCGGTCATCACCTCGACGCCGCCCGCCAGCACCACGTCGGCCATGCCGGATTTGACGGCCTGCACGGCCTGTCGGACGGCGTAGCCCGACGCGGCACAGGCGTTCTCTACTCGGGTCGTCGGCACGCCGTGGAGCCCGACGTGCTCGGTGACCGCCGGCCCGGAGAGCCCGAGCTGGCGACCGCCGACGCCGAGTGTCCCCACGACGGCCTCGTCGAAGTCGTCGGTGTCGATGCCCCCCGCGACGCTGTCGACGGCGGCGTCGTAGGCCGTCTCGAACAGCGACCGGTAGCTCTCGTCGGGGAAGGAGCCGAAGTCGGACTGGCCCGCCCCGACGACGTACGCATCTCGCATAGCGGGAGTCGGTCGCGGGAGCGCATATAGGTCGGGGGAAGCGGCGGTTTCGACGGGAAGGTTCCTGTTCCGGCGCTGATAGCATCCGGTGTGTCCGCCTGGGAACCGAGGCTGTACGCGAAGGGGGTCCTCTACGGCGTCCCCCTCATCGCGCTCCTCTTCCTGGTCGCGCTGGTCTCCGGGACGGACGCGGTCGCCATCCCCGGGTTCGGAGCCTCGCTGTTCGCCGGTGCCGCCGCCCTGTTCTCCTGACCGGGGACGTCGATGTCGCGGGTCGACCCGTCCGGGGCCGGAATCGCCGTGAGATACAAGCCAACTCCCCGTCTCTACCGACCATGAGCAACTCGCGGATCACCGTCTCGCTCGACGAGGACGCCCAGGAGGCGCTCGCGGACGTCACCAAGCGGACGGGACAGGGCCAGAGCGAGCTCGTCCGGCGGGCGCTGACGTTCTACGCGGCCAACTTCCAGGCGGCGACGACGGACGCGAGCGAGAAGCTGGAGGACTACCACAAGATGCTCTCCGGCGGCGAGCACGTCCTCCTCGACGTGGACTTCCTGCACTGCTTCCTCGACTTCGTCTCCGACGAGGAGGGGAACCGGGCCGAGGAGTTCCTGGCGGCGGCCGACGAGGTGTCGGCGTACCACGCCCGGGAGTACGAGGACGAGTTCGGGAGCCTGGACGAGATGCTGGAGTGGCTCTCGCTCTGTGGCTTCCTCTCGGTCCGCCGGAGCGACGAGAACCGCTACCACGTCGTCTTCCCCTCCGAGGAGATACGCTGGTTCATGACCCGGTTCATCGAGCGCAGCGCGGTCAGACTGCCGTTCGACATCGAGATCGAGGAGGGCTACACGAAGGTCATGATGACCGAACACCCGGTCGAGGAGTCCTGAGCCAACAGCGAGGGCGTCGACCGGCCGTCCTGTTTTCCGACTAGTATGAACGTTTCATACGTCTTCATACGAACGCATAACTGCCGATAGAGCCGTGTTACTCGGTAACAACAGACTATAAACCGGTTCACGGACTGGTACCGTCCGTCATGGCACAGGATGACACGTTCGCGGACAGGCTGCGGCGGCGGCGGTTCCTGCGCCTGGGTGGGGCTGCCGGTGTGGCGGGCCTCGCCGGGTGCCTGAACCAGGGTGAACTGCAAGGTGAAACCGACGACAGTGGCGACGACACGGAAGACGGCGGTGGCGGTGGTGGCGACGAGACCGACGACGGTGGCGGTGGTGGCGGCGGCTCCGGAGAGCCGATCACGGTCGGTGCTGCCATCCCGTTCTCGGGCGACCTGAGCGACTTCGGTGAGCCGATGCTCAACGCGATGCAGATGGCGGTGGAGGACATCAACGCGGCGGGTGGACCGCTCGGTCGCGAGATCGAGGTCAACGACGAGGACACCGGGACCGACTCCACGCAGGGCGTCAACGCCGCGAACAAGCTGGTCGAGACGGACGGCGTCGACGCGGTCCTGGGGGCCGTCTCCTCGGGCGTAACCATCAGCATCGCACAGTCGGTGACCATCCCGAACGGCGTCCTCCACCTCAACTCGGCGTCGTCCTCGCCGAGCATCTCGACGCTCGACGACGACGACCTCCTCTTCCGGACGCGGACGAACGACCGGTTCGTCGCCCGGGTGATGGCCCGCATCATCGAGAACGAGGGGGCCGACAGCGCGGCGGTCGTCTACGTCAACAACGACTTCGGCCAGGCACTGGCGGACACCTTCGAGTCGACGTTCTCGGGGACGACGACCGCCGCCGTCGGCTTCTCGTCCGGCCAGTCCAGCTACGAGCAGGTGCTCTCCGAGGCGTTCAGCGACGACCCGGACATGATCGCCTTCGCCGGCTACCCGGAGTCCGGGACGACGATGCTCAGCCAGTGGAACGAGGGCGGCTACGGCGGCAACTGGGTGCTCCACACGAGCATGCTCTCGGAGGACGTCATCAGTAACGTCGGTGCGGAGGTGCTGAACGGGATGTTCGGCGTCCGGACGCGCCCGCCGACGGGCGACGCGACCGAGTCGTTCGTCGGCGACTACGAGAGCGAGTACCCGGACGCCGACGTGTTCTCGCCGTACTCGTGGAACTCCTACGATTCGCTCGTCTCCTACGCGCTGGCGGTCCACGCCGCCGGCTCCACGGACTCCGACGCCGTGAAGGCGGAGATGCGGACCGTCTCGAACCCGCCCGGCGACGCCGTCAGCTACGGCGAGTTCGGGGACGGCGTCGACCTCCTCGACGACGGCACCGAGATCGACTACAGCGGACCCAGCGGGACCGTGGACTTCGACGACAACGGCGACGTGGCCAGCGACATGGTCGTCGTCGAGGTCGTCGACGGCGAGTTCGAGGACCAGGAGGTAATCCCGGCCGACGAGCTGGTCTGAGACGACGGTCTGTCATCCCCCCATTTTCGATACACATGCACGCTGCAACAGCACGACGGAAACGCAGGCGACGGACAGAGGTGAGGCTCGCGTGAACGGCGACGCCCGCGTCGGCGTCGACATCGGCGGCACGTTCACGGACCTCGTGACCATCGCGGACGGGGCCGTCCGCGTCCACAAGACGCCCTCGACGCCCTCGGACTCCGAGCAGGGAGTCATGGACGGGCTCGAAGGGGTCGCCGAGCAGTACGGTATCGCCCCCGGGGACATCGGCTTCTTCGGACACGGGACGACCGTGGCGACGAACGCGGTGCTCGAGGGCCAGTGGGCCGACACCGCGCTCGTGACGACGGGGGGCTTCCGCGACGTGCTCGAAATCGGCCGACAGGCGCGGCCCGATATCTACGACTTCGACGCCGAGAAGCCCACCCCGGTGGTCGAGCGCGACCGCCGCTACGAGGTCACCGAACGACTCGACGAGCGCGGGGAGGTCGTCGACCCCCTCGAGGAGTCGTCGGTCGAGACGCTCGCCGACGAACTCGACGACGTCGACAGCGTCGCAGTCAGTCTCCTCTACTCGTTCGAGAACGACGACCACGAGCGCCGGGTCCAGGAGCTACTCGAGGCCCAGGGTGTCGACGCCTCGTTCTCGCTCTCCTCGCAGGTGCTCCCCGAGATCCGGGAGTACGAGCGCACCCTGACGACGGCGCTGAACGCCGCGCTCAAGCCGGTGATGGACAGCTACATCGGCCGGCTGGAACGGCGGGTCGCCGAGGAGGGCGTCGCGACCGACGTGAAGATAATGCAGTCCAACGGCGGCATCATCACCGCCGATGCGGCCCGCGACCGGCCGGTGAACACGCTGCTCTCGGGCCCCGCCGCAGGGGTACAGGGCGCGACCTACGTCGCTGGACTCGCGGGCATCGAGGACTGCATCACGATGGACATGGGCGGCACCTCCTGCGACGTGTCGCTCGTCGAGGGCGGCGACCCCCTCGTCACGACCGACGTCGAGGTCGGCGACTACCCCGTCTCGGTGCCGATGATCGACATCCACACCGTCGGGGCCGGTGGCGGCTCAATCGCCTGGACCGACGCCGGCGGCGCGCTGCGCGTCGGTCCCCGCTCGGCCGGCGCGGAGCCCGGCCCGGTCTGCTACGGCCGGGGCGGCGAGCACCCGACCATCACCGACGCGCACGCGCTGCTCGGCCGCATCGACCCCTCGCGGTTCCTCGACGGGCCGTCGCCCGACGACGCCGTCCGGCGCGCGATTCGAGACCGTGTCGCGGACGACCTCGACATGGGCGTCGCCGAGGCGGCACAGGGCATCCTCGACGTGGCGAACGCGAACATGGCCCGGGCGCTCCGGGTCGTCTCCGTCGAACGCGGCTACGACCCCCGGGACTTCGGCCTCGTCGCGTTCGGTGGTGCCGGGCCGCTCCACGCCTGCCGGCTGGCGCGCGAACTGGAGGTTCCCCGGGTCGTCATCCCGCGGACCGCTGGCGTGCTCTCCGCGCTCGGGCTGCTCATCAGCGACGTGCTGTACGACTACTCGACCTCGAAGGTCCGGCCGTGGACCGAGGTCGAGCCCCGCACCCTCGCCGAGAGCTTCGCGACGTTCCGCGAGCGCGGGAGCGACCGGCTCGACACCGAGCGCGGGACCGCCGACTCCGTCCAGTACGAACGCTCGGTCGACCTGCGCTACGCCGGGCAGTCGTTCGAGCTCACGGTCCCGGTCCCGGGCGGCGAGGTCGACGCGGACACCCTCGACACCGTCGTCGAGCGGTTCCACGACCGGCACCGCCAGCGCTACGGACACGCCTACGAGGACGAGCCGGTCGAACTGGTCACGGTCCGGCTTCGGGCGCGGGGCATCGTCGAGACGCCGGACCTGCACCCGGAACCCGTCGAGGGAACCGTCGAGGACGCGGTCCGCGAGACGCGCGACGTGGTGTACGACGGCCGGACCCACGGGACGCGGGTCTACGACCGGCGGCTCCTGCCGACCGGGACGAGCTTCGACGGCCCGGCCATCGTCGAGGGCACCGAGAGCACGGTCGTCGTCCACCCCGACCAGGCCGCGAGCGTGGACGAGTACGGCACGCTGCTCGTGGAGGTGAACGCATGACGGATTCGGTCACACTCGAGGTCATCAGGAACGCCTGCATCGCCGTCTGCGAGGAGATGAACGCGAACCTCATCCGGACGGGCTACTCGCCGAACATCAAGGAGCGCCGGGACTGCTCCTGCGCGCTGTTCGACGCCGACGGCGAGATGATAAGCCAGGCGGAGAACATGCCGGTCCACCTCGGCGCGATGCCGTTCTCGGTGGCGGCGGCCATCGACCGCTTCCCGCCGGAGACGCTCGAACCCGGCGACGGCATCCTGCTCAACGACCCGTTCTACGGCGGCGCACACCTGCCCGACCTCACCCTCGTGACGCCCGTGTTCCACGAGGACGACGCCGGAGAGAGCGAGCTCGTCGCGTTCGCCGCGAACCGCGCCCACCACGCCGACGTGGGCGGCGCTCGTGCCGGGAGCGTCGCCGCGGACTCCACGGAGATATATCAGGAGGGCATCCGCATCCCGCCGGTGAAGCTGTTCGAGGCGGGCGAGCCCAACGAGTCCGTCTTCGACATGGTGCTCTCGAACGTCCGGACGCCCGACGAGCGTCGCGGCGACCTCCGGGCACAGGAGGCCGCGAACCAGACCGGCCGGCGGCGCTTCCTCGACCTCGTCGAGAAGTACGGTCGCGAGACGCTGACCGAGGCGCTCGACGAGATTCAGGACTACTCCGAGGCCCGGATGCGTGCGGAGATCGAGGACCTCGAGGACGGCACCTACGAGTTCAGCGACGTGCTCGACGACGACGGCCTCGGCAACGAGGACCTGCGCATCCAGGCGGCCGTGACCGTCGACGGCGACGACGTCACGGTCGACTTCGAGGGCACCGCCGACCAGACCGAGGGGCCGGTCAACGCCGTGCTCGCGGTCACCGCGTCGGCGACGTACTACTCCGTGCGCTGCGTGACCGACCCGGACATCCCACCGAACCACGGCTGCTACCGGCCCATCGAGGTGCAGGCACCCGAGGGGAGCATCGTCAACCCGAACCCACCGGCGGCGGTCGTCGGCGGCAACCTCGAGACCTCCCAGCGGGTGACAGACGTGGTGCTCGGGGCGTTCGCCCAGCAGGCACCCGAGCGCGTCACCGCGGCCGGCCAGGGCACGATGAACAACATCACCTTCGGCGGCACCGACCCACGGACCGGCACGCCCTACGCCTTCTACGAGACGCAGGGCGGCGGCTTCGGCGGCCGGGTCGGCAAGGACGGCATGGACGGCGTGCACGTCCACATGTCGAACACGATGAACACGCCCGTCGAGGTGCTGGAGACGGCGTACCCGCTGCGGGTGGGTCGGTACGAGCTCCGACAGGACTCCGGCGGCCCCGGCGAGTTCCGGGGCGGACTGGGCATCCGCCGGGACATCCAGGTGCGCGACCACGAGGCGCACTTCAGCCTGCTCGCGGACCGCCACACCCACCAGCCATATGGATTGGAGGGTGGCGAACCTGGCGAGTCCGGCGCGGCAGAGCTGACGACCGCCGAGGGCGAGTCGCGTCGACTCCCGCAGAAGTCCACCCACGAGCTCCCGCCGGGCGCGACGGTGAGCATCCGCACACCCGGAGCCGGCGGGTACGGCGAACCGGGCGACCGCGACCCCGACGCCGTCCGGCGCGACGTCCGCCACGGGAAGGTATCGGCGGCGGCCGCGCGGGACGCCTACGGTGTCGACGTCCCGACCGGAGAAACAGCCGACGCGGAGGGAGACGATGACTGATGAGCCGCGACCCGCTCCGGTACGTCCCGCACGTGCTGGTCACGAGCGTCGGCTACGTCGTCTTCGCCTACGCCGCGCTGCCGGCGCTGCTGACGGCGCGACTCGACATCGGTCTCTCGTCGTTCGGGCTGCTGATGAGCGCGCCGCTGGCGGCGTTCGTCGTCGTCCAGCGACCCGCCTCGCGCTGGGTCGGCCGGCACACGACGACACGGGTGCTGTTCGCTGGCGGGCTCGCCCACCTCGGGCTGGGGCTGTCGCTGGACCTCTCGGCGTCGTTCCCCGTCGTGCTCGCGCTGCGCGGGCTCTGGGGGCTGACCGGCGGGCTCCTGCTCACGGTCGGCGCGACGCACATCTCGCGTCTCTCGGAGGGCGCGAACGCGACCCGACAGCAGGGCGTCTACGGCGGTCTGCTCACCATGGGTGGGATGCTGGGCTTCCTGCTCGCGCCGACGCTCGTCGAGCGCTACGGCTGGCTCGCGCTCCACGGGCCGGGCGCGCTGCTCTCGGTCCCGGCCATCGCGGTCGCGGGGCTCCATCTGTCGGACCGGCGGACGGCACCCACGGAGACGACGACGGAACGTGGCGGTGTCGTCCTGCACCCGGTCGTGGTGCTTGCCTCCGTGTGCTACGTGGCCATCATCGGCTCGTACATCACGCTCTCGACGTTCGTGACGGCGTACTTCGCGGACCTCGGTGTGGTCGCCCCGCTGAACGTCGTCGTGCTCGCGTCGGCGACGGCAGGGAGGATCGTCGGCGGGGAGACCTCGTGGCGGATCGCGCTCTCGGACCGGCGGCTCATCGCCGGGAGCACCGCCGCCGCCGCGCTCGGGTTCGGTGCAATGGCCGCGACCGGGAGTTCGACCGCGCTGGTCGTCCTCCCGTTCGTCGTGATGCTCGCCGTCTCGGTGCCGTTCGGGGCCGTGTACAACCTCGCTGCCGGAGCCACGGACGCGGAGGGGACCGCTATCGCGACCATCGTCGCCGCGGGCAACGTCGCCGCGCTCGTGCTCCCGCCGGTCACGGGCACCATCCGGGAGACGACGGGGAGCTACGGCGGCGCGTTCCTCGTCCTCGGTGGACTGAACGCCGTCGCCGCGGTCGCGACGTACTACACGATACGGAGGAACTCATGAGACACGACGGACGGTCCGGCGGGTCGACGAACGCCCGCCGGACGCTGGGGGTGAGCATCGCGTGGTAGACACCGGACTCCTCGACGCGCTGGCGCAGGGCCTCGTCACCGGGACCATCATCGCCGCCGGAGCCATCGGCCTCTCGCTGGTGTACTCCATCGCGGAGGTGCCGAACTTCGCCCACGGGGACATGATAACCGTGGGGGCGTACTTCGCACTCGTCGTGAACCGGCCCGCGGAGATCTCGCTCCTGCCGGGACTGCCCGGCGGCGCGGTGTCGCTCGTCGTCGCAGGGGTGTTCGCGCTCGTCGCGGCGTCGGCGTTCGGCGCGCTGTACGAACTCGCTATCTTCCGGCGGTTCCGGTCGAAGGAGGCGGACCTCATCACGATGGTCATCGTCTCGCTCGGCCTCGCGCTCGTGTTGCGCAACCTCGTGCTGTTCGTCGCCGGCTCGCGCAACATCGCCTACGAGACGCCGGTCGTCCGCGACGTGAACTGGGACCTCTACCTCACCGGCTCCGGGCTCACCGTCCAGCGCACGCAGCGACAGGCCGGCGACATCGCGCTGCTCGGCGAGTGGGGCTACCCGCTGTGGCTCCTGCTCGGCATCGTGGCGGCCGCCGCTGGCGTCGGGTACGGCGTCTACCGCTGGCGGTCTACCGACGACGACTTCCGGACGGTGCACCTCGTCTCGCCGCGCGTGCTCGGGGTGCTGGGCGGGCTGGCGACCCTGCTCGCGCTCGCGTACGCGCTCCGGTTCGGCCCACAGGGTACCGACGCGCTGTGGTCGACCCGCATCGGAACGAGCTACAAGGACATCGTTATCGTGGTCATCGTGGCCGTGGCGATGTTCCTGCTCAACCTCGTGCTGAAGGCGACCAGACTCGGCAAGGGGATGCGCGCGACGGCCGACAACATGGACCTCGCGGAGGTCCGCGGTGTCGACGTGAACCGCGTCCAGCTCGTCGTCTGGGTCATCGCCGGGCTGCTGACCGCGCTGGCCGGCGTGCTGGCGGGCTGGAGCGCGTCGAACGTCAACCCGAACATGGGATTCACGCTGCTGTTGCCGGTGTTCGCGGCGGTCATCCTCGGGGGCATCCGGTCGCCCTACGGGGCCGCCGCCGGGGCGATCCTCATCGGCATCAGCATGGACGTCGGCGTCTACCTACTGCCGTCCGGACTGGCGACGTACCGCACCGCCATCGCGTTCGTCGTCCTCATCGGCGTCCTGCTCGTCAAACCCGACGGCATCTGGGGTGATGTCTGATGGCGTTAGCTGACTTCGCCGTCTCGCTCGTGACGTTCATCGCCATCTACGGCCTGTTCGCGCTCGGGCTGAACCTCAAGTTCGGCTTCACGGGGCTGATCGACTTCGGCCACGTGGCCTACTTCATGGTCGGCGGCTACGTCACCGCCGTCCTCACGATGCCGGCGCAGGTGACCGGCTACGACGGCCTCGGGGGCTACGCGCTCCCCGCGATGCTCGCCGTCGTGCCCGGCGGCGACGTGCTCGGCTGGCTGCTCGGCGTCGCCGGCGGCATGGTCGCCGCCGCGCTCGTCTCGCTGCTCGTCGGTGTGCCGACCCTGCGCCTGCGCGAGGACTACCTCGCCATCACGGCGCTCGGCATCGCGACCATCCTGAACGAGGTCGTCCGGAACGAGGTCTGGCTGTTCAACGGGCCGTTCGGCATCCGGACCATCCACCAGCCCGCGTCGGGCGTGTTCCCGCTCGGGCTCGGCTCGTTCACGCTCAATCTCGTCGTCCTCGGCGGCCTGAGCGTGCTCGTCATCGCCTACGCGGGCTACCGCGTCGGCGGCTACGTGAAGGACGTAGACACGACCGGGGCGGGCCTCGGCCTGGCCAGCGTCGCCGTCCTCGGTGGGGCCATCGGGGCGCTCACGCAGGGCGGCAGCCTGCTGGTCGTCGGCGTCGCCCTCGCCGCGGTGGGTGTCGCGCTCGTCCGCGAGGCGGTCCGTCGCTCGACCGAGCCCGAGCGCACCCTCGCGCTCGTGGTCGCGCTGGCCGTGGCGGCGTGGTACTTCGTCCAGCCGCTGCTGGCCGCCTCGAACCCGACCGTCACGCTCCAGACGAACGTGATGTTCCTGTTCGACCCCGTCGCGGGGCCGAACGGCGGACTCGACTACGACCGGTTCTTCATGCTGCTCTCGCTCGCGTTCCTCGTCGGCGGCTACTGGTGGTGCCAGCGCACCATCAACAGCCCGTACGGCCGCGTCCTGCGGGCGGTCCGCGACGACGAGGACGTGCCGCGGGCGCTCGGCAAGGAGACGTTCCGCTACAAGATCCAGGCGCTCCTGTTCGGCTCCGCGCTCGCGGGGGCGGCGGGCTCGCTGTACACCATCCACCTCGGCTTCATCAGCCCCGACCAGTTCGGCGCGATGATCACCTTCTTCGCGTTCTCGTCGGTCATCATCGGCGGGACCGCGAACAACGCCGGGGTCGTCCTCGGCACGGCGGTGTTCTGGTCCATCAACAGCGGGACGCAGTTCCTCAACGACTACTTCCCGTCCGAGTACGCCGTCCAGCTGGCGGCGGCCCGGCTCATCTTCATCGGGGTCCTGCTCATCGTCATCCTCTACTACCGACCCGAGGGTATCCTCGGCGAGCAGGACTACGACATCCGCCTGCCCGGGGAGGACCCCGTGCCGAGTCGTGACGAGACCGCCGCCGCAGCCGGAGGTGACGCCGATGACTGAGCCCGTGCTGGAGGTCTCGGGGCTGCGGAAGTCCTTCGGCGGCATCAACGCCCTCGACGGCGTCGACGTGACCGTCGGCCAGGGCATCACCGGCCTCATCGGGCCGAACGGGGCCGGGAAGACGACGTTCTTCAACTGCATCACCGGCTACCTGGAGCCCGACGGCGGTACCGTCGAGTTCCGGGGGACGGACCTGACGGGGCAGCGAACGCCCCGCGTCGTCCGCGAGGGACTCGTCCGCACCTTCCAGATTCCGCGCGAACTGGAGAACATGACCGTCCGGGAGAACCTGCTGCTCGCCCCCGGCGGGCAGTCGGGCGAGAAGCTCACCCGGACCTGGCTCCGCGGCGGCGAGTTCGCCGAGGACGAGCGGCGGAGCCGACGCGAGGCCGTCGAGATGGCCGAGTTCTTCGAGCTCGACCACCTGCTCGACGAGCCGGCGAGTTCGCTCTCGGGCGGCCAGCGCAAGCTGCTCGAACTCGCCCGCGTCCTGCTGACCGACCCGGAGATGGTGCTGCTCGACGAGCCGCTGGCCGGCGTCAACCCGACGCTCGAACGGAAGATCCTCGACCGCATCCACGAACTCCAATCGCAGGGACTCACGTTCCTGTTCGTCGAACACGACATCGAACTCATCATGGAGCACTGCGAGCACGTCGTCGTCATGCATCAGGGGCAGAAGCTCACCGAGGGCGCGCCATCCGAGGTCAGAAGCGACCAGCGCGTCATCGACGCCTACCTGGGTGAGGAGCTATGAGCCTGCTCGAACTCGACGCGGTCGACGCGGGCTACGGCGACCTCCAGATACTGACCGACGTGGACATGCACGTCGACGAGGGCGAGTACGTCACCATCGTCGGCCCCAACGGAGCCGGCAAGTCCACCGCGATGAAGACCGTCTTCGGGCTGACGACCCACATGGGCGGCACCGTCCGATTCGAGGGGACCGACATCCACGAGCTCGGCACGCAGGAGATCATCCGCGAGGGCATCGCGTACGTCCCCCAGACGGAGAACCTGTTCCCCCGGATGACCGTCCGGGAGAACCTGGAGATGGGTGCGTACATCTTCGACGACGTGCCGCAGGACCGACTCGCCGACGTGTTCGACCGGTTCCCCATCCTCGAGGAGCGCCAGCGCCAGCGCGCCGGCACGATGTCCGGCGGGCAACAGCAGATGCTGGCGATGGGGGCGGCGCTGATGCTCGACCCGGCGCTCCTCCTGCTCGACGAGCCATCCGCCGGGCTCGCACCCGACCTCGTCGACGAGATGTTCGACCGCATCGACGAGATCAACGACGCCGGGACGGCGGTGCTGATGGTCGAGCAGAACGCCAAGGAGGCGCTCCGCCGCTGCGACCGCGGCTACGTGCTCGTCAACGGCGAGAACAGCTTCGAGGGTCCCGGCGACGAGCTGCTGGCCGACGAGGAGGTCCGCCAGCGGTTCCTCGGCGGCTGACCCACCCCGACCGGTTCGTCGGCGACAGTGCAGGCCGTCCGCCGTCCCCATACCTGCGGGGCCTGTTCCGAATCCACCCCCGGCGGCTATCGACGAGACACCTAGAGCGCAAGTTTATAAGTGCATCTGTCGTTCTACCGGCATGGCACTCAACTTCGACGACAGCAGTCACGAGAACGGCTTCTGGATCAACGCGCTCATCGGTGCCGTCGCGGCGTTCGTGCTCGGGTTCATCCCGTTCTCGACCGTCCTCGGTGGCGTGGTCGCGGCGTACCTACAGAAAGGGGAGACTCGAATGGAGAACGTGAAGGTCGGCGCGGCCGCCGGGGCGATATTCTTCGTGCCCTCGCTGCTCGCCCTGTTCGGGTTCGGCTTCCTCGGCATCCTGACCGGCGACGCGGCGGGCTTCATCGTCCTCATGCTGTTCGGCATCATCATGCTCGTGATAGCCGCCATCTACACCGTCGGCCTCTGTGCGCTCGGTGGCTTCATCGCCCACGCAGTCTGGGAGGACGACTTCCGCAAGGCCCGCACGACCGCCAGCACCGACACCACGACCGAGACGTACGACGAAGCCCAGTACTGACCGGGCGTCGAGGAACGCGTTTTTCGGGGCGACGACAGTCACCGGAGTCGGAGGGCAATCATTACTTGGGGGCCCTTCGAAGCCACCGCTATGGCCTACAGCTACGAGCCACACTACTTCGAGGACATGGAGGTCGGCAAGACCTTCGAGAGCGTCGGACGGACCGTCACCGAGTCGGACTTCGTCTTCCACTCGATGTTCGCCGACGACTGGACGGAGCTCCACACCAACGCCGAGTACAGCGAGGACGGCCCGTTCGGCGAGCGCATCGGCCACGGCCCGATGACGTTCATCCTCACGACCGGGATGGTCCAGCGCTGTGGCTTCGTCGAGCGCACCGTCATCGCCTTCCTCGGGATGAACTACATGGACGTGCCGAACCCGCTGACCATCGGCGACACCATCTCCTCGGAGTTCGAGGTCACGGAGCGACAGGAGTTCGAGTCGCGTGAGGACGCCGGCCTCGTCGTGGTCGACTCCGAGACGCGCAACCAGGACGACGAGATACTGCTGCAAGGCGACATGAAGTTCATGTTCAAGAAGCGGGCGCACTACGGCGACAAGCCCGGCAACCCCTGACGCGGTACGAGGTACTTTCTCCCCGGCCGCCGAACAGTCGTCCATGACCATGGACCACGCGGCGATCCGCGTCTCGAACCTCGACGACTCGCTCGCGTTCTACCGGGACGTGTTCGGATACGAGCCGGTCGAGCGGTTCGAGGAGAGCGACGCCGTCTCGGACACGTTCGTCGGCGTCGACGACCAGGCGGTGATACAGCTCGTCGAGGCCGACGGCCCGGTCGAACCGAGCGACGGCGGACACCTCGGGCTCTCCGTCGAGGACGTCGACGCAGCGGTCGCCGAGCTGCCGGCCGACCGCGTCACCCGCGGACCGGAGACCATCGAGGAACTCGACATCCGCATCGCGTTCGTCACCGACCCCGACGGGCACGTGCTCGAACTGCTCGAACCGGTCTGAGCCGGGGGAAACACGAACGCTTTTTCGCCTGCCCGTTGCAGGAGGGAGTATGAGTCTCCCGAGCGTCGTCGACCCCGACGACCCACGAATCATCGACACCCACGCACACCAGCCGACCGAGGAGTTCCTGTTCGACGCCGGCGGCGAGATGATGCAGGACGCCGCCGCACGCTTCGGCAAGGAGATGGTGCCGAACTCCTACGAGGAGATGATCGAGGAGTACCGCGCCGTGGGCATCGACAGGGCGGTCCTGCTCGGCTGGGACGCCGAGACGAACACCGGCAACCCGCCGGTGCCGAACGAGTACGTCGCCGAGGTGCGCGACGAGCACGACGACTTCTTCGTCGGCTTCGGCAGCGTCGACCCGCTGAAGGACGACTGCGTCGAGGAGGCCCGCCGCTGTGTCGAGGACCTCGACCTCGTCGGCTTCAAGTTCCAGCAGATCGCCCAGGGCTTCGACCCGAGCGACCCCGAGCACGAGGAGCTGTTCGCGACCATCGAGGACCTCGGCGTCCCCTGTGTCTTCCACGGCGGCAACTCCACGCTCGGCGCGTGCTCGCCCGGCGGCCGCGGCCTGCAGATCAAGTACGGCGACCCGATGCTCATCGACGACGTGGCTGCCCGCCACCCCGATCTGCAGATCCTCATCGCCCACCCGGCGTTCCCGTGGGAGAAGGAACAGCTCGCCATCTGCCAGCAGAAGGGGAACGTCTACATGGACCTCTCCGGCTGGATGCCCGCGTACATCGACGACCAGGTGCTGCACTACGCGAAGAGCCTGCTCAAGGACAAGGTGATGTTCGGCACGGACTACCCGATGCTCGACCCGAAGATCTGGCTCGAACAGTTCGCCGAACTCGACTTCCCCGAGGCGGTCCAGCGCAAGATACTCTGGGAGAACGCCGAGGAGTTCTTCGACCTGGACTGAGCCGCCACGAACCCTTTTCTCGCTGGGACGCGCGTAGCCGCCATGGACATCCGCATCGACCACGTCGCGAGCGCCTGGGCCGACCGCGAGGCGGGCGAAGCCGCGTGCGACGCCGTCGGGCTCCCGACCACCTACGGCGGGGAGCACGCCGACGGGACGACCGACATGAGCATCGTCGGCTTCCCCGACGGCAGCTACCTCGAACTCATCACGAACACCGGCGAGGCGCAACCCTCGCGTTGGCCCGTGTTCATCGCAGGCGACGCGGGGCCGGCCGCCTGGTGCGTCGAGGTCGACGACCTCCGGTCGGCGCTCACCCGCGCACTCGACGCGGGAGTGCGCGTCGCCGGCCCGGACCGTGACGGCCGCGAGCGTCCCGACGGGGTGTACGTCGAGTGGGAGACGGCCATCCTCGGAGACAGCCTCGGCGCGACGCTCCCGTTCGTCATCGAGGACCGGACACCGCGGCGCTACCGCATCACGCCCGACCCGCAGCTCGTGGACTCGCCGCTGGTGGGCATCTCCGAGGTCGTCGTGCTGACCGACGACGCGACCGCACTGACGCGGCCCTTCGACCGCCTGTTCGGGGTGCCTCGACCGGAGGCCGTTGACGCCGACGAGTTCGGGGCAAGGCTCCACCGGTTCGCCGGTGCGGGCGTCGCGCTCGCCGAACCGGCCGGCGACCGCCTCCGGGACAGGCTCGACGAGTTCGGTCCGGCACCCTGTGCCGTGCTCGTGGAGACGCCCGACCTCGACGCGGCGGGGGAGGCCTTCTCGCTCACGAACCCGGTGGCGTGGGGACACGACCGCGTCGCGTGGTTCGACCATCCGGCGCTGCGGGAGTGGCTGGGTGTCGTCGAGTACGACGACTGAGGCGGACGGGCGGTGTTCGACTGGCACGGCCGGGCTATCGTTCACCCGGCCCGGGATTCAGGTAACTATTGAACGAACACGGGGTTTTGAACCCCGGAGAACCGAACCATCGTTCATGCACAAACCCCTGCTGGTGACCGACTTCCTCGACCGTGCACGCCGACACTACGCCGACGAGACGGCCGTCGTGGCGACGACGGGCGAACGCTACACCTACGCCGAGTTCGGCGAACGAGCCGACCGGTTCTCGGCGTTCCTCCAGTCCGTCGGCGTGTCGGAGGGTGACCGCGTCGCCGTCCTCGACCCCAACACGCACTACCACCTCGAAGCGGCCTACGGGTCGATGCAGGTCGGTGCGGTCCACACGCCGCTGAACTACCGGCTGACCGCCGACGACTACGCCTACATCCTCGAGGACGCCGGCGTGACGGCCATCTACGCCGACCACGAGTACGCCCACCGCATCGAGCAGATCCGCGACGAGGTGCCGACCGAGCTGTTCGTGACGAACGACACCGACGCGGTCGACGGCGACTGGCGCTCCTTCGACGACGAGCTCGACGCGGCGGGGACCGACTACGACCGCGCCGAGATGACCGAGCACGACGTGGTGACCATCAACTACACCTCCGGCACCACCGGCGACCCGAAGGGCGTCTGTCGGACACACCGCGCGGAGACAATCCACTCCTACCTCGTCACGGCCCACCAGGACATCTCGGACGACGACGTCTACCTCTGGACGCTGCCGATGTTCCACGTCAACGGCTGGGGCCACATCTACTCCATCACCGGCAACGGCGGGACCCACGTCTGCACGCGCGGCGTCGACGCCGAGGCGGTGTTCGACGCCATCCAGACCGAGGACGTGAGCTACCTCTGTGCCGCGCCGACGGTGCTCAACATGCTGATGAACCACTACGACGAGCACGACGGCGACGTCCAGACGGCGGGCGCGAACCCCGTCCGCGCCGCGACCGCTGGTGCAGCGCCGCCCGAATCGACCCTCCGGACCGTCGAGGACGAGTTCGGCTGGACGCTGATGCACGTCTACGGCGCGACCGAGACCGGCCCGCTCATCACCACCTCGCACTCGCCCCGGCACCTCGCCGGCAAGAGCGACGACGAACGGTTCGACCTGATGAAGCGGCAGGGCGTCGGCTACCTCGGCACCGAGGTCCGCGTCGTCGACGAGGACGGGAAGGACGTGCCCCGTGACGGGTCGACCATCGGCGAGATCGTCGTCCGCGGCAACCAGGTGATGGACCGCTACTGGAACAAGCCCGAGGAGACAGAGACGGCGTTCTCCGAGCGCCGTGAGGGCTACTACCACATGGGCGATCTCGCGACGTGGGACGAGAACGGCTTCGTCGCCATCCAGGACCGCAAGAAGGACATCATCATCTCCGGCGGCGAGAACATCTCGACCATCGAGCTGGAGGACGTGCTCTACGACCACCCCGAGATATCGAAGGCGGCGGTCATCCCCGCACCGAGCGAGCAGTGGGGCGAGACCCCGAAGGCGTTCGTCGTCCCGACCGCCGACGCCACCATCGACCCCGACGACGTGAAGGCGTTCGTCGCGGACCGCGTCGCGAACTTCAAGCGCATCACCCGCGTCGAGTTCGTCGAGCAGCTCCCCGAGACCGCGACCGGGAAGGTCCAGAAGTACGAGCTCCGCGAGCGGGAGTGGGAGGACGAGGACTCGATGGTCGGGCAGGGCTGAAGCGGGCGGCCACCCGGCGTCGGGAACGGGGTTAAGCCGGTTCGGGCCCGAGGTCGACCGTGCTCCCCACCCTCGCCACCATCGGCACGGCGGCCGGCCACCCGTTCGTCCGGGTCGGTGCCGGGCCACGCAGCCTGCTCGTCGTCCCCGGTCTGAACGATCCCCTCCACACGGTCGGGGACTCGTGGTGGTACCCGCGGCTGATGGCGCTGTACCTCCGGCGCTACGCTGACACGCACACCGCCTACATGGTGAGCCGACCGCACGGGCTCGCCCCGAACACGACAGTAGCCGACCTCGCCCGCGGCTACGGACGCGTGCTCGACGAACTCGACGCGGACTCGGTCGACGTGCTCGGGCTCTCCATGGGAGGGTTCGTCGTCCAGCACCTCGCCGCCGCGGACGACCGGGTCGAGCGCGCGGTGCTGGGGCTGTCGGCCGCGTGGCTGAGCGACGCTGGGGCCGCGGTCGTCCGGCAGTGGCGCGACTGGGCAGTCGCGCGACGCTGGGGCCGCATCTACCGCGACGCGTTCGGCATCCTCACCGCCGGGACCCGGGCTCGGCTCCTCCAGGCCGGCGTCGTCGTCTACGACCGGGTGTTCGAACCCGTCGAACCGGCCGACTTCGTCGTCTCCGCCGACGCATGCCTCGCCTTCGACGGTGGCGACGTCTGCAGGCGTGTCGGCTGTCCGACCCTCGTCGTCGGCGCGGACCGCGACCCCTTCTTCGACGAGGCCGACTACCGGGCGGCCGCCGACGCGCTGCCGAACGGCCGGTTGGCGATGCTCCGCGGGACCGGCCACGAGGCGGTCGTCGAGCATCCAGCGGCCTTCGACGGCACCGTGCAGCGGTTCCTCGAACGATGCGGCTCCGCAGGCAGCTAGTCGGGCCTCGCAGAGACCGAGCGGCTAGTCCCAGTCGGGGTTCCGTCCCTCGAGGAACGCGTCGACCCCCTCCTCGTGCTCCTCGGACATGTACGCCTGCACCTGCAGCATGTTCTCGTAGTCGAGCGCCTTCCGCCAGTCGTTGTCGAGGTTCTCGTGGATGGCCTGCTTGGTCATCCCGACCGTCCGGGTGGGGCGACGCGAGAGCTTGCCGACCATCTCGTCGACCGTCTCGTCCAGCTCGTCCTCGGGGACGGCCTCGTTGACGAGGCCCATCTCCGCCGCTTCCTCGCCGTCGAAGAACTCCCCGGTCATGGTGAGGCGCTTCGCGGTGCGGAGCCCGACCAGCCGCGGCAGGGTGAACGTCGCGCCGGTGTCGGGCACCAGTCCGACGCGGATGAACGCACAGGAGAACGTCGCGTCGGGGACCGTGTACGCCAGGTCAGACGCGGCGACGATGGCGAGCCCAGCGCCGACGCAGTCGCCGTTGATCTTCGCCACGACGGGGACATCGGTGTTCAGGAGTTCCGTCGCCGCCCGGTTGAACGTGTCCGCGACGCGCTCGTAGGCCTCGCGCGGGCCCTCCTCGCGCTCCTTCATCGCCTGGATGTCGCCGCCGGCGGAGAACGCGGGGTCGTCGCCGGTCAGCACGATGGCGTCGTGCTCGACCGGGTCGGCCTCGGCGACCGCGTCGGCGAGGTCCCGCGCGACCTGCAGGTTCATCGCGTTCATGACGTTCGGCCGGTCGAACGTTATCGTCCGTACGCCGTCGTCGTCCTCGACTCGCATACTCCCTCCAACTTTCCATGAGTGCTTAATTGTTCTCCCGCGCCCCGACCCTGGTCAGGATTTTTGTATCGACGGTCCGAACCTCGAAGCGAACCCATGAATCCGCTGAAACCGCCGTGCATGCGCAAGAACTCGCACGCCAAGAAGGGAGCCGAGGAGGGCGCGAAGATCGGTGCGAAGATCGGCCGGCCCCTCGGCCCCGTCGGCTCCGGCATCGGCGCGGGGATGGGCGCGGCGAGCGGGCACATCGCCGGTGCGATGCGGGACAACGTCGAGAACGTCCTCAAGCCGTTCTGAACGGTTCGCACGGCTTGGCAAGGTTCAAAGCCCCCGGGCGAATTCGTGTCCGTATGGACACGTACGAGTTGATGACCCGGAACACCGACGAGGTCATCACCGAGTCCGAGGTGCGCGCACTGGCCGACGACCCCGACGGGAAGCGGGTGTACGTCGGCTACGAGCCCTCGGGCGTCCTCCACGTCGGCCACCTCCTGACGGCGAACAAGCTCATCGACCTGCAGGAGGCCGGGATGGACGTGGTCGTCCTGCTGGCGGACGTCCACGCCTACCTCAACGGGAAGGGCACGTTCGAGGAGATCCGAGAGACGGCAGAGCGGATGCGCGCGCAGTTCCTCGCGTACGGGCTCGACGAGGAGCAGACGGAGTTCGTCTACGGCAGCAGCTACCAGATGGACGAGGACTACGTGCTCGACCTGCACGAGCTCGAACTGGAGACGAGCCTGAACCGCGCCCAGCGCGCGATGGCGGAGCTCCAGGGCGGCGAGACCGCGAAGGTCAGCCACGTCGTCTACCCGCTGATGCAGGCGCTCGACATCGAGTACCTCGACCTCGACCTCGCCATCGGCGGCATGGACCAGCGGAAGGTCCACATGCTCCACCGCGAGGAGCTGCCGTCGCTGGGCTACGAGGCCCGTCCCTGCCTGCACACGCCCATCCTCGCCGACCTGACGACCGGCGTCGGCAAGATGTCCTCCAGCGGGGGGGTCACCATCTCCATGGAGGACTCCGCCGAGGAGCTCCAGGAGAAGGTGAACAAGGCGTACTGCCCGCCGACGGCCGACCCCGAGCCAGACGACGACGGCAACGACCGGCACAACCCCGTGCTGGAGCTGTTCCACTACCACGTCTTCCCGCGGTTCGACTCCGTGACGGTCGAGCGCCCGGAGAAGTACGGCGGCGACCTCGTCTACGACTCGTACGACGACCTCGAGGCGGACCTCGAGTCCGGCGAGCTCCACCCGCAGGACGCGAAGAACACGCTCGCGAGCTACCTCGACGAGCTCGTCGAGCCGGGCCGGGCGAAGCTGCAGGAGCTCCGCGCGAACTGACGCCACACGCTGCCCCGACTCCGCACTCTCGACCGCCCAACCGGCCGCTTCAAGTCGCGCCGCCACGAACCCGCCCAGCATGAACGAGACACGACGGCGCGTCCTCGCGGCGCTCGCTGACGGCCCGGTGAGCGGCCCCGAGCTCGCCGACGAGCTCGGCGTCTCCAGGGCCGCCGTCTGGAAGCACGTCGAGGCCATCCGGGGGGCCGGCTTCGGCGTCGAGAGCGGCGACGACGGCTACCGACTCACCGCGGTTCCGGAGTACGGCGGGCTCGCCATCGCCCACGGGCTCGACGCTCCGTACGAGATCGAGTACCACGACTCGCTGGGGTCGACGAACGACAGCGCCCGCGAACTCGCCGACGAGGGGGCGAGCGACGTGGTCGTCGTCGCCGACGAGCAGACCGGCGGTCGCGGCCGTCTCGACCGCGAGTGGGCTGCCCCGCCGGGCGGCGTCTACGCCTCCATCCTCACCCGGCCGACGGTGCCGCCGTCACAGGTGCCGCTGGCAACGCTCGCGGCTGCGGTCGCGGTCACGCGCGCCGCCCGCGAGGCCGGCGTCGACGCCCGCATCAAGTGGCCGAACGACGTGCTCGCGCCGGTCGACGACGTCGCTGGCGACGGCCCCGAGTACCGCAAGCTCGCTGGCATCCTCACCGAGATGGAGGGCGAGGCCGACCGCGTCTCCTGGCTGGTCGTCGGAATCGGCGTCAACGCGAACGTTGCGGCCGGCGACCTGCCGCCGACGGCGACGAGCCTCCGAGAGCAACTCGGCGAGGGCGTCGATCGCCAGGTGTTCCTCCAGCGCGTGCTGGAGGCGTACAACGAGCTCGGCACCGACCCCGACACCGTCCTCCCGGCGTGGCGCGAGCACGCGCTCACCCTCGGACAGCGCGTCCGTGTCGAGACACCCTCCGGCGAGGTCGTCGGCGAGGCGGTCGACGTGGCGTCGCCCGGCGCGCTCCTCGTCGAGACGGACGACGGCGTCGTCCGGGTGAGTGCGGGCGACTGCGAGCATCTCCGGCCGGTCGACGCGTCGTAGGCTCAGCGGAACAGGACGACCGTGAGCAGGGGGAGCGAGGCGAGCAGCGCGAACACCGCCATCCAGGGCACCACCACGGCGAACGCGGCGTTGATGACCGCGATGGCCGCCACCGCGACGACGCGCTCGCCGAGGGTCATCGCGGCACGGTCGTCGCCCCGAAGCCCCGCCCCCATCGGCCTCATCCCGAAACCTGCACCGTCAGGACCGGGACCTCCGAGGACCTGACGACGCGCTCCGCCACGCTCCCCAGCAGCAGCCGGTCGATACCGCCGCGACCGTGGGTCCCCATTACGACGAGGTCGCAGTCCTCCGTCTCCGCGTACCTGACGACCTGCTTCGCCGGTGTCCCCTCGAGCAGTGCAGTCTCGGCGGGCACCCCCGACTCCTCGGCGAGCTCGACGACACGGTCGAGGGCCGTCTCGCCCTCGCGTTCGAGCATCTCGTGCAGCCCCTCCCACGCGGTCTCCATGGGGACGCCGCCGTAGCTGGCCGAGTCGACGACGTAGATGGCGTGGATGGTCGCGTCGTGAGCGACCGCGAGGTCGATGGCGTGGCGGACCGCCCGCTCGCCCTCCTCCGAGCCATCGGTCGGCACCAGTATCCGGTCGTACATGTGGTATGCTATCACGTTGGTCGGGGCGGGTCTTGAGTGTGCCGTCGGTTCAGCGCCCGACGGCGACGCCCGCTACCGGACGACGTCGCGGACGTCACTCACGCCAGCGCGACGGACGACAGCCCGAACCACGTCATTCGCTCCCGTGAGATTGTGGGAGTCGCCGTCGAGGACCAACAGCTTGGCGTCCCGCCCGGGCGCGACGAGCCCGCAGTTCAGGTTCGCGATGTCCGCCCCCGCGACGGTCGCCATCCGGAGCACCTCTGTCGCGGAGACGTCGAACAGCTTGGCCGCGAACTCCATCTCGCGGAACATCGACGGCGAGTTCAGGAACACGTTGTCGGTGCCGAGCGCGACCGAGGTCCGTTCCAGCAGCTCCGACACCGGCGGGAGCCCCACGTCCGTGACGAGGTTCGACCGCGGACAGACGGCCACCGGCGTCGCCGCGTCCGCGAGCCGGTCGAGGTGCCACGGTTCGGGGTGGACCATGTGGACGAGGAACTCCGGATCGAGGTCCATCGCGCCGTCGATGTCCGAGCTGTCGACCTCGCCGGCGTGGATGCCGAACAGCTTGCCCTCGCGGGCGGTCGCCGCGCGCTCCCGTTCGAAGTCGGCGTCGTTCGTCCCCGACGCGCCGTAGCCGTCGGCCGCGTGCATGGCGTCCGTGCTTCCCCGGCCGAGCACCACCGACTCGACGGGGACGTTCTCGCCGGCGGCACGGATCTCCTTCACGCCGTCGACGTCGCCCTCGCGGAACTCGATGTGTGCGGCGGTGCCGGCCTCGGCCATGAACTCGAGCGACCGGTGCATCGCGGCTATCTTCTCCTCGGTGCTCGCCTGTCGCAGGAGCCGATGTTTCAGCCCGTTCGGCGGGGCGACCAGTTCTTCGAGGGAGAGCCCGCCGCCGGCCTCCTTCGCGATGGAGTCGCCGATGTGCGTGTGGGCGTTGACGAACGCGGGAAGGACGATGGCGTCGCTCTCGACCGACTCCTCCTCGATAGCGACGATCTCGCCGTCCTCGACGACGACGCGGCCCTCGACGGGCTCGAACTCGCGTCCGCGGAGAACGGTCCCCTCGACGAGGCGCTGGTCGTCGGCCGCCGACTGCACCCCACCGTCGCCTGTCATTGCCCGTACTGGTCGAGGGTCCCCTGCAGCCCCCTGACCTCGGTGACGAGCGCGCCGTCGATGTCGAGGCCGAGCACGCGCACCGCCGCGGTGCCGACCTGGTCGGTCACGTCCGCGGGGGAGTAGACCCCGAGTCGCCACTGCGCGAGCTGGGCGGACTGGAGCGCCTCGACCAGCGGCGACTGCTCGTCGAGCCGACGGGCCTCGCCGCCGACGAGCACGCGCGTCGAGGACTCGTCCATCGAGGGCTCCCCGGGGACGTCCAGCACCACCCGTTCGGGGTCGACCCCCGCCCGCTCGGCGATCTCGAGCTCGTACCCCCGCACGTCCTCGTGCTCGATATCGAGGACGTCCTCGGGAACGTCCGCACGTTCCGCCCAGACCGCCCGTTTGTAGAGGTCGCGCTCGTCGAACCGACGGGCCACCTCGGCCGTCTCCGCGGCGTTCCTGAGCGCGACGAGGAAGCCGGGGTCGTCCATCCGACGGAGAGCCTCGGCGTCGTAGGTGGTCGAATCGAGGAGGCGCTCGCCCGCCCGGCGGAGCATCGCCTTCGAGATGCGGGTGACGTGATGGTCGTAGACGGTCGGCGTCATCAGCGCCCGGGCGACCAGGAGGCTCTCCGCGGTCTGGACGTTGCCCTCCGCGAGGACCAGCTCGCCGTCCTGGAACGTGAGCTCGCGGACGAGCCGGGCGTGGTCGATGGTGCCGTAGGGGACGCCGGTGTGGTGGGCGTCACGGACGAGGTAGTCCATCCGGTCGACGTCGAGCTCGCCGGAGACGAGCTGGCCGAACCGGCCGTCGCCGGCGACGAGGTCGGCCACCTCGCGGGGCGCGATGTCGTGGGCCCGCAGGACCGTCGCCACGTCGCCGCGCTCGAACAGCTCGTGGACGTCGTCGTGGTACTTCCCCGTTCGACGGTGCGTGAGCGGTTCGAGGTTGTGACTGAACGGACCGTGGCCGACGTCGTGGAGCAGCGCCGCCGCCTTCACCTTCTCCGCCCGGGGTCCCTCCACGTTGAGGTGGTCGAGCGCCTCGCAGGCGTTGTGGTAGACCCCCAGCGAGTGCTCGAACCGGGTGTGGTTCGCCGACGGGTAGACGAGCGAGGCGGTCCCCAGCTGTTTGATGTGCCGGAGTCGCTGCATCTCGGGTGTGTCCAGCAGCGCCCGAGCCACGCCCTCGACCTCGATGTGGTCGTGGACGCTGTCCTTGATGGTCTTCATTGCCCCCCGATTCGGCGTGTTCGTACAAAAGGAGACGGGTCAACGGGGGGCTCGCGGCGGGCGCGTCGGGCACCCGGCACCGACGCATCACTCGGTGCATCGGTTGCGCGAAAACGTGTGGAGATCCCCGCTCAGACTGCGTTCGCCTCGTCGTACGCCGTACCGAGCGACTCAACTACCCGGTGGATGGGGAGGGAGACCCCGAGTTGCCGCATCGCGAGCGCAAGTGGCATCAGCACGATGCCTGCGGCGATGCTCAGCTGGTACAGCGCGAACAGGCTTGCCGTGTAGGCCCTGTCTATCATCGGTCTTCACGCGACGGTGAGATGGGGCCATATATAAGCTTTCCTGCCGGCGGCGGGCGTGATACTCGCACGCAAGGCCGTCGCAGTCTTGCGATTAAGCTCTACTTGTCCGTTGGACAATCCGAACTGCGAACGAGGCGGGAATACCGGTTCCCAACGGGTTCCGAACGCCCGTGATTCTCGTAACTTATGGGAATGATGTGAATCTCGTGCGCTTCTCCACGGCGGGAGTGAACCGCAAAACAAGCCTTACTCCGGCCCGTCCGTGCGAGCATGAGCAACTATCTCGTTGTGATGGAAGCCGCGTGGTTGGTCCGCGACGTCACCGATATCAACGACGCCATCGGCGTCGCCGTGAGCGAGGCGGGCAAGCGACTGAACGAGCAGGGGAAGGACTTCGTCGAGGTCAACGTCGGCCTCACCGACTGTCCGGCGTGTGGCGAGCCGTTCGAGTCCTCCTACATCGCCGCCGACACCGCGCTCGTCGGCCTGATGCTGGAGATGGAGGTGTTCAACGCCGACAGCGACGAGCACGCGAACCGCATCGCGAAGAGCGAGGTCGGTGGTGCCCTCCGCGACGTGCCGCTCAAGGTCGTCGAGACCATCGAACGCGAGAGCGACGAGGACGAGTGACACCCGGAACACTTATTCTATAACCTCGGGTAATGGGCGGGTATGGAACTCCCGACTCCGGCGGACCTGCGCGAGCGCCGCACGGAACTGGGGCTCACCCAGAGCGAGCTCGCCGACGCCGCCGACGTCTCACAGCCGCTCATCGCCCGCATCGAGGGCGGTGACGTCGACCCCCGCCTCTCGACCCTGCGCCGCATCGTTGAGGCGCTGGACGAGGCCGAGGGCGAGATCGTCCGCGCCGGCGACCTGATGCACGAGGACGTCATCAGCGTCGCCCCCGACGACACCGTCAGCGACGCCGTCCGCACGATGGAGCGCGAGGCGTACTCCCAGCTGGCGGTCATCAAGGACGGCATCCCCGTCGGCAGCATCAGCCAGTCCGACCTCGTCCACGTCGGC
This sequence comes from Haloarchaeobius salinus, assembly GCF_024464185.1. NCBI lineage: Archaea > Methanobacteriati > Methanobacteriota > Halobacteria > Halobacteriales > Halorubellaceae > Haloarchaeobius > Haloarchaeobius salinus. The sequence continues at coordinate 250,304 of NZ_JANHAU010000003.1, forward strand.
GAGGCTGCGCGCGACGAACCCGTGCGCGAGCACATGAGCGAGTCGTTCCCGACCGTCTCCGAGGACGCGACGCTGGAGGAGGTAAGCAACCTGCTCGACCACTACAAGGCCGTCATGGTCACCGAGGGCGGCGAGACGCTCGGCATCATCACCGAGGCGGACATCGCGGCACGGCTGAGTTGAATCGGCGTTCGACCCCCCTCGTCGTTCTGACGGTGAACCGTGGCCGCGCCCGAGCTACCCGCTTCTCAGATGAGCTCGAAGAGCCACGACGACGTCGGAACGCCGAACGCCTCCTCGACCGCGATCAGGAAGAGCAGCGGCGCGACGAGGGTCACTCCGACCCCGACGGCCCCGAGTAACGCCCCCTGGACGACGTTGCCGAACACGGTCCGTAGTTCCCCCGAGTCGGAGACGACGAACTCCGGCACCTCGTCAGGCCCTCCGTGACGCACTCGCCACGTGGCTCGCCTTCCTCGCCATCCTGCTGGCCGCCGGCCTCGCGACCGGTGTCTGGGACCCCGCAACCGTCCGCATCGACGCCGCCCTCACCGACATCGGCCCGCTCTACGGCCTGCTGTCGTTCGGCCTCGTCGCCGTACCGGTGTTCGTGCTCCGGCGATACCGGTTCCGGTCCCCGGCCGCACTCCTGGTGGGGTGGCTCCTCCTCGGGATCGCCTTCGGCACGACGCTCGACCTCCAGCCGGTCCGCGGGCTGTACATCGCCGTGCTGTACGGCTTCCTGCCGACCGCGGCGTACCCGCTGCTCTCTGGCATCGAGTTCGTGTTCCGTCGGATGGGCGAGAAGCGGTCGTCCGCGGCGGTCTGAGACTACGACAGCGAGAGCCCACGGACCTCGACCGAGTCGCCCTCGGCGACCTCGCCGATGACCCGGCCGTCCTCGGTGGCGGCCGCGAGGTCGTCGGCCTGCGCCGCCGGGACCGCCGCGACGAAGCCGGTCCCCATGTTGAACGTGCGGTACATCTCCTCCGGCGAGACGTTGCCGAGGTCCTGCACGAAGCCGAATATCGGCTGTGCCGGGAACGGATCCTCGACCCGGTACTCGAACGCACCCATCCGCGAGAGGTTCGTCCAGCCGCCGCCGGTGACGTGGGCCGCAGCGCGCACGTCGTGCTCGCGCATCGGCTCGAGCAGGTCGGTGTAGATTCGCGTCGGTTCGAGCAGCGCCTCGCCGATGCTCTGCTCCGGTTCGGGCGGGAACGGGTCGGTGTACTCGTGCTCGCGGGTCACCGCGGTCCGGGCGAGCGTGAGTCCGTTCGAGTGGATGCCCGAGGAGGGCCACGCGACCAGCCTGTCCCCCGCCCGGGCCTCGCCGTCGAACACGGTGTCCTTCGGTGCGAGCCCGGCGCAGGTGCCCGCGAGGTCCAGCCCGGAGACGACGTCGGGCATGACGGCGGTCTCGCCGCCGAGCAGGGCGACGTTCGCACGCTCGGCGGCCTCCGCGAGTCCCTCGCCGACCTGCTCCGCGAACGTCTCGGAGGGCTCGTCGACGGCGAGGTAGTCGACGAACGCGACGGGGGTCACGCCCGCGGCGACGAGGTCGTTCGCGTTCATCGCCATGCAGTCGATGCCGACGGTGGAGTAGTCGCCGAGTGCCTCCGCCACGAGCAGCTTCGTGCCGACGCCGTCGGTCGCCAGCGCGAGGTACTGGTCGCCGATGTCGAGCATCCCCGCGTACTCCGTGTCGACGACGTTGCCGACGGCGTTCAGCAGCGCCGCCGTCGCCGCCTCGCTCTCCTCGATGTCGACCCCCGCGTCCGCGTACGTGAGCTCCTCGTCCTCGGTCATGGCAGAGAGCGCGCTGTGGACGCGCAAAAGCCCACCGAATTCCAGAACCGGGGGTCGCACTCGAACGCCGTTATCGTGGCCGCCACGGCCACCGCCCTACCGCAGGAAGAACCCGGACTGGAACGGGTCCTCGGGGTCGACGACGAACGTGTTCCGGCCCGTGATGTGCGCGCTCCCCCGGACGTTCGGCACGACCGCGTCGTACCCCTCGAACGCGGTCTCCTCGTCGTACCAGCCGGTGAACCGCGAGTCGACGATGCTCTCGACGGTGAACCGCTCGCCCGGCGCGAGCCGGTCGGCCGCGGCGAGCAGGGCGAGCCGGCCGCTCACGCCCGTCCCCGTCGGGCAGCGGTCGACCTCGCCGTCGGCGAAGACGCAGACGTTCCGGCTGTCCGCGTCCGAACCGGGGGCGTCGTCGACGAAGATGGTGCCGTAGAGGAACGAGAGGTCGTCCTCGGTCGGGTGCTGGATCGCCAGATCGTCCGCGACCGCCTGCTTGATCCTGCGTCCAGCGTCGACCAGCGCCGACGCGTCCCCGCTTCCGAGTCCGACACCCGCATCGGCAGCCTCGACGTACGCGTAGAACGCGCCGCCGAACGCGACGTCGTAGCCGACCGCGCCGATGCCCGGCACCGCCACGGTCCGGTCCAGCGCGTAGGCGAACGACGGGACGTTCTCGAAGGCGACCTGTGCGACCCGTTGCCGACCATCGGCGTCGACCGTCCCCTCGGTCGTCGCCGTCACCAGCCCCGCTGGCGTCTCGAACACGATCTCGTCGCCGGACTCGCACGGCCCGGCCTCGACGAACGCGACGCCGAGTGCGACGATGCCGTGCCCGCACATCGTGCTGTAGCCCTCGTTGTGGGTGAACAGCACGCCGACGTCGGCACGCTCGTCGGTGGGTTCCGTCAGCACCGCGCCGTACATGTCGGCGTGGCCACGGGGCTCGTGCATCAGCAGCCGACGGTAGTCGTCCAGTTCCTCGCGCATGTGCCGGCGCTTCGCCAGCAGTGTCTCGCCCTCGAGCTCGGGGAGGCCGTCGAGCACGATTCGCAGCGGTTCGCCGCCGGTGTGGGCGTCGAGCGTCTCCACCCGCCGCCAGTCGTCGGGTGGGGTCCAGTCGAGTGCAGTTGCGTCCATCGACGGTGAATCGGCGCGCACCGACAAGTAGGTTGGTCGTCGAAGGGACTACCCGTCGGCGAGCTGGTTCGCCCGGACGACGACGTACATGAGCACGAGCCCGGTCCCGACGGCGAGGACGAACTGCGTCGCGAGCGTGAACACGACACCGATGCCAGGGGTGAGGACGACGAGCTCGAGCACCAGCCAGCCCAACAGCCACGGGACGAGCGCCACCGCACCGACGGCGGCGACGAGCTTCGCGAGCGGGACGGCCTCGTACAGTATCTGGCCGGTGTCGAGTTCGCCGGACGGTGACTCGAAGAACGGTCTGGAGGGCGACATGCTCGCACGGATTCGTCTCGCCGGTAAAGGCCTTGGGATAGCGCCGCTCAGGGCAGGTATCCGAGGAACGCACCCGCCGCCAGCGAACCACAGACGAGGAAGCTCACGACGAAGACGGGCTTGCTCCAGTTCCAGACCTTCTTGCCGTCGAGCGGGCCGTACGGGATCATGTTGAAGCCCGCGAGGAAGGCGTTGATCCAGACGCCGAGGTAGCCGACGATGCCGACGACGCCACCGACGAGGAACAGCGGGTAGAACACCGCGAGCAGCGCGACGTTCGTCGCCGGGCCGGCGAGCGCGATGAGCCCGCTCTCGCGCTCGCCCGTCTGCGGGTGGTAGACGGCTCCTGGAGCGGCGAACAGGAAGCCGACCATCGCGCTGAAGATGGCGAGCAGCAGCATGTTGTAGTCGGCCTTGAATGCCGCCGGGTAGCCGAAGCGCTGGGCGGTGAACTTGTGCGCCAGCTCGTGGAGCAGGAACGCCACGCCGGCGGTGATTGCACAGACGACGATGGCGAACGGGAGCGTGGCCGCGGAGACCGATCCGGGCTGGAACGCGCCGCGGAAGAACAGCAGCGCGAACGCGACCGAGAGCGCGATCCAGGCTGCCGCGAGGTCCCGAAGCTCCGTCTCCTTGATGGCGCGCATCGACGTGCTCATAGCAGCCCCACGATGATGTCCAGGCTGTTCTCGGCCCCACGCAGGAGCACGCTCATCAGTTCGTCGACGGTGTCTATCTCGTCGGGCGCGAGCCACGGCAGGACGACGACCGGGAAGCTGAAGCTCGCGATGACGCTGCCGATGTTCGTCGCGGCGACGACCATGATGAGCTTGAACAGCGGCACGTCGAACATCCGGCGGACCACGTCCAGCAGCGGGCTCTCCTCGTCGGAGAGGATCTCGTTGAGCGTGGCGATGTCGCCGACGTTGACGGGGTCCTTGCGGAGCTCCATGTAGCCCGCGAACCAGCCCGGCGCGAGCACCGGGTTGAGGCTGGTGAGCCACGCGATCGCGCCGCCGACGCCCGCGCTCGTCCAGCGCGCGCCGGCGAGCTTCGCGAGGCCGAACGCGAAGATGCCGTTGTAGAGGAACCACGCCGCAAAGAGCTGCAGGAGGAACAGGTCGTTCACGCCGGCCATCACGAGCAGGAAGAAGAAGGCGACGTAGCCGACGGTCAGCAGGTAGACGAACGCCTTCATGATGGAGAACCGGCGCTTCTTCTCGGTCCCCTGCAGCGACGCCATCGGTGGGAGCGAGGCTGGGTCGGCGAGGTAGCGTTCGATGCCCTCGCGGTGGCCCGCACCGACGACCGCGACGACGGAGTAGCCCTGGTTCTTCAGCGCGACGAGGTTGTGGGCGATGTAGGCGTCGCGCTCGTCGATGAGCGCCTGCGCGCCGCCGGGGGAGAACCGGCGGAACTCCTCCATCATCGCCGTGACGACGTCGCCGTCGGTGAGGTCGTCGATGTCGAACTCCTCGTACTCCTCGACCTCGTCGGCGTCGTAGCCTCCGACGGCGAGAACGAGTCCGAGGACGGCACCGACGCCGACGCCCGCGAGGATGCCGCCGAGCAGGCCGGCGGTGAACGCGACGCCGAGACCGCCACCGAGGACGTTCGCGACGTACGGTGCCGTGATGCCGCTGGCTGCGACACCGGCACCGACGGTCAACCCGCCGACCGCGCCGATGGCGATGGACTGGTCCTCGCGCATGGTCCGCATCCCGCCCTCCCAGAGCAGGTAGCCCGCGAGCAGGCCGACGAGGCTGCCGCCGGCGACGGACTGGACGGTCGTCGTGCCGATGCCGAAGACGGCCGGGACGGCGAATCCCGCGAGGGGGCCGAGGAACAGCCCCAGGAACAGGCCGGCCGTGACGCCGACGACGAGCGCGTCGGCGACGCCGAAGATGAGCCCCGACATCATCTTCACCTTCTCCAGCGCGGTCATCCGACGCCAGAACCGCTGGATGGTCACCTGGATGTCGCGGTCGACCAGCGAGACGCCCAGGCCGTGCTCCTCGGCGGCCTCGACGGCCGCGAGCATGTCCGCGCCGGGCTCGATGTCGAACTTCTCGCCCATCCGGGTCTGGACGTACGAGAGCATCCAGTAGGCGATGAACTGGAAGACGGTGTTGCCCTCGAGCAGGTCGCGTGGCTCGATGTCGTCGGGGGTCTCCCCGCGCATCTGCCGGTAGCGGTCCTCGTCGAGCTCGACGGCGACGACGTCCGGCCGCTCGTCGGCGATGGTCTCGCGGACCTCCTCGACGCTCCGCTCCGACACGTGGGCCGTCCCGAGCACGGTGACCGAGCCCTCGCCGTCTCCCGGCGGGTCGGGGGGTTCGGGTGCCGGAGGGGCGGCTGAATCACTCATTGCCCCCGCTTCTAACTCGGACGGTAAACTGTTGTCGGAGCGCGTTCGTCCCTGTCACACGCTCTGCGGCACCGGCGTCAACGGTGGGGCCTCAGCGGATCGCCCGACTCGTTGCTGCGATAAGTGCCCCGAGGTCGCCGTGTCCGAAACGGTCGGCCCGGTTCGGACGGAGCGACCCGTCGCTGTTCGCGAACTCCTGAGTAGCGTCCTCTGGAATCGCCCCCAGACCTCGCTCCGAATCGAACCCGGTAGGCTATTCCATCGGGGACGGGAACGACCACCCATGCCCAGCCTGACCGACACCTACGTCGAGAACCGCGTCATCGTCAACCCGAACGACGCGAACAACCTCGGCGCTGCCCACGGTGGCAACGTCATGAAGTGGATGGACGAGGTCGCCGCGATGGCGGCGATGCGCTTCGCCGGTGAGACCTGTGTCACCGCCCGGATGGACCAGACGAACTTCCGGCGTCCCATCCCACAGGCCGACATCGCGCTCGTCAGGGCGTACGTGTTCGAGGCGGGCCGGACGAGCGTGAAGACCCGGGTCCGGGTGTTCCGCGAGGACCCCCACACGGGCGAGACGGAGCTGACCACGGAGTCCTACATGGTGTTCGTCGCCATCGACGAGGACGACGAGCCGACGCCGGTGCCCGAGCTGACCATCGACAGCGAACGCGGCGAGGAGCTGTACGAGGCCGCCGTCGACGGCGAGGAGTAGGGTCCGTCGGTCGCCGCGTCAGTCCAGTCTCGCCCGCACGCAGAGGAACACCGGGTACCGGGACTCCTTCTCGTACCGCTCCGGTAGCCGCTCCCGGAACCCCTCGGTCGGCTGCGGTTCGACGACGGCCTCCAGCCGGAACCCGTTCTCCAGCAGGGGGTTCACGACCGCCGAGAACGGCCGCCGGTAGTACGGCACCGGCACGTCCCACTCCTTCGTCAGCCGCTCGACCTCGAAGTAGTTCTCCGCGTCGGCGGGTTCCCCGCCCTCGTCGAGCGGGAACTGGTCGAGGGGGTGGCCCGTCGAGAACACAACGAAGCCACCGGGCCGGAGGACCCGGGCGAACTCCGCGAACAGCGCCTCCCAGTCCGCGACGTAGCCGAGGGCGAGCGCGCTGACGATGCCGTCGAACGAGTCGCCGGGGAACTCGAGCCGCTCGCCGAGGTCGGCCTGCCAGAACTCCGCGCGGTCGCCGACCGCCTCCCGGGCGTGGGCGAGCATCGCCTCGCTGGCGTCGACGCCGACGACCTCGGCACCGCGGTCGAGCAGGAGTTCGGTGTAGACGCCGGTACCACAGCCGGCGTCGAGGACCCGCGCCCCCTCGACGTCCGGTACCATCGACGACGTGGCGGGGAACTCCAGATGAGCGTTGTAGGCGTTCGAGCGGACGTCCGCGGCGTAGGAGTCCGCCAGTTCGTCGTACGCCTCTCCCGCGGTGGGGTCGTCGTCGGAGGGCATGGACTACCGTCGTTGCTGGCCGCCATCGAAGTTTCTTGCGGAATCGGCCTACAGGAGCGTCAGCGTCTCCGTCTCGGGGTCGATGCGGACCTCGCCGCCGATGGGGAGCGGACACGTCGGGTAGGTGTGGCCGAACTCGCAGTCCAGCACGACAGGCGCGTCGGGGTTGTACTCGGCGAGGACCGACTCGACGACCTGCCGGTGCTGGTCGCGGAACGTCTCCCGCTCGTGGGCCGGCGTATCGCCGGCCGGGGTGTGGTTCCGCGCGGTCGGTCGGCCGACGAGCACGCCGTCGAAGGCCGCCAGGTAGCCCGCCTCGCCGAGCGCCTGGAGCCAGCCCTTCACCATCCCGGGGTGGGGGAGCTCCTCGCTGGTCTCCATGGCGAACACGCAGCCCCGCAGCTCGTCGGGCTCGGGTAGCCACTCGTCGTGGACGAACCACTGGTCGAGCACCTCGAAGCAGCCGCCCCAGATGCGGCCCTCGGCAACCTCCTCACCACCGGCCCAGGTCCGGCCGTCCGACGGCTCGATATCCCGGGGGTACTGGAGGCTCCGCGGGTCCTCCCAGTCGCCCGCCTGGTCCGTGAAGCAGTCCGCTTCCTCCCACTCGCCGATGGACTCGTCGAACAGCGCGCGGCCGATGTACTCGACGGAGTAGTCGAACATCCCCCCGTCCATCGCGTACTCCAGCAGCGTCGAGCCGCCGTAGTAGGAGACGATACCCTGGTTCCAGAGGTAGCACGTGAGGTTCGTGTTGTCCGACCAGCCGTAGAAGCGGGTCGGGTGCTCGCGGAGGACGTCGGGCTCGAGATGCGGGAGGACCGTGAGCTGGTCGTTCCCACCGATGTTCGCGATGACCGCCGAGATGTCGGGGTCAGCGAACGCGTCCATGATGTCCTGGGCGCGCTCCTCGGGATGCCCGGAGAGCCACTCCGGGTCCTTCGTCGCCGTCGGGTACTCGACGGGTTCGAGGTCGAACTGCTCGCGCATCCGGTCGAGGCCGAGCTCGTAGACGTACGAGAACTCGGACGGGACGTTCGACGCCGGTGCGACCACGGCCACCCTGTCCCCGGGTTCGACGGGCGGCGGCGTGACGAACTCCTGCATGGGTCGTCCGACGAGGGACGGCAGAAAAAGCGTTCGGTGGGTCTGTGAGCCGTTCTCAGCCCAGGTCGGCGCGCTGGAACCGCCAGTAGCCCAGCGCGAGCGGGACGACCAGCCAGAACGCGAGGATGACGAACATCACCCAGGTGTCGAGGAACCAGACGTCCGGCTGGCTGTAGCCCTCGAACCCCTTCCCGGTGGCCTGGTTCCGTGCGAGCACGAGGTCGAGAGTGCTCAGGTACGCCGCCGTCGGGCTGAGCGACGCGATGAACGTCAGCACGCCGTCGGAGATGTCGACGCTCAGCTTGTCGGCGACGAACTGGACGATGGTCGCCGGCTGGATGGGCAGGAAGTTCCAGAACACGTTGAGGACGAACCAGACGCCGATGGCCGAGCCCATGGCGCGCGAGCGCGAACCGGTCGCCGCCGAGAGGCCGACGGCGATGCCGACGTACACGAGCGTGAACAGGAGCGTCAGCGCGACGAAGCCGGCGTAGGTCGCCAGGTCGACCGTCTCGAAGTAGTAGAACCCGAGGCCGAGACCGACGAGGAACGCGACGACGATAGCCCCGCTGACGATGGCCGACCGTGCGATGAACTTCCCGAGGACGACGTCGAGTCGGTCGTTCGGGTACGAGAGCAGGAACTTCAGGCTCCCCGACTCCCGTTCACCCGCCACGGAGAGGTACGCCGAAACGAGTGCGATGAGCGGGATGACGAGGATGCCGATCCCCGCCAGCCCGTACAACTGGGAACCGAGATCTGTGCTGTTGGTGGTCGAACCGACCCCGTAGAAGTACAGGACGGTGAACAGCGTGTACAGCAGGCCGACGCCCCAGACGAGCTTCGCGCGACGCACGTCGAGGAAGTCCTTCTTGACCACGCCTTGCAGGCTCATTGGGGCACCTCCTGTGCCTGCTCGCGATCTTCGGCGAGCTCGCGGGCGTCCTCGTCGAGGCCGTCCCGGCCGCCGCCGGTGTACTTGTTGAACAGCTCCTCGAGCGAGGTCTCGGTGGCGACGACGTTCGTCACGGTCGCGGCGCGGTCGACGTGGCGGATGACGTTCATCTTCGCCTCGCCGTCGTGGCAGTAGGCGCGGATCTCGTCGCCGTCTACCTGGACGTCGCTCACGTCGTCCATCACCTTCAGCCCGAGGTCGTCGGGCACCGTCTCGACGGTGAGTTCGACCTCGCCGGCGTCGCCGGAGCGCTCGCGCAGGTTGTCGATAGTGTCGACAGTGACGAGTTCGCCCTGGCTCATGATGCCGACGCGGTCGCAGACCGCCTCGACCTCGCTGAGGATGTGCGACGAGAAGAAGACGGTCGTGCCGCTTTCGGCCTCGTCGCGGAGGAGCTCGCGCATGTGCTGGATGCCGTTGGGGTCCAGCCCGGAGGAGGGCTCGTCGAGGATGATGAGCTCCGGGTCGCCGACCAGCGCCATCCCGAGCGCGAGGCGCTGGGACATCCCGGTCGAGAAGCCGCCGGCCTTCCGGTCGGCCTCCTCGCTGAGACCGACCCGTTCGAGCACGTCCAACGGGTCGTCGGGTGCGTCCTTCATCTCGACGCAGAGTTCGAGGTGCTCGCGGGCGGTGAGCCGGCCGTACAGCTCGAGGCCTTCGGGGAGGACGCCGACCCGCTCGCGGATCTCGTCGATCTCGTCCTGGGCGTCGAAGCCGAGGACGGTCGCAGAGCCGCTGGAGGGGCGGTGGAAGTCGAGCAGCATGTTGATCGTCGTCGACTTGCCGGCACCGTTCGGGCCGAGGAAGCCGAAGATCTCCCCCTCCTGGACCGTGAGGTCCAGCTCGTCGACGGCGAGGACGTCGCCGAATCGTTTCGTCAGGGCGTTCGTTTCGATAGCTGCCATCGTGTTCGGTTCGTCTCCCGCACGCGTTGTATAAACGTTGGTTCTGCTTCAGGAACGGAAAGTTTGGCTCCTTTTATAAGAGGTCGCGGAGAAAACCCGACGAGATGAGCGAGGAGGTGCTCGTGGACGTCGCCGGGCTGCTCGAGGACGAGTACGCCCGGGCGATCCTCGTCAACACAAGCTCGGAGCCGATGTCGGCCACCGAGCTGGCGGAGCGATGCGACGCGTCTCCCCCCACCATCTACCGTCGCATCGACCGGCTCCGCGAGCACGACCTCGTCGAGTCAGAGCAAGAGCTCGACCCCGACGGGCACCACTACGAGGTGTTCGTCGCCAACCTCGAGCGGGTGACCATCGAGCTCGGCGACGACGGCTTCGAGGTAGAGATCGAGCGACAGACCGACCCGGCGGACCGGTTCACGAGCCTGTTCGAGGAGCTGAGATAGATGCAAGGGGTCACCACCACCGGCGGGCCGACGATACTCGTCCTGACGCTGTTCGTCGGCGTCTTCGCGTCCGTCGCGCTGGCGAGCGTCATCGCGTACCGGGCCTACCGGGCCTACCAGCGCACCCACAGCACGCGCCTCCTCGCGCTCAGCGCCGGCCTGTTCACCATCGTCGCCGTCCCGAAGGTGCTGAACATCGTGCTGTCGACGCTCCGGTACTCCGCCGAGACGACGAGCACCGTCGCCGCCACAGCGCGTCTCGCGGGGCTCTGCATCGTGCTGTACGCCATCTACGCGGGTGACTGACCATGACCGGACCGACCACATCCAGACCCGACCGCCACGACGACCGCGAGCAGGGGGTGTCGCGATGATGGACCCGCTCCTCGTGCGCTCGGCGGTCGCGGCCGTCGGCGTCGTCGTCAGCCTCCTCGTCGTCTACCAGGCGTACCGCGGGTACCTCCGGAACGGGAGCCGGGCGATGCGCGCACTCGCCGTCGGCATCGCGCTGCTCGGGACGGTCCACTTCCTGCTCCTGCTCCCCGGTGGGACCAGCCAGGAGCTCGACCTCGGGCTCTCAATCCTCCGTCAGGTGGTCGACGTCGTCGGGCTCGCGGTCGTGTTCTACGCGCTGACGAGGAGCTGAGCGACGGCCCACTCGCTCCCCCGACCGGGCTGCAGCGGTCCGGGAGGCCGCGGACGACGGGACGCTCCGAGACGGCCGTCAGCACCGCGTCCCCGGACCTGTACCCTTATCGGCCGGCGGCGCGTACCTCCCGGCATGGGACTTGACGTCGACGCACCTGCGCCACCCGAACTCGAGTACGTCGACCCGAACGAGTACGGGGACGCTTCGGTCGCCGCCGACGCTGACTACCGACGCGAGGAGCTGGAGGAGTTCATGCACGACGGCGCGTGGGAACGTGCGTTCAACGAGTGGGCAGAGGACGCCGACATGACCGAGGAGGAGTTCCGCATCGCCGGCGAGATGGAGCTGTTCGCGGAGTTCGACTTCTTCTGGGACGACTTCGCGGACCGCGTCGGCTACCACGCCCCGGGGATCCCGGAGGACTGGAAGGAGCGGACGTACCACCCGGGGCTCGACTCGTGGGGCACGGTCTCGGCCATCAACGCCGGGCTGACCGAGCTCGGGCAGGTGGTCTGTGACGTGCTGAAAACGGAGTACATCGACTGGGAGGCCGACTACGAGCCGCCCGAGGACCTCCCGGACTTCTGACTCACTGGCCGACGCCGACACGCCGGACCACACGGCGGGCGACGAACCCGGTGGAGAGCGACGCGCCGAAGTACCACGCCAGCCACAGCTTGACCGGCCCGATCACGGTCGCGGTCCACGACAGCTGGCCGACCAGCGGGACGAACACCATCGCCGGTGCGATGCCGGCTGCGGGCGCGAGGAACACCCAGCGCAGCCAGAGGAACGTCGGGATCGTGACGAGCATGCTCCAGACGAGCGGTCTGAAGTTCGCCTTCAGCATCGCGAGCATCGTCCGGTTCAGTTCCAGCTGTTCGTCGTCGAGGTCGTCGACCGACAGGTCGTCCGCCTCGCGTGCCTCCCGCTGTCGTGCCTGGAGCTCCTCGATGCGGCCCTGGAGCCGTTCGACCCGGTCCGAGTCCCGGAGCTTCGCCTGGAGGAGGGCGGTGAAGACGCCGTTCGTCCCCGCGAGCAGCAGCACGAGGACGGAGAACGGGAGTATCACGGTGAACGGGCCCAGAACGGCCGACCAGACCATCGCGACCGCGGTCTGGATCGGCGAGAGGACGTAGCCGGCCGCGAGCACCAGTGCGAGGAGTCCGGCGACTCTGTCGGCGGTCGACCAGCCTGTATCGTCCGTCGTATCCATACGCTGACTTGATGGCCGCCGTATCTAAATCTTTCCCGAGAGGTCTCGGAGTCGTCTCGAACGCGACCGCGGTTCGGGCGGAGCCGCGGGAACGAAATCGACCGGTGCTGGCGGGTTGGGGGCAGCCTCGGGGCTGCCGTACTACTCCCGTGAGACGGCGACGTTGCGGACTTCGCCGTCACAGAGCGGCTTGTCGCAGGTCGCGCTGGCCGAGTCGACTCGCGCGCCACAGCGGACGCACTCGTACTCGGCCCGGGTCGGTGTGTATGGGTCGGTTCGTACCATCCTGGTAGTGTGGTACATACCCACACAATTAAGCGTTGTCCCGTGACAAGCACATACTCATCCCTCGTATGGGGTACACCTTAAACACATCCTAGTCAGAGGATTGGACGAACGTTCAGTTCCCGGTCGCAGCGAGGAGCATCGTCTCGGGACGCTCGTCCGCCCGCTCGACCGTGAACCCCGCCTCCTCGTGGTGTGCGACCGCGTCGGCGGCGTCGAAGCGCTCCTCGCGGGGCGGTCCCGACTCACCCTCGCCCGACCCGGTCCAGTCCACGGTGACGAGTCGACCGCCCGGCACGAGCACCCGATGCAGTTCCTCGAGCGCGCCCTCGCCGGCGAACTCGTGGTACGTCATCGTCGAGAACGCGGCGTCGAGTGCACCGTCATCGAGCGGCAGGTCGTCGACGGGCGCGGTCACCGGTTCGACGTTCTCCGGCATCCCCTTCTCGCGGTACAGCTCGTGCATCTCCGCCTGCACGTCCACCGCGTACACCTGGGCGGCGAACGGTGCCACGTCGTCGGTGTAGAAGCCGGTGCCCGAACCGAGGTCGGCGACGGTCTCGCCGCCGTCCAGCGCGAGGGCGGCGACCAGCTCCTCCCGGGAACAGTAGCGGTAGCGGGAGGGGTCCTCCAGTGCGTCGGCGCGGTCGATTGGGAACGTGTGGAAACCCATGCAGGTGCTTGACGCCGCAACGTTGTAGCGATGGTGGATGTCGAACGGTGGCACGGAACACGGAGTTTCAAGTGACTCGCTCGATTCCGCCTACCAATGGTCGACCTCCACGACGACCCCATCGAACTCGTCGACTCGCGTCACGGGACGTGGGTCGAACGATACGAGGCCGAACGCGGTCGGGTGCACGACGCGCTCGCCGCGGCCGGCCTCGACGACAGCATCGGTCGCGTCGAGCACGTCGGCTCGACCGCGGTCCTCGACCTCGCCGCGAAGGACATCGTTGACCTGGACGTCGTCGTCGCAGACGGCGCGGTCCGCGAGGTGGCAAGAGCCATCGTGGACCGCCTCGGCGGCACCCGGTACGACAACCACGACGGCTGGAACGTCGTGCCCCGCCGCCACGGTGGTCAGCGGTTCAACGTCCACGTCTTCGCCGAGTCCAGCGACGGCTGGAAGGTCAGCGTCGTGACCCGGGACGTCCTCCGCGAGCGCGACGACCTCCGGGCCGAGTACGAGTCCGTGAAGCGACGGCTGGCCGGCGAGACCGACGACCTCGGCGAGTACTCGCGCGGGAAGACCGAACTCGTCGAGACGGTGCTCGACGAGGCGAGAACGGGTGAGTACGACTTCGGGTTCGTGGTGCCCGAGTCGGCCTGAGGCGGCCGCCTCCCCGGTCGTTCAGCGCAGTTCCGGCGCGACCTCGCTGCCGAGACGCTCGATGCACTCCGACATCGTCTCCGTGCCGATGCCGGGGTGGTAGGTGCGGAAGATGACGTGGACGTCGTCGCCGAGCGCGTCGCGGTAGCGTTCGAGGTCCGAGACGACCTGCTCGGGCGTGCCGAAGATGGCCTGCTTCTTCAGTTCGGCCTTGCGCTCCTCGGGCAGTTCCTCCACTTCCTCGCCCGAGAAGAGCTCAGCGTACCGGCGCTGGATGTAGAAGTAGCCGGGCTTCATCGTCTCCCATGCGTCCTCGCGGGAGTCGCCGAGGAACCCGTGCCGGATGACGTAGAAGTCGAAGTCGCCGTCGATCTCCTCCTCCTCGCGGACGTTGCGGATGTCCTCGATGCGCTTCTTCAGGCCGCCGATGGAGAGCTTCGAGGGCGCACACCACGCGTCGGCTGTCCGGGCGGCCCGGCGCACCGCCGGTTTGGCCCCGCCGCCGAGCATGATGGGGACGTCGTTGTCGACGGGCTTCGGCGTCACCGACACGTCCGGGTCGATGTCGTGGAACTCGGCGTCGTAGTCGAGCGGCCCCTCGGACCACGCCGCGCGCAGGAGCTTCACCTGGTCGTCGAGCCGCTCGACGCGCTCGTCCTGCGGCACGCCGAAGGCCTCGAACTCGCCCGGGTTCGAGCCGATGGCCAGCCCGAGCGTCGTCCGGTCGTGCGAGATGTGGTCGAGCGTCGCGGTGTCCTCCGCGAGGCGGACGCCGTCGTACAGCGGCGCGAGCGCGATGCAGGTGCCGAGCTCTATCTGCTCGGTCTCCGCCGCGATGGCCGAAAGCGACGGCATCGTCCCCGGCAGGTACTCGTCCTCGGTGAAGTGGTGTTCGGACACCCAGATGCTGTCGAGGCCCGCGTCGTCTGCGGTTGCCGCGAGTTCGAGCATCTCGTCGTAGATCTCCGTGGTCGAACGGTCGTCGTCAGGACGGCGCTGGCAGGTGAACAGTCCCGTACCGAGTTTCATGCCTGTTGAATTCCCTCGGCGACGTGAAAATGGTTCGGCAATCGGCAGTGAGCCGGCCAGCACGTGGTGTGCGAACGCCCGACTCGGTCGGCTCGCCCGAACCCACCGGCCTACTTGTCCCCCGGAATCCAATCCCCGCACATGACCGACCCCGCCTTCGAGCGACGGACCCGGGCCTGCCAGCAGCGACTCCGCGACGGAGCCGGCGATCTCGCCGTGCTGTTCCCGAGCCGGAACCTTTGCTACGCGGCGGGCTTCGACGAGGAGCCACAGGAGCGCCACCTGTTCCTGTTCGTCCCCCGCGAGGGCGACCCCGTCTTCCTCGTGCCGGCCCTCTACGGCTCGCAGGTCCGGGCCGAGAGCTGGGTCGAGGACGTGTGGACGTGGAGCGACGGCGAGGACCCGGTGGCGGCCGTCGAAGAGGTCGTCGCCGACCTCGCCGTCCCGGCCGACGGCCACGTCCTCGTCGACGACACGATGTGGGCGCTGTTCACGCAGGACCTCGAACGTGCGCTGCCCGACGCGACGTTCGGGCTGGCCAGCGCGGTGTTCGACGACCTTCGAATCCGGAAGGACGAGGCCGAACTCGACTGCCTCCGCCGGGCCGGCGAACTCGCGGACGAGGTGAGCATCGCGGTGCGGGACCTCGGCGAGGAGGTCGTCGGCTGGACCGAGTCCGAACTCGTCGCCGAGATCGAGTCGCGGCTCCTCGCGAGCGGCGACGCCCTCGCGTTCGACGTCATCGCCGGGTCGGGGCCGAACGGGGCGATGCCCCACCACACCCACGAGGACCGCGAGATAGAGCTGGGCGACCCCGTCGTGCTGGACTTCGGCGCGTACGTCGACGGCTACCCGGGCGACCAGACCCGGACCGTCGTGTTCGCCGGCGAGCCACCTGAGGGGTTCGCAGAGGTCCACGGGACGGTCCAGGAGGCGCTGGAGGCGGGCGTCGCGGCGGTCGAACCGGGCGCGACCGCCGAGTCCGTCGACCGCGCCGCCCGCGAGGTCATCGAGGACGCGGGCTACGGCGAGGGGTTCGTCCATCGGACCGGCCACGGCGTCGGCCTCGACGTGCACGAGCCACCGTACATCGTCGAGGGTAACGGGACGGAACTGGAGCCGGGGATGGTGTTCTCGGTCGAGCCGGGAATCTACCTCGAGGACGAGTTCGGCGTCCGCATCGAGGACCTCGTCGTCGTCACCGACGACGGCTGCGAGCGACTCAACGACTCGCCGCGGGGCTGGCGAGCCGACGCCACGGAGTGAGTGGTCGTCGCCGACGGGGGAACAGTAATACCCCACGACAGCGTCATATGCCACCATGGAGTTCCGCCACGCCACCACGGACGACGTCCCGGAGATACTGCGCGTCGCGGAGCGGTCCTGGGAGCAGGACTATCCCGACATCCTCACACGAGAGACGGCCCGCGAGGCGGTCCACGACTGGTACGACGCCGACCAGCTGGAGCTCGACGCGGTGGCCGCCGACACGGCGCTCATCGTCGCCATCGACGAGGAGGCCGACGAGGACCGTGCGGGGCCGGCCGTCGGCTTCCTCCACGGGGTCGTCGACGACGACACCGGGACGCTGCTTCGGGTGTACGTCGACCCCGACAACCGGGGCGACGGAATCGGGCGCTCGCTCGTCGAGTACGCCATCGACGACTTCGACACGCGCGGCGTCGAGCGCGTCGAGGCGATGGTGCTCGCGGCGAACGAGCCGGGCAACGAGTTCTACCGGTCGCTCGGCTTCGAGCTCGTCCAGCGCGCGACGACGACCATCGGCGGCGAGCCGCACGACGAGAACATCTACCTGAAACTGCTGTAGTCAGTAGTCGATGCGGGTTATCTCCTCGACGGGCCACTGGCTCAGGATCTCGACGCCGTCCTCGCGGACGACGACCATCTCCTCGACGCGGACGCCCTGGCGGTCCGCCGGCTCCATCGTCTCGACGGCCATCGTCATCCCCTCCTCGATCTCGATGGGGTGCTCCGGCGAGAGGCCGCGCCAGATGAGCGGCACCTCGTAGAGCTGGAGGCCCAGCCCGTGGGCCCAGTGGTTCGTCGTCATCTGCCAGTGGTCGGTCGCGCCGTACCAGTCGGCGTGCTCGCCCTCCATGTCGGGGAAGCCCTTGCAGATCTCGTCGGTCGTCGCGCCGGGCTCGATGCGGTCGAGCACGTCGTAGAGGTTGTCCACCGCGGTCTCGTAGGCGTCCTGCTGGGCCTGCGTCGGCTCGCCCAGGGAGAACGTCCGGTAGTAGCACGACCGGTAGCCGAGGTAGCCGATGTTGTAGAAGTCGGCGTAGACGATGTCGCCCGGGCGCATCATCCGGTCGGTCGTGTTCGCCTGGTGCTTCGGCCAGGTGTTCGGGCCGGACGTGACGTAGCCGCCCTGGGCCATCGCGCCGTGACGCCAGATCTCGCGCACCGCGTCTCCCCAGACCTCGGACTCGCGCTTGCCCGGCGCGGCGTTCTCGACGATCTGCTGGAAGCCCGCCTCGCAGATGGCCGCGACCATCCGCAGGCACTCGATCTCGTCGTCGGTCTTGATCTTCCGGGCGTCGTGCATCAGGTCGACGCAGTCCTTCGTGCGCACCTCGACGCCGTTGTTCTCGAACGCGTCGACGAGGCCCATGTTGCCGACGTCCAGCCCCATCGGCTCCTTGTGGACGCCGTACTCCTCCATCGCCTCGTAGACGAGGTCGGCCATCTTCTGCTTGAGCCAGCTGCGGGCGGAGTCACGACCCGAGGCCCGCGGGACGTTGCCCAGGCCGGGGCAGGCGTACCGGATGTCGTCGAGCCACGGGCAGTTGAACCGCTGGTTGCTCGCGTGGTCGGCGGTGTCCCAGTGGACGATGTCGCCGTCCTCGGTGAGCAGGGTGTAGTGGTCCGCGCCGGAGCCGCCGGTCATCGCCAGCCCGGTGACGTAGCGGATGTTCGGGTCCGAGACGAGCAGCATCGAGCCCATCTCGGAGTCCTCCAGCCGTGCGAGCGCCTTCGCGTAGCGCTCCTCGCGGAGCCGCTTCACGTCGATTCGTTCCTCCCAGTCGACCGCCTGTGTCCCACGCGTTCCCTCCATGAACGAGCGTTCGTACATGGCGCATGCTACCGCCAGTAGGCATATCAAACTACGGGCGTGCCCCGGCCCCTGCTGGCATTTCTCACGGTCGCGGACGGGTGCCCGACTGGAAGCTTTTTTCCGGTCTGGCGACGTGTACCAGGTATGATACCAGCCGTGAACCACGTCGTCCTCCAGCCTGGGTTCGACCCCGACCCGGGTGGTCTCGACGTGGCCGTCAACCTCGGTAGTTCGGCGGGTTCGGCGTTCCTGACGACGCTCGTCGTCGGGGCCATAATGATCGCGCTCGCCCCGGACTACACGCGTCGGAAGATGGAGACGGTCCGTGAGGACGTCGTCGGGTCGTTCGTCTACGGGCTCGTGCTCCTCCTCGCGCTCGTCGTCGTCACCGTCCTGCTCGCCGTCACCATCATCGGCATCGTACTCGCCATCCCGCTCGCCCTCCTCGCGAGCCTCGTCTGGGCGGTCGGCGCGACCATCGGCTACCTCGCCATCGCGGAGCGACTCGTCAAGCCAGCCCCCGACGAGTGGCTCGTCCCACTGCTCGTCGCGGCGGGGCTCAACGGCCTGCTCGTGCTGACCGGTATCGGCGGCATCGTCTCGTTCTGCATCGGCGCGGCCGGTTTCGGTGCGGTGCTTCGGGACTGGCTGGACTGACCGGAACGCCTGCCGACACCCGAATTGGTTTGTCGCCGTCGTACGTGTGTCCCGACCACATGACCCACGACGTGCCCATCCGGGTCGACCACGTCGGCATCGCCGTCGAATCGGTGGCCGACGCCGAACCCGTCCTGCTCGCGCTCGGCTGCGAGAAGATGAACGACGAGACCGTCGAGGACCGCTTCCGCTGGGTGTACTACCGCCTCGGCGACGCCTCGCGGGTCGAGCTCATCGAGCCCATCGAGGACGACAGTTTCCTCACGACGTTCCTCGCCGAGAACGGGCCGGGGCTGCACCACGTCACGCTCGAGGTGGCGGATCTCGACGCCGTCGCGGACTCGCTTGAGGCCGAGGGGCTCCGCGTCGTCGACCGCGCCGAGTTCGACACCTGGACGGAGGCGTTCGTCTCGCCGGCCAACCCGACCGGCACCCTGTTCCAGCTGATGGAGTACCACGAGGACTACCCCGAGGGCCGCGACCCGCCCGAGGAGCTGTTCGTCAACGGCGGCCGCGTCGAGGAGGTGACCAGCGCATGAGCGACGACGCCGCCGAGGACGATATCCCGTCGGAGGTGCGCGAGCGCATCGAGTCCGACCCGTACTGCGAGAAGCTCGGCATCGAACTCGTCGACCTCGGCCCCGGCACCGCGACACTGGAGCTGACCATCGCCGAGGACATGCTGAACTTCCACGGGACGCCCCACGGCGGCGCGGTGTACTCGCTCGCCGACGCCGCCTTCGCCGCCGCGTCGAACTCCCACGGCACGACGGCGGTGGCGCTCGAGACCAACATGAGCTACCTCGACGCCGTCGAGGTCGGCGACACGCTCCGCGCCGAGGCCCGGGAATCGCACATGGCCGGCCGGACCGCGGAGTACCAGATCCCCGTCACCGCCGACGGCGAGCGGGTCGCGACCTTCCGGGGTCGCGTGTACCGCTTCGTGGACTGAACCGACCTCACCCAGTCACGACGGCTTCCGCCTCCACCTCGACCAGCATCGCGTCGTCGACGAAGCCCGCCACCTCGACCATCGTCGCCGCTGGCCGCACGTCGGCGAAGAACTCGCCGTGGGCGCTGCCGACCTGCTCCCAGTCGTCGGCGTCCGCGACGAACATCCGTGTCCGGACCACGTCCGAGAGCTCGGCGTCCGCCTCTTTCAGCGCCGACTCGACGTTCCGGAACGCCCGCATCGCCTGGGCGTGCGGGTCGCCCTCGCCGACGATGTCGCCCTCGGCATCAGTCGCGGTGGTTCCGGAGACGACGACCCGGTCGCCGACCCTGACCGCCCGCGAGTAGCCGACCGTCGATTCCCACTCCGTGCCGGAGGAGACGTGTGTCCGTCGCATGGCTCACCGGACGTGAGACGACCGCAAGAAAGTATCCTCGAACGGGGCGCGGTTCTACTCCTCCTCCCTGTGGTCGAAGACGCGCTTGACCTTCCCGACCTCGGTGCGCTCGATGACGCCCGGGCCGACGACCTCGATCTCGTCGGGCTTCACGTCGAGGACGTCCTTGAGCTTGCTCTCGATGTCACGTTCGAGCTCCTCGTGGGTGCCGTCGTAGGACTCGTCGTGCTCGACGGTCAGCTCCATCGTGTCGAGAGAGCCCTCGCGGTAGAGGTCGATGCGGTAGTACGGCGCGACGTCGGCCATGTCGACCATGACCTCCTCGATCTGGCTCGGGTAGACGTTGACGCCGCGGACGATGAGCAGGTCGTCCGCCCGCCCGGTGATGTTGTCCATCCGGACGATGGTGCGGCCACACTCGCACTCCTCGTAGTTCAGGCGGGTCATGTCGCCGGTGCGGTAGCGGATCATCGGGAACGCCTGCTTCGTGAGCGACGTGACGACCAGCTCGCCCTCCTCGCCCTCGTCGAGCACCTCGCCGGTCTGCGGGTCGACGATCTCCGGGTAGAAGTGGTCCTCCCAGAGGTGCAGGCCGTCCTGTGCCTCCTCGCACTCGATGGAGACACCCGGACCGATGATCTCGGAGAGGCCGTAGACGTCCACGGCGGTCACGTCGAGCGCCTCCTCGATCTCCTCGCGCATCGGGTCCGTGAACGGCTCCGCACCGATGACGACGCGCTCGAGCGGGAGGTCCTTGATGTCGATGTCATGCTCCTCGGCGTACTCCGCGAGGTAGAGGCAGTACGACGGGGTACACGAGAGCACGTCGGACTCCATGTCCTGGAGCATGTCGAGCTGGCGGGCCGTGTTGCCGCCGCCCGTCGGGATGACGCAGGCTCCGAGCTCCTCGACGCCGTCGTGGAAGCCGAGACCGCCCGTGAACAGCCCGTAGCCGTAGGAGTTCTGGACCATGTCGCCCTCGCGGACGCCCGCCGCGTACAGCGAGCGGGCCATGACCTCGTGCCAGACCCCGAGGTCGTCCTCGGTGTAGGCGACGATCTTCGGCTTGCCCGTCGTGCCGGAGGAGGCGTGGACGCGCCGGAGCTCGCTGTGGTCCACCGCGAACAGGTCGTCCGGGTAGTTGTCGCGGATGTCCTCCTTCGTGGTGAACGGGAGCTTCGAGATGTCGTCGACGCTCTCGATGTCCTCGGGGGCGATGCCCGCCTCCTCGAAGGTCTCCCGGTACCACGGCACGTTATCGTAGACGTGCTGGACGGTCTGCTGGAGCCGTTCGTTCTGCAGTTCGGTGAGTTCGTCGCGTGACGCGGTTTCGATGTCGTTGTATGTCATGTGTGGTGACGTCGTTGTCGTGACTGCGGACGTTCGATCGGTCGTTTCGCGCGCTGTACCGTAAGATTTGGTGTGAGGGTCACATGCTGACGCCGAGGTGTCTGTCGCGGACCTCCTCGTTCGCGTCCAGCTCCTCGGGCGTCCCCTCGTAGACGATCTCGCCCTTGTCGAGGATGTAGACGCGGTCGGCCAGTGCCGAGGCCACCGCGACGTTCTGCTCGACGAGCAGGACCGTGATACCCTCCTCGTTGAGCTCCGTGACGAGATCTGCGACGCGCTCGACGATGATGGGGGCGAGCCCCTCCGTCGGCTCGTCGAGCAGCAGCAGGTCCGCTCCGGCGACCAGCGCCCGTGCGATGGCGAGCATCTGCTGTTCGCCGCCGGAGAGGTCGGTGCCCCGGCTGTCCTTGCGCTCACGGAGGTTCTCGAAGGCGTCGAGCTCCCAGATGTCCTCGACGCTCCGGCGGTGGGCGGTGTCCGCCCCGCCGAAGCGGCCCATCTTCAGGTTCTCCGTGACGGTGAGGCCGGGGAACACCCGGCGCTCCTCGGGGACGAACCCGATGCCGTCCCGCGCGACCGCCTCCGACGGCGAGCCGGTGATGTCCTCGCCGTGGAACCGGATCTCGCCGGCGGTCGGTTCGACCACGCCGACGATGCTCCGCAGCGTCGTCGTCTTGCCGACGCCGTTGCGGCCGACGAGCGTGACGACCTCGCCCTCCTCGACGTCCATCGTGACGCCGGAGAGCACCTCCGTCTCGCCGTAGCCCGCGTGGACGTCCTCCAGTTCGAGCAGGCTCACAGCACACCACCACCGAGGTAGGCCTGCTGGACCTGCTCGTTGTCGGCGACGGCCGCCGGCGGCCCGGTCGCCAGCTCTTCCCCGCGGTTCAGCACCGTGATGCGGTCGGACGCGTTCATGACGAGTTCGATGTCGTGTTCGATGAGCAGCACCGTCCGGTCGCCGAGCACCTCGCCGATGAGCTCCATCGTCTCGCGTGTCTCATCGGCGCTCATGCCGGCGGTCGGCTCGTCGAGCATGACGAGCTGTGGGTCGGTCGCGAGTACGAGGCCGATCTCGAGCCGGCGACGGTCGCCGTAGGCCAGCGTGCTGGCCTGCTCGTGGCCGCGTTCGCCGAGCCCGATGCGGGAGAGCACGTCGTCGGTCCGTCCGTTCAGGTCGTCGAACGAGTCCTTGTGCCGGAACGCGTTGTCGACCGGCGAGCGCTCCCGGAGCACCGCCTGCGCGGCGAGTCTGACGTTCTCGCGTACGGTCAGTCCGCCGAAGACGTTCGTGATCTGGAACGAGCGCCCGATGCCGCGGTGGACCCGTTCGTGTGGGCGCAGGTGCGAGACGTCCTCGCCGTCGAAGATGACGGAGCCCTCGCTCGGGAGCAGTGCCCCCGAGATGAGGTTGAACAGGGTCGTCTTGCCCGCCCCGTTCGGGCCGATGATGCTCCGGAATTCGCCGCGCTCGACCTCGATGTCGAGGTCGTCGACGGCGGTGAGTTCGCCGAAGCGACGGGTCAGGCCGTTCGTCTCGAGCACCACCTCGCCGGTGCCGAACGTCGTCGTGGCGTCGTCTGCGGTCGCCATCAGTCGGACACCTCCGTGGGTTCACCCTCGGGCGGTGCCTCCGACGAGGCGTCGACCCGCTGTTTCACCAGCGACGGGATCGAGACGATGCCACGCGGGACGAAGATGACGAACAGGACGAACACGATGCCGAGCACGCCCTGCCACTGCTCGACGCCGACGCCGAGCAGCAGTTCCTCCAGCGAGAGGTAGCCAGCCGCGCCGACCATCGGGCCGTACAGCGTGCCCATCCCGCCGAGCAGGGTCATGACGATGACCTCGCCCGACAGCAGCCAGTCGAGGAAGCCGGGCGAGGCGCGCCCGAGGTTCTGGGTCGCACGCAGTCCCCCGGCCAGCCCCGCGAGCGCGCCGCTGATGACGAACGCACGGCGCTTGTACGCGGTCGTGTCGTAGCCGAGGAACGACGCGCGCTGTTCGGACTCGCGGATGGCCTGCAGCACGCTCCCGAACGGCGCGTCGATGAGCCGCCGGGAGACGAGGTACGAGCCGATCACGAGCGCGACGATGACGTAGTAGTACAGGTGTATCTCCCCGAGCAGGGAGACGTCGCCGAACTCCGGGCCGGACGAGATGCCGTAGTGGAACGCCTCGGCACCGATGCCGTCCTCGCCGTTGCTCAGCGGCGGAATCGTCGGCAGGCCGAGCGAGTCGAGCGTCGGGTTGAGTTCGGTGCGAAGCCCGGGCATCTTCAGCGACAGGCTGGCGAACAGTTCGGCGAACGCGAGCGTGATCATCGAGAAGTACACCCCCGAGACCCGGATCGAGAGGTAGCCGACGACCCACGCGATGAGCGCCGCGACGACGATGCCGGCCAGCAGCGCGAGCCATATCGAGGGCACCAGGTACAGCGCGAACAGCACCGTCGCGTACGCACCGAGGCCGTAGAACAGCACGTGCCCCAGCGAGACGAGGCCGGTGTAGCCCATCACGAGGTCGAGGCTGAGCGCGAACAGCGCCCAGATGAGGATGTCGACCACGATGGTGTTCACGTAGAACGGGCCGTAGAGGACCCCGATACCGAGCGGGGCGACGAGCAGCAACGCGACCACCCCCAGCCCGATGAGCCGCCGCTGTCTCCCGGTCAACACGCCGCTCCCGGCGGCCGTGAGCAGTTCACCCCCTTCGCCGGGGTCGTGCCACTCCGGACTGCCGAACAGCCCCTGCGGCCGGACGAGCAGGACGCCGATCATCAGCATGAACACGACGAGCCCCGAGAGGAACGGGAGCTGCCACTGCACGAACACCTCCACGACGCCGACGAGCAAGCCGCCGACGACCGCGCCGCGGAAGCTCCCGAGGCCGCCGAGCACCACGACGATGAACGCCGGGATGATGACGGAGCCACCCATCCCCGGTCCGACCGACTGCCGGCCGGCGAGGATGACGCCACCGAAGGCGGCGAGGAACGCCCCGAACGCGAAGACGAGCGTGTAGTAGCGGTCGATGTCGATGCCGAGGTGACGGACCATCTCGCGGTCCATCGACCCGGCGCGGACGACGAGCCCGAACCGGGTTCGTTCGAGGACGAGCCACGAACCGAGGGCGACGGCTGACCCGGCGACGATGACGAAGTAGCTGTACAGCGTCTTCTGGAAGCCGAGTACGGTGATCGTGCCGGCGAGCGCGCCGACGTCGAGCGTCCCGAGAGGCTGTGTGCCCCACACGAGCTCGATGGCGTCGACGAAGATGAGCACCAACCCGAACGTCAGCAGGATGTGGTACAGCGGGTCCCTGCCGTACAGCGGGCGGATGGTCAGTCGTTCCATCCCGGCCCCGAGCACCGCCACCGCGAGCGGTGCGACGAGCAGCGCGATCCAGAAGTTGCCCACACCGGCTGTCGTGATGGCGACACCGAAGTACGCACCCAGGGCTAGCAGCTCGCCGTGGGCGAAGTTGATGACGTCCATCACGCCGAAGATGATGGACAGCCCGGCTGCGAGGAGGACGTACACCATCCCGACCGTGAGCCCGTTGATGAGCTGGTCGAGTGTGGCACCGGCCGTGACCAGGGGCAGGTCTAACATCTTACAGTGAGCACTCGGTCTCCTCGCAGGGGATCATCGCGTCGGGGCCCTCGACCTTCGAGAGCAGCTCGACGTCCGCCATCTCGCCGGAGTCCGGTTCGACACACTGGCCCATCCACGTCGGGTTGAGCGCCTGGTGGTCGCAGGCCCGGAACTGGTTGGTGCCGAGGATGGAGTCCATCTCCAGCCCCTCCAGCGCGTCGATGACGTCGTCGACGTTGGTCGAACCGGCCTCCTTGATGCCCTCCGCGGTCATCATGATGGACTGGTACCCGACGCGGGCGAAGTTGTCCGGCGGCGCGCCGGACTCGTTCTCCTCCATGTCCATGTACGCCTCGCGGAACGTGTTGTTCGCGGGGTTGTCGAGGTCGGCGATGTAGCGGACACCACCGTACAGCCCGTACGCGGCCGACCCGAGCGCGCCCCGGACGACCTGGAACGTCATCGTGGGGGCCATGATGTCCTTGTCCTCGGTGATGCCGGCCTCGACGGCCTGTGCGGTGAAGTTGATGAGGTCGCCGCCGGTCATGCCGATGACCACCACCTCGGCGTCGGAGTTGTCGATCTCGGAGATGTACGTGTCGAAGTTCGAGGAACCGAGCTGCGAGGCCGTGCTCCCGACGACGTTCAGGTCCGAGTTCGCCTCCTCCATCCGCTGGGTCACCCGGTTCTGGACCGAGGTCCCGTACGCGTAGTCCGCGATGTGGAACCAGACGTCCGTCCCGAGGTTGTTGACCGTGTACTCCGAGACGGCCTCTGCGATCTGTGCCGTGTTCGTCTCGGTCCGGAAGACGTAATCGTTGCAGTTCGCACCCGTGATGGGGACCGCGGCCGCCCCCGGGTTGTAGATGACCTGTTCATCGGCGGCGAACTCGTTCATGGCCAGCGCGACGGAGCTGGAGATGTTCCCCATGATGAAGTTCGCGCCGTCCTCCTGGACGAGCCGCTCGGCGGCCTGCACCGAGGCTGTGTCCTCCGTCTGGCCGTCCGCGTAGACCCCCTCGATGTCGAAGTCGAAGTCGTCGTCCTCCTGCAGGGTCCGGATGGCGAGTTTCGCGCCGTTGCGCTGGCCGGGTGCGAGACTGCTGTACGCGCCGGACATCGGACTGACGACGCCGTAGGTGACTGTTTCCGAGCCGCCTCCACCACCACCGATGTTGTCGAGACAGCCTGCCAGTCCGAGGGCACTCGCCCCGGCCGTGGCTCGAAGGAAGTTACGACGGGACCCGAACCCACTCGACTCCCCTTTATTGTTGGTGCGCTGCTTGCGATTACTGGTACCCCGTGCCATGCATGAACATTTATTAAATAGACCCTAAATCAGTTCGCCCGCACATGTCCGGGGTATTTATGAACTACATCACCGATCTCGATGACGCAATCCCGGTTCCGTCGGTGAGAAACACGAAAAATACCGTATGGAGTTGTCTCATCTAGTTTCGTACCCGCCGCCGCGAACTCCACTCGGAACTCGATACCGGGGGCCCACGGGCCCACGACGCGACGAAGGACGTCGCAGCGCGGGCCCGCGAGGACGCGACCGACTGCCTCGCCATCGAGGAACGGCCGGGGTCCATCGGACAGGAGCCGCGCCAGAAGCACGATATCGGGGACGTCGAGGGGTACCGAGATGGTCGACCCGGACGACGCCGCTCAGCGCCGGGACGCCGACCCAGAACTGGAGCGGATCTCGGGCGACGAACAGAGAGCGGGCCCGGTACAGCCGGACCCAGAACTGAGGCGGTCGGCCGACTAGCGCAGCAGCGCGGCCACGCCGACCACGACGGCGATTGCGAGGCCGAACAACCCACCGCCCATCGGGTTCGTGACCGCACCGGCCAGCCCGACGAGTCCCGCCGCGACGGCCCCGGAGACGATGCCCGCGGAGACGGCGGACGACCGGGGTGTCCCTGCCGGCTCCCCGGTCGTGACCGCCTCATCGGACCCGACCCGTTCCTCGAGCGCGTCCAGCCGGTCCGAGAGCGCGTCGAACTCGTCGAGCCGGGTGTCGAGCTCGTCGACGTGCCCGGCCAGGTCGTCATCCCCCGTGTCCTCGACCTCGTCGGCGAGGTCGTCCACGCGGTCCTCCACGTCGGCGACCCGCCCGGCCAGCGACTCGTGGGCCGTCGCATCGGCCGACTCGGCATCGACCCGCTCCACCTCGTCGGCGACTGATTCGACATCACCGACTACGGTCTCGACACGTTCGTCAACGTCGTCGGTGTCGGCACGGACGTCCGAGAGTGTCGACCGCACCTCGTCGACGGCGTCGTGCTGGTCGCTCACGCCGGCCCGGAGCGCGGCGAGGTCCTCGGTGCTCGGCGCGTCGCGGTCGGCGACATCGTCCACCCGGTCTGCGAGGCCGTCGACTCGTCCCGCCAGCTCGTCGTGGCCCGAATCGAGCTCCTCGACGCGCCCGTCGACGTCAGCGACCCGGGAGTCGACCGAATCGACGTCGGAACCGATCTCCGCGAGCCTGTCGTCGACGCGCTCTCCGAGGGCCGAGACGTCCTCGTCCACGGCGTCCACGCTCGCCTCGACGGCGGCGACGTCGTCTTCGACTGCTTCCACGTCGGCGGCCACGTCGTCGAGCCGCTCCGAGAGTGCGTCGACCCGCTCGGCGGCGGCGCTCTCCTCGCGCAGTGCGGCGAGGTCGTCGCCGGTCGCGTCGAGCGCCTCCTCGACGGCGGCGAGGTCGGTGGTCAGGTCCAACCGAAGCTCCGCGAGCTCGTCGGCGACTGTGTCGACCTCGCTCCCCAGCTCCTCCAGATCCGTCGCGACCTCGTCGACGCGTGATTCGAGGGCTGCGTGGGTATCCGTGTCTACGGAACGCTCGTCGAGGTCGGCGAGCCGGTCGGCCAGCGCGGAGAGGTCCGCGGCGGTCCCGTCGAGCTCGCCGCGGAGGTCCTCCAGCAGCGAGCCGTTCAGGTTCGTCCGCCGTTCGAGGTCGCCGACCCGGTCGACCGCGTCGTCGATGCTGTCGTTCGCCTCGTCGAGCTGCGTCGAGAGCTCGTCCACGCGCCCGGCCAGCGCGGAGAGGTCGGCTGCAGTGGCCGCGGTCTCGTCCAGCGCGGAGAGGCCGGTCGCGACATCGTCGAGCCTGTCGGCCACGTCTTCGAGGTCCGTCGCGAGGGCGGCCTCGTCGCGGAGTGCCTCGACACGGTCGGCGAGCTCGTCGACCGCAGCCTGCACCTCGTCGAGTTCGTCGTCGCGCTGGCCGAGCCGGTCGAACATCTGGTCGATGGCCCGGTTCGCGGAGTCGTCCTCGGGGCTCCGACCGGGCGAACCGTCCGCCGGAGCCGGGGACGCGCCCGCCATCGCGGAGCCGGCTGTCGCCGACGCCGCCGCGGTCTCGCCGCCCGACCCGGCGTCGTCGTCCCCGCTCTCGACCGCGTCCGACCACGCCACGGCCTCGTAGGCGTCCACATCGGCCACCGCGGCGACGAACGCGCCACGGGCGGGGCAGGCCACGGGCTCCTCTGCCCGCCGTACCGACGACACGGACACGGGCGCGCCGGAGTCGTCGAGGCGGCCACCGAGCAGGAGTTCGAGGCCCGGGACCGCCCCCTCGCCGGCGAGCACGACCGGGGCCGAGACGCCCGGGCGAACGTCGCCCTCGCTGGCCTCGCGTTCGAGCGTCGCGAGGAGGTCCGCGACCAGCCCGTCGAACGCCTCCGCGAGCGCGCCCTCGACCCCGCCCGCGGCGGTGTCCGGGCCGAGCGAGAACGCCGAGAGCGCGACGCGCACGTCGCTCGTGCTCGCGTCGGCGGTGTTGGCCGCTCGCTCGACTACGTCCTCGGTGCCGGTCGGGAGGGAGAAGGCGACGACGGGGACGCCGTAGTAGGAGAGACAGACCGCGGTCGACTCCGGTCGGACCGCGACGCCGAGGCCGGTGTAGTCGTCGTCCTCGGCCGCGCCGTAGAGGGTCGCCAACCCCGTGTGGATGGGTGTCCCGTCGAAACCCACCGATCCGAGCGCGTCGGCGACGGCCTCGCGGTGAGCCTCCGTCGGCAGGTCTGCGTCGACGACGGTGCCAGGCGAGGTGTAGCACGCGCGGTCGGGGTCGTCGACAATCGATTCGACGAGTGCTGCGAGCGCCTCGCCCGCGCCGTCGCGGGCGGCGAGCACGTCGCGGACGAACAGCGGTTCCGCCGTCGCGCCCGTCGCGTCGGCTGCACGATTCGCGTCCTCCCCCACCACGTACACGGTCCCGTCGCGTTCGGCGTGCGCGAGGTCGTCGAGGTCGAGGCCGGCGTCGGCGAGCGCGTCCGCGTCGACCGTCGCGACGAGCGCCGGCGCATCGGCGAGCGTCGGGTCGTCCGGGTCGCCACGGGCGACGCGGAGTCGGTCCGTTCCGAAGTCTAGTCCAGTCACCATGTCCGTCTACACGGCCGGTTGACGGGGGGAGCTATTGGTCGTTGTGACCGACCGGGAAGGAGAGTGGTGTCGTCGCGGTTCGCCGTTACAGCGGTTCGAGGCCGGCCTCCTCGCGGAGCACGTCGATGTACCTCCGGAAGCCGGACTCGAGGTCGTACTCGACTTCGTACCCGGTGTCCTCCTGGAACGCGGTCATGTCCAGGCGCTGGGTCCACGGCAGTTCGCCCTCGTCGCTCACCTCGATCTCCGCGTCGGGCATGATGGACTCGACTGTCTCGGCCGCCTCGCGGATGGACGCCAGCTCGCCCCGGACGTTGTACACCCGCTGGCTGAGGTCCGACTCGGGCGTGAACGCCGCCAGCCGGAACGCCTGCGCGATGTCCTCGACGTGCTGCCAGTCGATCTCCTGGTCGCCGTACTCGACGCTGAAGGACTCGCCCACCGCCGGCTTCTCGACGATGTTCGCCAGGAACGCCGACCCCCCGGTCTCGCGGTACGGGCCGTACGCCACGGTGGGCCGGATGGCGACGTGGTCGACGCCGAACTCCTCGTTGTACACCCGTGCCTGGTGCTCGTTGTACTCCTTGGTCGCGCCGTACAGCGTATCCGGGTAGACCAGGTCGTCCTCGGTCACCCACCAGTCCCCGCCGTCGTCGTAGTTCGCCGGCGGCGCGTACACCGCCGCCGAAGACGCCCACGCGACACGCTCGACCTGGTCCGAAAGCGTTCGCGCGGCCTCGAAGATGTTGTTCGTCCCCTCGACGTTCACCTGCATCGCCGCCCGCGGGTTCGACTCCGCCGTGTTCGTCAGCAATGCGGCGAGATGCACGATGTGCGTCGTGTCCGTCTCGGCGACCGCATTGACCACATCGGTCGGGTCGCTCACGTCGCCGCGGCGAATCTCCACCTCGTCGGCGATACCCAGCTTCTCGAGGATGCGCGGGTCCGTCGACAGGTCGTACGCCACCACGTCGTGCCCGTGGTCGAGCAGGTCCTTCGCGACGTACGAACCGATGAATCCGGTACCACCAGTGACTAGGACGGTCGAGTCCGACATTGGACGAACGTTCAGCGAGCGTGCCGAAAAAGCTTCTCGTCGCGGTACCGAGTCCCGTCGATCCGGCACCTCAGTCCGCCGACTCGTCGTCGCCGTCTGAGAGGCGTTTCGCCAGCAGCCCGGCGAGGATGGAACCGCCGGCCAGCGTCGCGGTGAACCCCGGTGTGCCACCGTCACCGCCGGCGTCGTCGCCGCCGTCCGTCGTTCCCTCGGTCACCATCCCGCCATCGCTCGTTTCCTGGGTCGGGGTGGCCGTCGGCGTCGGCGTGGACGTCGCGGTGTCGGTCCCGGTCCCGTCGTCGGACCCCAGCTCGAGCCCGGTCGTCGACTCGGTGGCCGCCTCCACGGCCGCGTCGTCGAACAGCAGCGGCTTGTACTCGAAGTTCACGAACATCTCGAGCTGGTCGTCGTAGTGGGGATTGGTGGTCCCGTCCGGTGCGACGTACCCCGAGTTGCCCGGCGGCAGGATGTTCTCGGCGGTCGGGTCGTCGCTCATCCGGACGAAGTGGTTCTCGGTACCACGGTTCACCCACGGCATGTCGCCGGCGTCGCCGACGCCGATGGGCATCCCGAACAGCGCGAGGTTGTCGAGCTCGTCGAGTCGGGCCTCGGCACGCCAGCCCGAGACGTCGTCGCCGTACTGGTCCGCCAGCTCGTCACAAGCCGCAGTGAAGGCGTCGACGAACGCCGTCTCGACGCCGTCGGGAGCGTAGTCGGTTCCCAGGTCGAGCGTGGTCTCGTCCGGATTGAGCAGCCGCATCATGGTCCCACGTCCGTACCGGTAGGTGAGGAAGTACGAAGCCGGGCCGTACGCGCCGGGGAAGTCGTCGACGAAGACGTTCTGGAGCATCTTCGGGAACGTCGCGTTCCAGACGGTGTAGCCGACGGGATACTGCCCGGTGAACTCCCCACCTTCGCCCTGTCGGTAGTGGTCCCACTCCGCCACCGCGTCGCGAGCGGCCTGCTGTGTGTCGGTGAGGTTGGCCCCGTCGAGCGCGTCGAGCAGCGCGTCGCGGTACCGGATGCTCCGCAGGTCGACGAACGAGATGTCGTAGACGACGTCCTTCAGGTCGTCGTAGCCGACCGAGCCCGAGGTCTCGAGCTCGTTCTCGACGAGGTTGATGATGCGCTGGACGCGGTGGTCGGTGCCCCAGGAGTAGCTGAGGTCACCGTTGTTCCAGTCCGGTGCTGGCTTGTTGTTCCACTGCGCGGAGTAGCCACGCGGCGGGTTGATGCTGTACGGCACCTCCTCGTCGGCCGCCCGGAGGTAGTCGTCGTCGGTCAGTTCGTACTGCGTGCCGTCGGCAGGGAGGCGGGTGTCCCACTCGACGGACTCGGCGTCCGGGTAGCGCCCGAGGTGGAAGTAGCCGATGTCGCCGTCGTCGCCGGCCCACATGAAGTTGAGCGCGTAGTCGCACTGCCGTGCGGCCTCCCCGTACTCCTCGGCGTTCTCGGCGAACTGTGACTCGTAGAACGCCGCCCACGAGTTCATGTCGCGGCCGGCGTAGGACTTCGTCTGGGCGACGGCCTCGCCGGCGTCGGGGTTCCAGTTCGTGACGACGCCGTGGTGGGTGCGCCGGAGCGTCACCGTCTGGTCCTCGCCCCCGGCGACCGGGATGGTCTGCTCCTCGGCGTACACCTCGCGCTGCTCGCCCCGGAACTCGTAGGTGTCCGGGCCCTCCGCGTTCGTCTGGATCGACTCGACGAACGTCTGGATGCAGTTGTCGATGCCGGCCGTCGAGGTGAACGCACCGTGGTTGTTCCGCCCGAACATGATGAACGGGTAGCCCGCGACGGTGATGCCGGCGACGTCGAAGTCCGGGCCGTGGAGGCCGGCCTCGTACATCACCGACGGCGTCGAGAAGTCCATCTGCGGGCCGCCCATCAGGAGGGCGTCGCCGCTGTCGGTCACGTCGCCCTGCACCGCTAGCGCGTTGCTCCCGTACTTCAGCGGGAGGCCGAGGTCGACGAGTCCTGTCGCGAGCGTCCTGATACGTTCCATCTCGGCTTCGTGCACGGCCGCGGCGTTCGTCGGGATGCGGTAGTCGCCACCGGTGACGCGGTTCGAGGGCGTGTTCTGACGGCCGGTCGCACCGCGCTCTGTCGGCGAGAATCGCCCACCCCCGCTGCCCGCGTCGTCACCGGCCGGGGTGTACGGTGGCTCGTAGACGCCCTCGGGCTGTACACCAGAGGTCGGCGCGCCGGGGTCGTTCCCCCAGTTGAGGTCCTCGAACAGGTCCATCGCCGCCTCCTCGCCCACTTCGGCTGTCAGGAGGTCGAGGGCCGTCGCGCCGAGGGTCTCCAGCTGGAAGCCGCTGAAGTACGCCATGCTGGCGACGTACATCCCGGCGACGTCCTCCTCGTCGAACGGCTCGGGTTCGAAGCCGTTGTCGACGAATCCCCGGTGGAACTCCCGGTCACCGTTCCGGACGGACTCGATGTAACGGTTGATGCCGTCGGCGAACGCTTGAATGACGGCGCGGTTGCCCTGGTCCATCGACTCGAGCTGTTCGCTCAGGCTCGTCTCGGTGAACGTGTTCTGCCGTGCCGCGATGTCGAACTCGACGAAGTCCCGCCCGAACACCTCCGCGACGGTGCCGTGGTAGTAGCGCCGGTAGAGCTCAAGCTGGAACAGCCGGTCCTCGGCGGTCGCGTAGCCGTACCCGAAGAACACCGGCGTCCGGTTCTCGCCGTCACGAGCGTAGATGTGCGGGACGCCATAGCCGTCCCGTCTGATGGTCACCTCGGTGTCCTGTGCCGTCTGTTCGTACGCGAGCGTCGTCTCGCTGACGGCGGCCGCGGTCGCCAGCCCGACGCCGGCCTGCAACACGTTCCGTCGAGAGACTCCACCCGGTGACTGCCATTGGTTGTCACCCATGTAGCGTGCTACCAAGAAACAAGTAGTATAGCTTGGGCCGCCTATGTGGCCACTTTATACGGAAGAACGGAGAGCAGCCTACTCGTGGAGCCCACCGACCTCGGCGTAGAACGACGACTGGAGCGTCTCCGCCATGTCGGGCTCGCGGTCGATGCGCACGTCGAGCACCGTCGGCACGTCGTTCGCTTTCGCCTCCCGGAGCGTCGGCTCCAGGTCGGCCGGGTCGGTGACCCGGTGGCCCTCGCCGCCGAGTGCCTCCGCGACCTGCACGAAGTCGGTGTCGTGGAACTCGACGCCGGGGATGGAGTCGTCCATCTGCCGGACCATGCCGAGGCTCGTGTCGTTGAGTATCACGAACGTCGGCGCGACGCCGTGGTCGACCGCCGTCTCGACCGCGGTCATCGTCATCGTGAAGCCACCGTCGCCGGCGACAGCGATGGCGTCCTTCCCGAGCAGGGCGGCCGTGACCGCCGCGGGGGCCGCCCAGCCCATCCCGCCGACGCCACCGGAGCCGTAGTAGGTGCCGGTGTCGGGCGTCTGGAGGTAGTTGAGCAGCCAGAATCGGTTGTTGCCGGAGTCCGCAGTGACGACGGTGTCGCCGTCGACGACGCTCTCGATGGCCTTGCACGCCCGCTGGGGCATGATGGGCGTCGCGTCGGACTCGCACTCGGGCACGGCGAAGTCATCGCGGGCACCCGCGGCGCGCTCTTTCGCCCAGCCGTTCTCGCTCCCGCCGGCGTCGGCGAGCGCGGCGAGCGACTCGGCGGCGTCGCCGATGAGGCCCACGTCGGCCGGGTACACCCAGCCGGCGTTGCGCGTGTCGATGTCGGCGTGGACGATGGTCTGCTCGTCCGGTCGGATGAACGACGCGGCCTGCCAGTTGGTGTCCATCGGGTTCATCCGGCAGCCCACGACGAGCAGCGTGTCGGCCTCGCTGACCACCTGGTTCGCGCCCTCGTGGCCGAACGAGCCGATGACGCCGGACGCCCGTTCGTGGGTCTCCGGAATCGTCGACTTCCCGAGGTACGAGGTCGCGACGACGGCGTCGTAGGCGTCGGCGACGGCCTGGAGTTCGTCGTAGGCGTCCGCGGCGTGGACGCCGTTGCCCGAGATGATGACCGGTCGCTCGGCGGATTCGAGCGCCTCGACGGCGTCCGCCACGTCGTCGTCGGTCGGCTGTGCCTGCCAGTTCTGTACCTGCCGCTCGTCGTCCCACACCGGCGGGATGGCGTCCTCCGGGAACGCCTCGCTGACGGCGTCGCCGTCGAGGATGACGGCGGTCGGCCCGGGGCGACCAGCGGTCGCGTGCTTGAACGCCAGCTGGGTCGAGCGGACCGTCTCGGTCGGGCTCCGCGGGAACCACCACTCCTTCGTGACCCCGTCGAGGATCTTCGGGAGCGCCAGCCCGCCGTAGTCGCCGCGTGACTGCTGGTACGGCGCGAGCGTCGAGTAGTCGCCGCGCTCGCTGGCCTCCGTGATGGCGACCATCGGCGAGGACGCGAGCCGCGCCTCCATCTGACCCATGTTGCCGAGGCTGCCGACCCACGGTCCCTGTCCCGCGAGGACGCCCGGCTGGCCGGTCATCCGGCCGTACGACTCGGCCATCACGCTCGCCTCGCGCTCGTCGCGCGGGCGGACGACCTGTATCTCGTCGTGGTCGGCGAGCGTCTCGAACACCTCGATGACGCGGCCGCCGGGGTAGCCGAAGACGTACTCGGTGCCGAGCGCGGAGAGCGTCTCGACGACTCGTTCGGCCGTGTTCATTCGTCCCCGCCCATCTGGACGGTCTCGTCGACGTACAGCGTCGGCCCGGCGTCGGGCTTCGCGAAGTTCGCCAGGTCGGCCTGGACCTCCTGTCCGACCTCGGACTCGAACGCGGCCTGCAGGTCGCTCATGTCGTCGAAGTAGAGCTCGACGATGCCGTCGTACTCGCTGCGCTCGGGCGCGGTCGGGACGCTGGTCGCGTACTTGTTCGCGTTGGGCAGCTGCTTCGCCAGCGGAACGTGTTCCTCGTACCAGTACTCCACGAACTCCTCGTGCGACAGGTCGTCCTGCCTGACGAGGAGGTTGACGAGCTTCACCATAACGGTCGGAACGACGCCCGGCCCGCCCTTGGCTCTACCGGTGGGGGAAACCTGCCGGGGGCGCGTGAGCTTTTGTACCTCGCCGTCTCACTGGACGGTATGACGGAACTGAAGCGACCGACTGCCCGAACGTGCGAGCGGTGCGGCCGACAGGAGCGCTGGGACGACGACAGCGAGTCCTGGCGCGTGGCCGACGGCGAGGTTGGCGAACGGTTCTGCATCCACGAGTGGGACATCAACGGCACGTTCAACCCCGTCGCAGAGTAGTCGAACGGGCTGAAATCCCGATTTCAGCTTACAGAAGGCCGTTATGGTCTCCTGTCGTCCGTCCGAGCATGAAGCGACGCGCCCTCCTCGCGACCGTCGGTGCGGCCTCGGCCTCGCTCGCCGGCTGTACCGGACTGCTGGACGACGATGGCACCGACGACGACAGCGACACCGACGACACGCCGACCGACGGGACCACGTCCGGTGGCGTGAACACGCCCCACGACCTCTACCTCGCGAACCTCCACGAGGAGACGCTGCGCATCCACGTGGAACTCAGACGAACCGACACCGACGAGACAGTCGTCTCGGGGACGTACGAACTCGACGACGGGCAGGCGGCCGAGTTCGAGAACGTCGCCGGCTGGGACGGCGAGTACGAGGTGACGGCCACGCTGCAGACCGACGCCACCGCGACGTACGACTGGCTGACCCAGTCCTGCCCGAACGACGGCCACTCCCGGAACGCGAGCCTCCGCGTCGGCGGCGACGACGGCGACGATGACGGGTTCTCGTTCGTCGTGGACGAGTGCGACGCCATCGTCGCCGGAACGGCCGCGTCGGCGGGACCCGCGGAGAGCTTCAGGGTCGAGGACGGAGACGGAACGACGGGCGCCTGACACTCGACCTGCCCATCCCCCGTCGTTTTTGCCCCGGGCCGCGCAGGCACGGGTATGCCGACCGTCTACGTCACCGCGCCACCCGATGCGGCAGCCGACCTCGCGAGCCAGCTCGTCGAGGAGCGCCTCGCGGCCTGCGTCAACCGCGTTCGCTGCCGGTCGACGTACCGCTGGGAGGACGAGGTCCACCGCGACGACGAGGAGATCCTCCTCGCGAAGACGACCGACGGGGCCTGCGACGAGCTGATGGCGCGGGCCGAGGAGCTGCACCCCTACGACGTGCCCTGTATCGAGCGGTTCGACGTGACCGACGCCACGGGACCGTTCGAGGAGTGGCTCGATTCCGCGGTCGAGGTCGGGGAGAGCTGACCGCCAACGGCCGCACTGCGACGGTCGTCTCGACGAAACGCGGCGGGTACCCGTGGGTGTGCTATGCCAGCGTGACCCACCCGGCGTCGAAAGACAATCCTTAAAACTCGCGCACGGATTCGTTCACGCATGGCTGGAACCATCGAAGTGCTCGTTCCGGGTGGCCAGGCCAACCCTGGCCCGCCGCTCGGTCCCGAGCTCGGTCCGACACCCGTCGACGTGCAGGCAGTCGTGAGTCAGATCAACGAGGAGACCGCCCCGTTCGACGGCACGGAAGTGCCCGTCACCGTCGAGTACGACGACGACGGCAGCTTCACCATCGAGGTCGGCGTCCCGCCGACCGCGGAGCTCATCAAGGACGAGGCCGGCTTCGACACCGGCAGCGGCGAACCCCAGGAGAACTTCGTCGCCGACCTCACCGTCGAACAGGTCAAGCAGATCGCCGACCAGAAGCAGTCGGACCTGCTCTCCTACGACCTGAAGAACGCCGCGAAGGAGGTCGTCGGCACGTGCACCTCGCTCGGTGTCACCATCGAGGGCGAGAACCCGCGCGAGTTCAAGCAGCGCATCGACGACGGCGAGTACGACGACGTATTTGCGGCCGAAGCGTCAGCGTAGGCCGCGAAGGCTCGTCGCTCGACCGGCGCTGGATTTTCCGAAGCGGTAGCGAACGGAGAGCGGGGCATCTATCGGGCGACTACGGAGACCCCAGCGACCGTCCCTGTGTACCCCCCGTGTACGCCCGAGAGGACCCGTACTTCGACGGCTTTAAGTTTCGGCTGGGCTTCGGTCGAGACGAGACAGGCTTCGCCTGTTTCACTGACCCGTAGGAGCACTACGCGTACTACGGAGGTGAACGATGGCAGACCAGGATATAGTCACAGCAGTCTCTCGCGCACTCGAGGACGGCCCGCAGCGGAACTTCCGCGAAACGGTCGATCTCGCGATCAACCTGCGCGACCTTGACCTCAACGACCCGTCGAAACGTATCGACGAGTCCGTCGTGTTGCCGTCGGGCACCGGTCAGGAAACCCAGATCGTAGTCTTCGCCGAGGGCGAAACCGCCCTCCGAGCCGAGGACGTCGCCGACGAAGTGTTCGGCGGAGACGGTCTGGCGGACCTGGGCGGTGACGACGACGCCGCGAAGGACCTCGCCGACGAAACAGACTTCTTCATCGCAGAGGAGGACATGATGCAGGACGTCGCTCGTCACCTTGGGACCATCCTCGGTCCGCGAGGGAAGATGCCGACACCGCTCGGCCTCGACGAGGACGTCGTGGAGACCGTCAACCGCATGAAGAACACCGTCCAGCTCCGGAGCCGTGACCGGCGGACGTTCCACACCCGTGTCGGTGCAGAGGACATGGGTGCGGACGACATCGCCGACAACATCGACGTCATCATCCGGCGGCTGGAGGCCAACCTCGAGAAGGGCCCCCTCAACATCGACTCCATCTACGTGAAGACGACGATGGGGCCGTCCGTGGAGGTGAGCGCATAATGAGCGCCGGAGCCGAGCGCAAGACCGAGAACCTTCCGCAGTGGAAGGTCGAGGAGGTCGACGAGCTGGTCGAGATGATCGAGTCCTTCCAGAGCGTCGGCGTCGTCAACGTCGCGGGCATCCCGAGCCGACAGCTCCAGGCGATGCGCGCGGACCTCTACCCGGACACGAAGCTCCGGATGAGCCGGAACACGCTGCTCGAGCGTGCGCTCGACGAGGTCGACGAGGGCATCGAAGGCCTCACCGAGCACATCGAGGGCCAGGTCGGCCTCATCGGCACGGACGACAACCCGTTCGCGCTGTACAAGGTGCTCGAGGCGAGCAAGACGCCCGCACCCATCAACGCTGGCGAAGTCGCGCCGAACGACATCGTCATCCCGGAGGGCGACACCGGTGTCGACCCGGGGCCGTTCGTCGGCGAACTCCAGCAGGTCGGTGCGGCCGCACGCATCCAGGACGGGTCCATCCACGTCACGGAGGACTCGAACGTTCTGAGCGCGGGCGAGGAGGTCTCTGACGGGCTCGCGAACGTCCTGAGCGAACTCGGCATCGAGCCGAAGGAGGTCGGGCTCGACCTGCGCGCCGTCTACTCCGACGGCGTCATGTTCGACCCGGAGGACCTCGACATCGACATCGAGGCCTACCGCAGCGACGTGTCCACCGCAGCGGCACGCGCACGCAACCTCTCCGTCAACGCGTCCTACCCGACGACGGCCACCGTGCCGACGCTCATCGCGAAGGCGACGGGCGAGGCCAAGAGCCTCGGCCTGCACGCCTCCGTCGAGAGCCCGGAGCTCGTGGACGACCTCGTCCGCAAGGCCGACGGGCAGGTCCGCGCGCTCGCGGCAGCGTTCGACGACCCCGAGGCGCTTCCGGAGGAGCTGCAGGACATCGAAGCGCCTGCAGCGACCGAGGAGGCGGAGACCGAAGCCGAAGACGAATCGGACGACGACCAAGACACCACCGAGGAAGCTGACGCCGACGACGCCGAC
Organism: Haloarchaeobius salinus; assembly: GCF_024464185.1. Lineage (NCBI taxonomy): Archaea > Methanobacteriati > Methanobacteriota > Halobacteria > Halobacteriales > Halorubellaceae > Haloarchaeobius > Haloarchaeobius salinus. The sequence goes on from NZ_JANHAU010000003.1 coordinate 289,526, forward strand.
GAAGACGACGGCGACGACGAGGACGGCGCGGCGGGCCTCGGAAACATGTTCGGATAACTACAATGGAGTACGTTTACGCAGCACTCATCCTGAACGAATCGGGCGAAGAGATCAACGAAGAGAACCTCACCGCGGTGCTCGACGCAGCGGGCGTCGACGTCGAGGAGTCGCGCGTCAAGGCGCTCGTCGCAGCGCTCGAGGACGTCGACATCGACGAGGCCGTCTCGGAGGCGGCCGCAGTCCCCGCCGGCGGCGCGGCCGCAGGCGGCGCTGCCCCGGCCGACGAGGGCGGCGACGACGAGGGTGGCGACGAGGACGAGGAGGAGGTCTCCGACGTGCCGGACACGACGGACGACGACGATGACGACGACGACGTCTCCGACGAGGGTGCCGAGGGTCTCGGCGGCCTCTTCGGCTGAAGTCGCGCCACAGCAATCGAGCTTTCTTTCGACGCAGCCACCGATGAGCGGCGGCTGTCGCGACCGCCGAAGGCCGACGTTCATATACCGGGACGACACCAGAGTCGGCGATGGACCCCCTGTCGACCGTCGGAGTGCTCGTCACCACCGGCGTCCTCGCCGACGTGCGCCTGCTGGCGTGCGTCTTCGCGGGCGTCTGCCTCGGCACGGCGAGCGGGTTGACGCCGGGGCTGCACGCCAACAACTTCGCGCTGCTGCTGGCGGCGGTGGCACCGTCTGTACCGGCACCGGCGTCCTGCGTCGTCGCGGCGATGCTGGCCGCCGGGGTGGTCCACACGTTCCTCGACGTGGTGCCGGCACTCGCCCTGGGGGTGCCCGACGCGGCGATGGCGGCGTCGGCGTTGCCGGGTCATCGACTCGTCCTGGGTGGTCGGGGGCGCGAGGCGCTCCGGCTGTCGGCCATCGGGAGCGGGACCGCGCTCGTGGTCGCCGCGCTGCTCGCCGTCCCGCTGACGGAGGTGATGACGGCGGTGTACCCCACCCTGCTCGCGCACCTCTCGCTGGTGCTCGCCGTGGTCGTCGTCCTGACCCTGCTCGTCGAGCCGTCGTGGTGGCCCCGCCTCGCGGGACTCGCCGTCCTCGGGCTGTCCGGTGCGCTCGGGGCGGTCGCGCTGCCGATGGAGCCCGGTGCACCGCTCCCGGCGAGCGTGTTGACGCCGCTGTTCGCGGGGCTGTTCGGCGCGCCGGTGTTGCTCGACGCGATGGACGGTGGCGGCGTCCCACCGCAGGCCGACGCCCGGCTGCTCGTGGAGCGGCGGTCGGTGGGCGTCGCGGCCGGCACGGGTGCGCTCGCTGGTGGAGCCGTCGGCTACCTGCCCGGCGTGTCGAGCGCCATCGCGGCGACGGCGGCGCTGGCGGGGCTGCCCGCGGACACGGGTGACCGGGGCTACGTCGTGGCAACGAGCGGCGTCAACACTGCCAACGGCGTCTTTGCGCTGTTCGCTCTGGTCGCGCTCGGCTCCCCACGGACCGGCGTGCTCGTGGCGGTCGACCGGGTGGGCGGCGTCCCGTCGCTCCCGGTCGCGCTGGCGGCGGTCGTCGTCGCCGGGGCGGCCGGGACGGTGCTCGTCGTGACGGTGGGGGACCGCTATCTGGCGCTCGTGGGGCGTGCGGACTCGCGTCGACTCTCGGTCGCGGCGCTCTGTCTGCTCGCCGTCCTCTCGGTCGCGTTCGCGGGTCCCACCGGCGTGGTGCTGTTCGCCGCCGCGACGCTCGTCGGACTGGTCCCCGTTCGGCTGCGTACACGGCGGGTGTACTGCATGGGCGTGCTGCTCGTCCCCCTGGCGCTGTAGGGTCGAAAGACAACCGTTAAAACCGACGGGCGGGAAACTTGCGGTATGAGCGAGTCGAACCAACGCGCCCGGCGCACCTGCGTCTCCTGTGGGATCAACATCTCCGGGACGAACGCAGCCGCGTTCAAGTGCCCGGACTGTGGTGCGCAGATCTACCGCTGCGCGAAGTGCCGCAAGCAGAGCAACCTGTACAACTGTCCCGACTGCGGGTTCGAGGGGCCGTAACCATGGGGAAGGTAGCAGCCAAGATCAAGGTCATGCCGAACAGCCCGGACATCGACCTGGACGAGCTCCAGGAGCGTCTGGAGAACTCCCTGCCGGAGGGCGCGAAGATCAACGGCGTCGAGCGCAACGACGTCGCGTTCGGTCTCGTCGCGCTGTTCCCGACCGTCATCGTGCCGGACGACGCGGGTGGCACGGAGGCCGTCGAGGAGGCGTTCGACGGTGTCGAGGGCGTCGAGTCCGTCTCCGTCGAGAACGTCGGCCGCATCTGAGTTCGGCCCGGCCGCGGTTCGTTTTCGGTCACCGCGCGGTGACCAGCCGTTCGTACCGTAGCGACGGCACCGCCGCTGTCAGCGAGCGAAGACACGACGCCAGAGGAGGTCGATGGCGACGACGCCCACGTAGGAACCGACGGTCATGACGAGGAACGTCGCCATCGCCCCCTCGAGTGTCTCGACGCCGAGGACGCCGACCCCGAGGAGGTCCGCGATGACCGACACAGCCGCGATGGTGACGACGAACAGGAACAGCCGTGGGTCGACGAGCTCGTCGACGATATCAGCCCGCCCCGGTGGTGTGGAGTCGGACACGGTCACGTCCGTAGTTCGTCGTAGATGGTGGCGATGCGGTCCGTGTCGGCGTCGGCGGTGCCGCCGTGGTAGCAGTGCGTGGTCTCGACGTCGAGTTCGGCGAGGCGGCCGACGGACTCGACGGCGACGTCCATCTCCGGCGTGAAGTGCGGTTTCGGACCGCCGAACGCGTCCGGACCCTCGTTGTCGTTCGTCACGGCGTCGCCGGCGACGAGGAAGCGGTGGTCGGGAAAGTACAGCGAGACGTGGCCGGGCGAGTGACCGGGCGTCTCGACGACCCACATCGGACCGGCGGCGGTGTGGAACGTCTCGCCGCCGGTGAGTTCGAGGTCGACGGTGGCCGGCGGGTACCGCTCGTCGTCGGAGTCCGTCTTGACGGGATGTCGGCGGCCGTCGACGTACGGTGCCTCGTCCTCGTGCGTGGCGACGATGAGCGGGGTCTCGCCCTCGAGTTCGGTGAGGCCCGCGGCGTGGTCGCCGTCGTGGTGGGTGAGCAGCACCATGGAGACGTCGGCGAGCGAGAGCCCAGCCTCCGCGAGTGCGTCACCGAGCTGGTCCGTCGCGCCGGGCAGGCCCACGTCCAGCAGGACGACGCCGTGGTCCGTCTCGACGGCGGCCGGGTGGACGGTGAGCTCGCGACCACCGAACTCGAACTCGAACGTGAGCGTGTGGACGCCCTCGGGTGTCATGTGTCGAACTGCGACCGCGAGGAGGAAAGCCGTTGTGCCGACGACGGTCAGTCGCCGTCGTGGCGGGCCGCTCAGAGCCCGGCGGCGTCGAACGCCTGCTGGAGGTCGGCGGTGAGGTCGTCGACGTGCTCGATGCCGACGCTTGCGCGGATGAGCCCGTCGGTGAGTCCGGCCTCGAGGCGTTCCTCCTTCGGGATCGCGGCGTGGGTCATCGCGGCGGGCTGTTCGATGAGGCTCTCGACGCCGCCGAGGGATTCGGCGAGGGTGAACACCTCGGTCGCGCTCACGACGGTGCTGGCCTGTTCGAGCGTCCCGTCGACCTCGAAGCTGAGCATCCCGCCGAAGTCGTCCATCTGTTCGGCGGCGATGTCGTGACCCGGGTGGTCCTCGAGTCCGGGGTAGAACACCTCGGAGACGGCCGGGTGGTCGGCGAGCCAGTCCGCGATGGCGCGGGCGTTCTCGCAGTGGCGGTCCATCCGCACCGGCAGGGTCTTGGTCCCGCGGAGCACGAGGAAGCAGTCGTGCGGGCCGGGCGTCGCGCCGACCGAGTTCTGGTAGAAGCCGATGCGCTCGTCGAGGTCCTCGTCGTCCGTGACGAGTGCGCCGCCGACCACGTCGGAGTGGCCGCCGAGGTACTTCGTCAGCGAGTGGCTCACGATGTCCGCGCCGTGTTCGAGCGGTCGCTGGAGGTACGGCGTCGCGAACGTGTTGTCGATTGCACAGAGTGCGTCGTGGTCGTGGGCGATGTCGGCCGCGCCCTGGATGTCGACGATGGACATGAGCGGGTTCGTCGGGGTCTCCAGCCAGAGCAACTCGGTCTCGTCCCGCATCGCGGCCTCGATGGCGTCGAGGTCGGTCATGTCCACGAAGGAGAACTCGAGGTCGTAGTCCTCGTACACCTGCGTGAAGATACGGTGGGTGCCACCGTAGACGTCCTCGCCGGTGACGACGTGATCGCCGGCTTCGAGCAGGTTCAGGACGGTGTTGATGGAGCCCATCCCGGAGGAGAAGCAGCGGCCGAACTCACCGCCCTCGAGGCTCGCGAGGTTGGCCTCGAGGTCGGTGCGTGTCGGGTTCGCGGTGCGTGAGTACTCGTAGCCGCGGTGCTCGCCCGGGCCGTCCTGCTCGTAGGTGGAGTTCGCGTAGATGGGCGTCATGAGTGCGCCGGTCTCCTCGTCGGGTTCCTGTCCGGCGTGGATGGAGCGCGTCTCGATGTGGAAAGCGTCGTCGTCGTCCATACCGGTGGCATCGACCCGCTGACTGGTTACTCTTGCGTTGGGCGGCTACAGCTCGAGGCGCATCTCCAGTTCGCCGTGCCCGACGTACTCGCCCTCGAAGCCCATCGACCGGTAGAGGTTGAGTGCGGGCCGGTTTCGCGACTCGACGTAGAGCGTGATCGCGGAGATGCCGTAGCCACCGGCCACCCAGCAGCAGCGTTCGAGCATGCGAGTTCCGAGACGGGCGTGCTGGAAGCTGTCGAGGACGAAGATGGCGAGTTCGTGGGCGTCCTCGTCGCGTGCCTCCACGAGCACCGCGTGACCGACGACCCGGCCGTCGTGGCGCGCGACGACGTGCAGGCCCTCCCGGAGGTTGTCGAGCCAGCTCCGGACGTTGTCGCTGCCGAGCGGCGGCAGGCCGTGGGCCCGGTCGGTGGGGTCGAACGCGTCGTACATCTCGACGAGAGCCCCGTACGTTTCGTCCGAGAGCCCGTGGCCGATGGAGAGCTGGATGTAGCGGCCGCGGGCGTCGAGGAACGACTTCGGTGGACGGTCGGACGCTCTGGACGGCTCCGGGACGTAGTGTTCGTCCGAGCGTCCACATTCTGGAGCAGATAGTTTCGTTTTGACCATCGTATTCGCCTGGTAGTCGATATTCGGTGGCGTTTAATACCTTTTTGTTGCTATATGTCGAAAGTGATTGGAGTGAGGGGACGTCCTCCAACTGTTTAATGACGTTAAACAGGATGTCACGACGGCCGCGTCACGTCTCGGCGTCGATGGACGACCTCGCGTGTGCGCCGCCGCGGCCCGATGACCGGCCGGCCGCGTCTCCGAGCCGAATCCGGGCGTTTCGGCAGTCGAACAACGTGCGATTTATAACGGCGACGAGACAAGGGAGGTGTACGACTATGCCCAACTCCAACGGACCCATGAAGAACACGCGGAACAAGCTCAAGAACCACCCGCGCGAGCGGGGCACATCGCCGCCGCAGCGCGCGATCCAGGAGTACGACGAGGGCCAGAAGGTCCACCTGAAGATCGACCCCTCGGTCCAGAAGGGTCGCTACCACCCGCGCTTCGACGGCCAGACCGGCGAGGTCGTCGGCAAACAGGGCTCCGCGTTCAAGGTCCAGATCACGGACGGCGGCAAGGAGAAGACCCTCATCGTCGCCGCAGCACACCTCACGGCCCAGCAGTAATCGCATGACGATCTTCAAAGAAAAGCTCGACGAGGAGTACGTGACAGTCCCGAAGGTCAAGGAGCTCCTCGCCGATATCGAGGAGGACAGGGCCCTCGACGAGGACCGCGAGATGCAGTACGAGCTGGCGCGGGCCATCGAGCACGTCAACCGCTTCGCCGTGCTCGAGGTCGAGGAAGCACAGGAGCTGGTCGACGAACTGCAGGAGCTCGAGAAGGTCGACGAGGCGACGGCGTACAAGATCGCGAACCTGCTCCCGCAGGACCGCACGGAGCTGCGCTCGGTGTACGCCCAGGAGCGCTACACGCTCGACGGCGACGAGCTGGACGAGATCCTCAACGTCGTCGCGAAGTACGCGTAAGCCGGGCACCACGTCGCCATCTTTTAAATACGCGCCTCCCCTACCTTGTAGCTAGAATGAGCGATTCCGAACGCGAGGAGGAGGCGTCGGTCCACGCCGTCGTCCTCGACATCTTCCCCAACGGCCGTTCGAGCGACGGGCGGGCCGGATACGACCGGGAGCCCCTGGCCTACGCCATCGGGACCCGCGACTTCCGCCTGTTCGAGGTCGTCTTCTCGGAGACGCCCGACGTGGCCATCGACGACGAGGTGGCCGTCGAACCGCCAGGCGAGACGGTGAAGCGGGTCCGTAACGTCGAGTTCGACGACCTCTCCTCGGGTGCGCAGTCTGAGCTCGAGTACGTCGTCGCCGAGATGGTCGAGGCCGACGAGGGCCGGTTCGTGTCGTTCTACAACGACGCACAGCCGATCACCCTCCGGCTCCACCAGCTGAACCTCCTGCCCGGCATCGGGAAGAAGCTCCGGAACAGCATCCTCGACGAACGCAAGCGCAAGCCCTTCGAGAGCTTCGACGAGCTAGAGGAGCGGGTCGCCGGCCTGCACGACCCGGAGGGCATCCTCGCCGAGCGCATCCTGGAGGAGCTGCGCGACGACGACCTGAAGTACAAGGCGTTCGTCGGCCGGAGCGACGAGTAGGCGGCTTTTTCCCTTCCGGTCCCGTAGCCGGCGGCAATCGATGAGAGACCCCGATGGACTGCTGGCACGGGCGGGGGTCCGCGGCGACCCCGACCGCGACCAGCACTTCCTCGTTGACGACCGCGTCCTCGACCGACTGCCCGGTTACCTCCCGGAGACGGCCGACCGCGAGCACCTGCTGGAGATCGGCGCGGGCAACGGCGCGTTGACCGACCGGCTGCTCGCGACGGCCGAACACGTCACGGCCATCGAGCGCGACCCGACCCTGGCCGCCTTCCTGCGCGAGGAGTTCGCCGAGGAGCGCGAGGCGGGCCGGCTGACCGTCGTCGAGGGCGACGCCCTTGAGGTCGACCTGCCCGAGTTCTCGGCGTCGGTGTCGAACCTGCCGTACGGCGTGTCGAGCCCCATCACGTTCCGGCTGCTCCCCCTGAAACGGCCGCTCGTGCTGATGTTCCAGCAGGAGTTCGCAGAGCGGATGGTTGCCGAGCCGGGAACGGACGACTACGGCCGGCTCTCGGTGAGCACGCAGCACTACGCCGACGTGGAGCTGGTCGAGACGATACCCGCCACGGCGTTCTCGCCGCCGCCGCAGGTCGACAGCGCGGTCGTCCGATGTACGCCACGCGACCCCGACTACGAGGTCGACGACGAGGCGTTCTTCCTCGACTTCGTGAAGGCGGTGTTCACCCAGCGCCGGAAGACGATGCGGAACGCCATCCGCAACACGGCACATATCTCCGGACTGGACGACGCAGACGCCGTGGTCGACGCCGCCGCCGACGAGCTGATGGGCAAGCGGGCCGGGAAGCTCCCGCCGGAGACCTTCGCGGAGCTCGCGAGGGTCGCTGCCGAGGTCGGCCGTGATCGGGCAGATGAGTGAGTTCGGTGTCCCCCCGGCGCTCGCCGACGCCGCCGTGCACCTCCAGTCCGGGGGGAGCTGGGTCACGGACCTCGTCGAGGCGGTGAACGGCCTCGCCGAGGTCGTCGAGAGTCCGGTGCTGCGGGCGGTCGCGACCGTCGCCGCGGTCGCGTTCCTCGCAGCCATCGGCTACGTTACGAACAGAGTGCAGGGCGAACTGCGCGAGCGCTTCGGTAACACCGTCGCCGACCTGCTGACCGTGCTGCTCATCGGCCTGTCCGTGTTCGCGTCGGCGGCGGTCGTCGTCGGCGTCTGGTCGAGCGCGGACGAGGTCGCCAGCGCGATGCGGAACCTGCCGGTGTCGACCAGGGACTCGGACAAGGTGCTCATCTCGGTCGTCCTCGTACTGGTCACCCACATCCTCTCGCGGCTCGTCAAACGGGTGCTGGAGGACTACCTCGCGACCACCGAGGCGTTCTCGGACCACCAGCGACGGCTCACCTACCGCGTCTCGCAGGTCATCCTCTGGACCGGTGCGGCCATCGTCGCCCTCGGCGTCTGGAACGTCGAGCTGACCGGGCTACTGGTCGGGGCCGGCTTCGCCGGCATCGTCGTCGGGATGGCGGCCAGACAGACCCTCGGCGCGGTGCTCGCGGGCTTCGTGCTGATGTTCTCGCGGCCGTTCGAGATCGGCGACTGGATCGAGATCGGCGACGTCGAGGGCATCGTCACCGACATCTCCATCTTCAACACGCGGATACAAACGTTCGACGGCGAGTACGTCATGTTCCCGAACGACGTGGTCAGCGGCCAGCGGATCACCAACCGGTCGCGCAAGGGTCGGCTCCGCCTCGAGGTGGAGGTCGGCGTCGACTACGACACCGACGTGGACGCCGCGGTCGAGACCGCCGCCGAGGCCATCGAGGGCCTCGACACCATCCTGACGGTGCCGACGCCGCAGGTCGTCGTGAAGCGGTTCGACGACTCGGCTGTCGTGCTCGGTGTGCGGTTCTGGATCGACAACCCGAGCGCGCGCCGGAAGTGGCGGGCCCGTACCGCGGTCGTCACGGCCGTCAAGGAGGCGTTCGACGACGCGGGCGTCTCCATCCCGTTCCCGCAGCGCACGCTCGGGTCGCGGGGGGACGCCGACGTCGACGAGACGGCCGCAGCGGTCGCCGAACCCGCCCCGGACGGGGGTGACGAGTAGATGGCCGACGACCTCGCCGAGCGCCGGGGTGTCGAGACCGAGGTGTACCAGCCCGCGGAGGACTCCCACCTGCTCGCGGAGGCCGTCCTCGCGGACGGCGTCTCGGGAACCGTCGTCGAGGTCGGCACCGGTTCGGGCTACGTCGCAGAGCGGATCGCCGCGGAGACGGACGCCGCGGTCGTCGCGACCGACCTCAACCCCCACGCCTGCGAGCAGGCCCGCGAGCGAAGCGAGCACGGCGTGCAGGTGGTCCGTGCGGACCTCGTGGCACCGTTCCGCGACGGGAGCCTCGACGCGGTCGTGTTCAACCCACCGTACCTCCCCGCGGACGACGCCGCGGCCAGGAACGACTGGATGGAGGTCGCGCTCACCGGCGGCGAGGACGGGCGGGCGGTCATCGACCCGTTCCTCGACGACGTGGGCCGCGTGCTCGCGCCCGACGGGGTGGTCTACCTGCTGGTCTCCTCGCTCACCGGCGTCGACGAGGTCGTCGAGCGTGCCGCAGGCAACGGGTTCAGTGCCGTCGCGCTCCGCGACGAGTCGTTCCCGTTCGAGACGCTGACCGTGCTGAAGCTCCTCCGGTAGATAACTCGTGTGCATTTGCAGAGTTCGTAAATATTAAACTCCCGCATAGCCAAGCCGGAGTAAGATGACAGACCTCGTCGCGACGACACCAGGACTGTTCCCCCTCCCGGACTGGGCGAAATCGGAGCTCTCGGACCTCAAAGGGCACCAGAAGGGCGACCTCATCTCGGGCGACGACGGGCCGGAACTGCAGGACGCCTACGACCGCGCCCGGAGCGAGGTCGTCGACGTCCAGACCGACGCCGGACTCGACCGCGTCGTCGAGGGCCAGCTCCGCTGGGACGACATGCTCGCGCACCCGCTGGCCGTCCACGACAGCGTCGAGACCCGGGGAATCGTCCGCTACTACGACAACAACAACTTCTACCGCGAGCCCGTCGTGCAGGACGACCTGACGTTCGACGGGGACGTGGCCACCGAGCTGGAGGCCGCCGCCGAGCAGGTCGACGACGGGCTGCAGGCGGTGCTTCCAGGCCCGTACTCCCTGGCCGACCTCGCCACCGACGAGCACTACGGCGACGAGACGGAGTTCCTCCACGCCGTCGCCGACTTCCTCGCCGGTGAAGCCGACGCCTTCCCCGCGGTCGAGACGCTGTTCCTGCTCGAACCGTCGCTGGTCGAGAACGCACCGGACGAGGGCCTCGACAGCGAGGTCCCCGAGGCCGTCTCGGCGGTCGCCGACGCGGTCGACGCCGAGGTCGTCGTCCACCCGTACTGGGGCGCACTCGACGAGAAGGTGTACGCCCACCTCCTCGACGCCGACGTGGACGCCGTCGGCTTCGACTTCGTCTCCGACCACGAGGCGAACCTCTACAACCTGCAGGAGTACGGTGCGACCGACGACATCGCGCTCGGCCTGCTCGACGGGCAGAACACGCTCGTCGAGGAGCCCGAAGCCATCAACGAGCGCGTCGACTGGGTGTTCGACAACCTCCCGGTCGCAGAGTTCGACACGACGTACGTGACGACGAACACCGAGACGTTCTATCTCCCATACAGCAAGTTCGAGGCGAAGGTCCAGGCCGCCGCCGACGCCGTCGCCCTCGCCGAGACGGAGGTGCAAGCATGACGACCAACGAGAACCGCGATCAGTTCCGCCCCGAGGACCACCCGAACGACCACTTCCTCCTGACGACCGTCGTCGGGAGCTACCCGAAGCCCAAGTGGCTGAACCGCGCGAAGGAGCTCTACGAGGACGAGGACCACGAGTTCGACGCGGACGACTGGGCCGAGGCGAAGGACGACGCCTGCCGGCTCATCACCGACGAGCACGAGCGCGCCGGCCTCGACGTCGTCGTCGACGGCGAGATGCGCCGCAACGAGATGGTCGAGTTCTTCGCCCACCGCATCGAGGGCTACGAGTTCAACGGCCCGGTCAAGGTCTGGGGCCACAACTACTTCGACAAGCCGAGCGTCGTCGACGACGTCGAGTACACCGACAGCTGGCTGGTCGACGAGTACGAGTTCACCGCCGCGGCCGCCGAGCGCCCGGTCAAGGTGCCCATCACCGGCCCGTACACGCTCGCGAACTGGTCGTTCAACGAGGCCTACGAGGACGACGAGGCCCTCGCCTACGACCTCGCGGACCTCGTCAACGAGGAGATCGAGAAGCTCGTCGACGCCGGCGCGCGCTACATCCAGATCGACGAGCCCGCGCTCGCGACGACGCCCGACGACCACGCCATCGTCGGCGAGTGCCTGGAGCGCATCGCCGATGAGATCCAGGACGACGTGCGCATCGGCCTGCACGTCTGCTACGGCGACTACTCGCGCATCTACCCCGAGATCCTCGACTACCCCGTCGACGAGTTCGACCTCGAGCTCGCCAACGGTGACTACGACCAGCTCGACGTGTTCACCGCCGACGAGTTCACGAAGGACCTCGCGCTCGGTGTCGTCGACGCCCACACGGCCGAGGTCGAACCCGTCGAGGAGATCAAGGAGAACGTCAGGAAGGGTCTCGAAGTGGTCCCGCCGGAGCGGCTCGTCATCTCGCCCGACTGCGGCGTGAAGCTGCTCCCGCGCGAGGTCGCCTTCGGCAAGATGCGGAACATGGTCCAGGCCGTCCGCGAGGTCGAGGCCGAGCTCGACGCCGGCGAGATCGAGGTGCCCGCCGCGTCGCGGCGCTCGCCCGCCGACGACTGAGCGGTCCACCCGTTCTCCTCCGTCGCGGCTCCCGTCTCAGGTGGCACGCGGGAGGGTGACGCGAACTATCGTCCCCCGCGGGTCGTTCTCGGCGAAGTTCACCTCGCCACCGGCGGCCATCACCGCCCAGTTGACGAGCCACAGGCCGAGCCCGGAGCCGTGCTCCAGCGGCGTCTCCTCGTCGGCGGCCAGGACGCGTCGTTCCGCGGGCGGGATGCCGGGGCCGGTGTCGGCGATCTCGACCGTGACCGAGTCACCGTCGTCCGTGACGGTCACGCGCACGTCGGTCGTCGCCGTCTCGCCGTCGGTCGGTGTCCCGTGTTCGACGGCGTTGTCGACGAGCTCGTAGAGCGCCCACTCGAGCGTACTGTGCCCGAGCACGACCGCGTCGACCGACTCGGGCGTCTCGATGCTCGCGTCGGGGGACGCCCGGCGGACACGGTCGACAGCGTGGTCGATGGTCGGGCCGAGCGGGACCGCTCGGCGCTCGCCGTCGACGCCGTCGAGTGCGCGCTCGGCGAACCGGGCGCGGTCGGACCAGTCGACCAGCTGCTCGGCCGACGAGAGCATCGTCTCCAGCCCCTCGCGCTGGGCGGCCGACAGCTCCTCGGCTATCGTCTCGCCGTGACCGAGGATGAGGTTCGTCTCGTGGCGGACGTTGTGCCGGAGAACTCTGTTGAGCACGTTGAGCCGCTGCTCGCGGAGCACCCGGTCGGTCACGTCCTGCAGCGTGAGCAGCTGGCCGACGTACAGCCCGCGACCGCGGTACACCGGTGTCGATTCGACGTCGACGTAGCGCTCCCGGTCGTCCTCGCCGCTGAGCAGCAGTCGTTGCTGCTCCTCCTCGAGCCCGCCGTCGGTGGCCATCGCCAGCTCCGACTGCACGGACTCGAGGCGGCGGCCGACGGCGTCGTCGTCGCCGATGAACCGCTCTGCGGCCGGGTTGGTCTGCGTTATCTCGCCGTTCGCGTCGAGGACGACCACCCCGGCAGCCATCTCGGCGACGACCGCCTCGCTCGCGACCGTCGGCGTGAGTGGGACGACCCGGAGCAGTTCGTGTCCGAACAGCGCGACGGCGAACGCGACCAGCGAGACGGCGAACGCGACCGGTCCGAGCACCAGTCCGGGGACCAGCGGCGCGTCGACGACCGTCGGGACGCTCCCGAGCAGCGGTGCCGTCGCGGCGACGAGGAGCGCGACCGTCCGTCCGCGGTAGAGCTGTGGGACCTGCAGCGTCGCCCGGACGAGCACCGCGGAGCCCGCGATGACCATGGCGTAGACGTACAGGATGGTCACCGGGTACAGCGGACCGTGGTCGAGCGTCGCCGTCGGGAGCCCCGGCCCACCGACGGAGACGGCCTCGACGACGCGGAACAGCCCGTCGGGGTTCGCCCAGACGAGCACCAGCGTCACCACTGGCTGTACCGCGAGCAGGGCGGCGAACCGCCGGGAGTAGCCGCCCCTGGGGCCGGTGTAGGCGAGGACGAACAGCAGCCACGCGGGTGCGACCAGCAGGATACCGACCCACTCGGCGTTGACGAGGAAGAGGAACGACTCACGGGTGGTCGCACCGACACGGAGCCCGTGGATGCCGACCCACAGCCCCGAGCCGACGCTCAGGGTCGCGAACTCCACCCCACCGGGGACGGACCGTCGACGGGCTTCCCGGAGTGCGTACGCCGCGAGGGCGAACGCCATCGCGGCCAGCGAGAGGAGCGCGACCGAGAAGACGTTGAGCGTGATCATCGATGATGTGGTGACCGCCCGCAGCGGGTCTCGATGAACTGTCCTCCGACCCGCGGTCACTTGGCTCTACTTGCCGAATCATGGTCGGCGGTCAGAACACGCCCCGGACGAGCGCCCCGAACGTCGGGAGCCCCAGCCCGAGCGCCAGCGCGAGCCAGACCGGTTGCCCCATCCCGAGCACCGGTCCGAGCGTCCCGGCGAGCCAGAGCTGGCCGAGGAACACGACGACGGCGAGCACGCCGACCCCGAAGCCGGCACCGATGCCGCGCGGAACCGTGCGCTGTGGGAGTGCTGCCAGCGCGCCCGCGAGCAGCAACCCGGACCAGTGGAACAGCGAGAGCCCGACGCCGAGCAGGACCGCGCCGTTCGTCGCCGCGACGCGACGGCTGTCGTCCTCGCGCAGTTCGGTGAGGAACTCGGGCGTCATCCGTCTCCCTCCTCGAAGGTGATGTCGATGCCGTCCGGGACCTTCCGACGCATCGGCTTGTACTCGCCGTTCGCCCACGCCTGTAGCTGGTCGTCGTAGTGCGCGGAGAAGTAGTCGCCCGAGTTCCCCCCGGGCAGGATGGCCCGCGAGTCGCCGTCGAACGTGGCGACCATGCGCCAGCTCGCACCGGTCGACCCCTCGCTGTGGAAGTTCCGCACCGTGCCGGGCGAGCCGGCCGTCCGGAGCCGGTCGTAGTTCAGGAACGGCTGGTCGAACGGGTGCGAAAAGCGGACGCGGTTCCAGTCGCCGTAGTCGTCCCAGCCCTCGTCGGCGATCCTGTCGCGTGCTGCCCCCATCGCCTCGGCGGCGACGGCCGTTCGGTCGCCGTCGAACCACTCGCTGTCGGCCGGGAGCGTCCCGAGTATCCAGTCGTTCGGGTTCGGGAAGTCCTCGGGGAGTCCGGCGTCGGCGAACGCGTCCTCGAAGGTCGCGCTGCGGAACTCCCGGAGCCAGTGCTCGAACAGGAGCGGTTCTGGGTCGCCGGGGCGCATCTCGCCGTCCCAGTCCAGCAGCGACTCGGGCGGCTCGAAGGCGTCGGTCGAACTGCCACCGTCCTCGGTCGTCGGGACGCCGACCTCGGCGACGGCCTCGATGGTCGGACGGAACAGCTCGTACCGGGGGTCGAGCGTGTCGAGCTGTACGTCGCGGGCGAACGCGGCGTCCATCGGCTCGTCGCTCGACGCCCGCTCGTCCAGCCGGTCGTAGATGCGACTGCCACGGAACGGCGGCGCGTACCCCTCGGAGATGTAGTGCTCCGGGTCGCCCGTGAGTCGCTGGTTCGCCGTCGCGAGGGAGTCCGGGTTCCGCACGCCGGGCTTCTCCTCGAACGGGACGAACCCCTCCCACGAGGACTCGCCGAAGGGCGTGTAGCCCGCGCCCCACTCGCCCTCGCGGGCCGAGCCGTCGAAGATTCTGGTTCCCCGCACCGGCTCGCCGTCGGTCGTCCGGATGGGGATCTGGCCGGTGACCCAGTAGTACGTCCCGCCGTCCGAATCGGCGTAGACGAAGCTCTGCGTCGGCTCGTCGAACTTCCGGATGGCGGCCTCGGCCTCGTCGACGCCGCCAGCGACGTTGAGCTCGTGGACCGCCTCGACGGTCCGCGTCGCGGAGAGCCCCGTCCACGCGACGCCGAGCTCGTCGGCCCGCTCGAACTCGTCGCCGTCCGGGTACTGCGTGAGCACCGAACCGTGGACGGACCGCTTGACCGTCACCTCGACGTCCTCACCGTCGGCCACCGCGACGGTCTCGGTCCGGCTGTCGAACTCCCGCGTCTCGTCGCCGTACCGGTAGCTCCCGTCACCCGTCGTCTCGTACGTGTAGAAGTCGATGACGTCCGCGCCGGCGTTGGTGAAGCCCCACGCCCCGGCGTGGTTCTGGCCGATGATGACGAACGGGACTCCCGGGAAGCTCACCCCGCGCACGTCGAGCGGGTCCGGGCCGACGACGTGCTGCTCGTACCAGACCGGCGGCACGGTCAGGTTGAGGTGCGGGTCGTTGGCGACGATGGGATCGCCCGAAGCGGTGTGTTCGCCCGAGACCACCCACGAGTTCGAGCCCACACCGGGGTCGGACTCGAACGACCCGAGCCAGGAGACCATCCCGGGTTCCGGCGTCGCGGCGTCCGCGCCCGCGACCGTCCCCGAGGCACCGTCGCCACCACGGATGATGGGTACGTCGTGGTCCATGAGCCGCGGGTACAGCTCCTCGGTCGCCTCGCTCCCGAGTCGGTCCCGGGCCAGTGCCGTCCGGAGCGTGCGGAACGAGCCGGTCAGTCCCCACGCGATCTGCTTCGAGATGAGGAGGCACGCCGTCGGCGTCCACTCCCGCGGCTCGAACGACAGCAGGCGATACTCGAGGGGTGTCGACTCCCGTTCGAGCGCATGGTTCACGCCGTCGACGTACGCCTCGACCACGTCGCCGGTCGCGGTGCCCTCGGCGCGCTCCCAGGTCGCCTCGGCCGCGCCCGCGAAGTCCAGCTGGCGGTGGAACACGTCGGAGTCCACCGCCACGTCGCCGACGACCGCGGCCAGTTCCCCAGCCATCAGTCGTCGGTAGAGGTCCATCTGGAAGAACCGGTCCGCACCGTGGCAGTACCCCACCGCGAAGTACGCCGCACGCTCGTCGTCGGCCTCGACGTGCGGGACGTGGTCGTCGTCGTAGCTGACCGTCGCCGCGCCGTACGGACTGTCCACCGAACCGGCCGCGTTCCGGTTCGCCGCACCCCACACCGTCCCCGAGTTCGGCGTGAACCGTGTCAGGTACGACCGTGCGTCGGTCAGTGCCATCCCCCCGACGCCGGCCCCGAGGACCGCGGAGAGGACCGCGCGTCTCGTCGTCTCTTCGTTCACGATGCGCAGCTAAACGGACGGAACGGGTAAAGTTTCTTTCCGTGGTGGATGGCTCTGCCGGGAGTCCGTCCCCCCTCACGGGACGGAGCCGTGGCTCCCGAACTGCTGAACGGCGGAAGAAGTCGAAGGCTTACTCGTAGAGCCAGCCTTCGTCGACCTTCTCGTAGTCGACGAGTTCGTCCTCGTCGAAGAACAGGTCGATCTCGCGCTCGTTCGACCCGGGGTCCTCGTGGTCCGAGCCGTGGATGACGTTGCGGCCGAGGTCCAGCCCGAAGTCACCGCGGATGGTGCCCGGGGCGGAGTCGGCGGGGTCGGTCTCGCCCATCATAGTGCGGACCTGCCGGATGGCGTCGTCGCCCTCCCAGACCATCGCCATGACGGGCCCGGAGGTGATGAACTCGACGAGGCCGTCGAAGAACGGCTTGCCCTCGTGTTCGCCGTAGTGCTCCTCGGCGAGCTCCTGGTCGATCTGCATGAACTTCGCGCCGACCAGCTTCAGACCGCGGTCCTCGAACCGGGAGATGATCTCGCCGGTGAGGCCACGCTGGACGCCGTCGGGCTTGACCATGACGAAGGTGCGCTCGCGCTCGCTCATTCCTCGTCGTCCTCCTCGTCCCCGGAGACGCCGGCACCGGCCTCCGTCCACTCGAGGTCCCGGGGCTCGCGGCCGAGGTCGGCGTTCTTCTCACACTTCGCGGAACAGTAGTGGACCGTGGTGCCGTCCGTGTGGACGAACATGGTCCCCGTTCCGGGCGTGATCTCGGTACCGCAGTACTCGCAGTCGCGCGTCGTCACCATTATTGTCCTCCGATGGAGTCGGCCTCGCGAGCGGTCTCCCGCAGCTGCAGGATGTCGCCCTCGCGGACCGGGCCGAGGCAGTTACGCGTGATGATTCGACCCTGATTCTCCCCTTCGCGGATGCGACACTTGACCTGCATGGCTTCGCCGTGCATGCCGGTCTTGCCGACTATCTCGATGACTTCCGCGGGGGTCGCGCCGTCTTCGGACTCTTCGGCACTCATGGATTACCTCTAAAGGTCCTCGAGTTTGCCCGCGATGTCCTCGACGTCCGTCGAGGCCTCGCCGGCGTCGACGACGGCGGCCGCGGCACTCCCGACCTCAAGGCCGGCTGCGTGGCCGACGTCGTCCTGCGTCTCGATGAAGACGACCGGGATACCCTTCTCGTCGGCCAGCTCGGGGAGGTGCATGACGATCTCCTCGGGCTGGACGTCCTCGGCGACGTAGATGAGCTCGGCGTTGCCGCGCTCGACGGCCTTCGTCGTCTCGTTGGTTCCTTTCTTTACGCTACCTGTGTCTCGTGCGACCTCGAGGGCCTCGAGGGCGTCCTCTTGGAGGTCGGCTGGGATCTCTTTTGTTACGTAGACTGCCATGGTTGTTCACCTCTCCTACGCGTGGGCTCGCGCTCCCCTGCCGTCGCGGGCGAGGCCCGCATGACCGTCAGCTGGGTCCGACGGTCGGAATCCTGTGGGGCTAGGAGCATCATCAACCCCGCGTAGGGTGTAATACAACCGTAGCCCGGCCCACCTTATAAGGGTGTCCAAAGCGCCGAGCGCGTGGGACACCGGCCCACAGTTCACCCGGCCGAGATGGGGGACCGAAACGCCCCTCTATCTCGGGGCCCCACGCGGGTGTATGGACGCAGTCGACGCCGCGCATGCGCTGCTCGCAGAGGCCGACGCGACGAACGAGCGACGCCTGCTCGTGCTGACCGGCGCACGCGAGGCCTGCTACCGGGTCGCCGACGCCGTGCTCGACGCGGTCCCGGTCGGCGTCTCCGACACCGTGCTCGTCGGCGACCGCGACGCGCTCGCGTGTCGGCAGGTCGAACCGAACCGGGCGTCGACGCTGCTCGGAACGACGCTCTCGGCGGTCGTCTACGACGCCCACGACACGCTCCGGCCGAACGCACTCGGGCAGGTCGTCGGCGCGGTCGACGGGGGCGGCCTCCTCCTGCTGCTCGCGCCGGACCTCGACGACTGGCCGGACCGTCGCGACGGCTTCGACGAGGGGCTCGCGGTCCCGCCGTTCGGCGTCGAGGACGTCTCCGGACGCTTCAGGCGACGGTTCGTCGAGAGCCTCCGTGCACACCCCGGAATCGGTATCGTCGCGGTCGGCGCGGACGTTGGTGTCACCGACGAGACGGACGGGACGCGGGTCGTCGACGACGGCCTGACGAACCCCGCACCGCGGCTGGTCGACAGCCGCGAGCCCGAGAACGAGCCCCCGGTTCCGGTCGGACACTGGTTCCCGCGCGAGACGTACGAGGCGTGCCTGACCGCGGACCAGGTCGAGGCCGTCCACGGGTTCGAGTTCCTGGTGGGTGGGGTCGACGACCAGCGCGAACCGCGCGCGCTCGTCGTCGAGTCCGACCGCGGCCGCGGGAAATCGAGCGCCGCCGGCCTCGCAGCGGGCGCAGCGGCCGCCGACGGACAGGACGTGCTCGTCACCGCGCCGAATCGCCGGAACGCCGCGGAGGTGTTCGACCGCGTCCGCGAACTCCTCGAGGCGCTCGGCGCGGGCGGCGAGCACCCCGACCCCGGAACCCACCTGGTCACGACATCCGGTGGCGCGGTCCGGTACGAATCGCCACGAATCGCCGCCGAGGCGGCCGCCGAACCGGACCTGCTCGTCGTCGACGAGGCCGCGGCCCTCTCGGTCCGACTCCTCGATGCGACCCTCGCCGCCGACCGGGTCGCCTACGCCTCGACGGTCCACGGCTACGAGGGCGCGGGACGGGGCTTCTCGGTGCGCTTCCGCGAGCACCTCGACGAGAGCGACCACGAGGTCCGCGAGTGCCGGCTCGCCGAGCCCATCCGCTACGCGGCCGGCGATCCCGTCGAGGTCTGGTCGTTCGACGCGCTCGGGCTGGACGCCAGACCGCCGGTCCCAGAGATCGTCGCGGACGCCACGCCCGATTCGGTCAGCTACGAGCGCATCGACGGCGACGACCTGCTCGCGGACCCGACGCTCCTTCGCGAGACGTTCGGCCTGCTCGTGCTCGCACACTACCGTACCGAACCCGACGACCTCGCGCGACTGCTCGACGCGCCGAACCTGACGGTGCGCGCGCTGACCCACGGGGGCCACGTCGTCAGCGTCGCGCTGCTCGCCCGCGAGGGCGACCTCGACGACGAGACCATCGCCGGGATGTACGAGGGCGACCGCATCCGCGGGAACATGATCCCCGACGTGCTCGTGAGTCAGGTCCGCGACGAGGCCGCCGCCGCTCCCGTCGGGTACCGCGTCGTCCGCATCGCCACGCACCACGCCGTCCGCTCGGCGGGGCTGGGTTCGCGGCTGCTCGACGAGGTCAGGGCCGAGTTCGCCGAGAGCGTGGACTGGCTCGGCGTCGCCTACGGCGCGACGGCCCGCCTCGTCCGGTTCTGGGAGCGCAACGACTACGCCGCCGTCCACTACTCCACCACCCGGAACGACGTGAGCGGCCAGTACTCCGTCGTCATGCTCGACCCCTGCTCCGAGGCGGGCGCAGCCCTCGCGGACCGCCACGGCGACTGGTTCGCCCGCCGCGTCGGCGGCCAGCTCACGGACTCGCTGGACGACGCCGACCCCGAGGAGGTGCGCGCCGCGCTCGCGGCCTGCGACGGCGACCTCGACCTCTCGCTCACCGAGCACGAGTGGCGGATGGTCGCCGGCGCGGCCTACGGCACCGGCCTGTTCGACGTCGACCCCGCGCCGTTCCGCGAACTGGTCGTCAAACACCTCGTCGACCCCGACCACGCGGTCGAGCTGACCGACCGACAGGTGCGCGTCCTGGTCGAGCGCGCGCTCCAGGCGCGGGACTGGTCGACGGTCGCCGACGACTGCGGATTCCACTCCCCCGGCCAGTGCATGCGCGCCCTCGGCGACGCGCTCGTCCCGCTCTGTGACGCCTACGGCGGCGAGGTGGCCGACGAGGAGCGCGAGCGGCACGGTTGAGCGTCGGCCGGCGGGACGGGGCCGTGGGGAAGTTTGGTAACGGTAGACGCGGAACGCCTGCGTATGGAGTGTTCGGAACCGGACTGCGGGCGGGAGGCCGCGGTCGAACTCGACATCCCCTGGGACGAGAACCGGGCGGTGTGTCCGGCCCACGCCCGCGTCCTCGGGCAGCAGGACGGCGTCGTCGCGCTCCCACTCGACGGGAAGGAGGACGAGTGGCCGTGATAGACGTCATGGCGGCGGAACCGCGGTCGCACGGTTCCGGACGCGGGCGGAACTGGCGACGCACGCGGAGACGGGTGACCCCGACAGCAGGACCCACGCTTCGTCGGGGGTGAAGCAGCTGCTCGGGGCCATCGAAGAGTACGAAATGTGGGTGTGTCCGGCTCAGACCGTCGTCGCCAGCATCACTTCGTCGACGTAGTCCTCGTCGATCCTGTAGTGGTCCTCGCGCACCGCCTCCGTCTCCCAGCCGTGCCCCTCGAGGAACGTGATCGCGGCCTCGTTGGTCGCCGGGACGGAGTTGTAGATCTTCTCGTAGCCGTTCGAGGCGGCCCAGCCGACGCCGCGCTCGAGCAGGTGCGAGCCGATGTCGTGCCGGCGGTACTCGGCGAGCACGCCGACTGTCAGCTCGGCGGTGTGGGACAGCTTCGCCAGCTCCGGCGCACGGATGTGGACCCAGCCGACGACCTCGTCGCCGACCGTCGCGACGAAGAACATGCGCGACTCCAGCTCGTTGTGCCGGAGCAGTACCTCCTCGTGGTCGAGCACGTCGGCCACGGATTCGGCGACGATGTAGTCGCCGCTGCTGGCGACCGCCCGGATGGCTCCGACGAGCCCGGCGAGGTCCTCCTGTCGCGCCTGTCGGATGACGAAGTCGAGGTCGTCTGAGGTGTGCTCCTCGGCGGCTGCCTCGTCCTCGAAGGCGACCTTCAGTTCGCCGCCGGTGTCGGTGAGGTAGCCGTCGCGCTTCAGGATGGCCACGTGGTGTCGCACCGCTCGCGGGTCGAGGTTCAGCGCCCGGTGGAGCGAGTCGCGTTCTACCGTGCCGTGGCTCTCGACGTACTCGTAGATGCGCTCCCTGTCCTCGTGGTCGAAGCTCAGCTTGTCAGTGAGTTTCATGATGGTTGTTACCACGAAGCCAGCCGTAATGATTGTTTGGGAGGATTCCGGTCCCGGGAGGGAGTCAGGCCAGTCCCTTCAGGAGATCGCCGACGGCGTAGGCGACCGTCGCGGCGGCCATCCCGACGACGAACATCTCGCCGCCGTTCCAGTACCACGACCGGCTCGTCACGAGGCTCCGGCTCGCACCGACGACGAAGAACGCCAGCCCGGTCACCGCGATGGAGATGGGGAACGCCGGTTCGAGCTCGAAGATGTACGGGAGCAACGGTGCCCAGCCGGCGACGACGAACGCGAGGAACGTCACGAAGGCCGTGCTCGCCGGCGACTTCCCGCCGTCGGCCGGACCGTCAGACTCCCCCTCGACCGTCGCCCGGTAGTCCATCTCGGAACGGCGGCTCAGGTAGTTGCTCATCCCCATCGAGAAGCCGTCCGCGAACAGGTTCGCCGCCCCGAGCACGAGGACGATGCCCGGGTTGAGCGCCGCCCCGGCGACGCCCGAGACGACGGCGAACGTCGTGACGATGCCGTCGTTCGTGCCGTAGATGACCTCCGCGAGGTACCGGCCGGTGTCGTCGACGTCGTCGCCGAGGAGGATCTCGAGCATACGGCGCACGCTACGGCGGCACGAGATACGAAACTACGGGTCAGGAGAACGGTCGAGTCGGTGACCGCCGGCCGTCAGCGCCGGTCCGGGACCGTCGTCAGCAGCTGGGCCACGTCCCGGGCATTGTGCGTGTCGACCAGCACCTCCGCGCCGGTCCGGATGGCGAACGAGCAGTCCATCTCGACGCCGTAGCAGCGCGCGTACAGCTCCAGCCAGTCGTTGAAGACGGCCTCCAGCCGCTCGCGCTCGGCCGACGGCAGCTCCGGGCCGCCGGTCCGGCAGTCGGTGAACAGCACGACAGCCGGCCCGACGCCCTCGCGGACGTACTCGCTCGCCCGGGCGTCGGGGTCTGCGGGCGGCTCGAACGACGCCCGTTCGGCCTCGACCCGGCGTTCGAACTCGTCGATGCGTGCGGCGACGGACATCTCAGCCCTGCTCGTACTCGACGCCCTTGCCGCCGCGTGGGTGCTCCCACTTCGTGTCGGCGACGACGGCGCAGGTCCCGCACTCGACGCAGGGCTGCGTGTCGAGGCTCACGACACGCTCCTCGCTGCCGTTCGTGCCGACGGTCTCCGAGCGGTAGCAGCCGCCGCCGAAGTCCTCGGCGCTGACCGGGCAGGCAGTGACCGCCATGCCGCTGGCTTCCCACGAGTTGTCGAGCACCTCGATGTGCGGGTTGCCGATGTCGGTGTTGTAGCTCAGGTCGCCGATGCGCTCCTCCAGGCTCGGCGGCTCGACCGTGCTCTCGCCGCTGACCGGCGCACCTTGCTCCTCGCCGATGAGCGTCGGGATGGTGACGTAGGCCGGCTTGATGTCCGGCAGCATCGACAGCAGGCGCGGTGAGTTGAACGCCTTCTCGACCATCGACTCGGCGGCACCGGTCCGCAACACGGCGCGGCCGACCGGCGACTTCGCGACCGTCTCCATGACGCTCGCCATCGCCGGATGCTCGCTGATGCCGCTCGTCCAGTCGTAGCTCTTCGGCCGGAGCTTGTCCATCACGCCCTCCTGGTCGAGCAGCGTGGTGTACCGCTGGCCGGCGGTCTCGCCGGAGCGACCGCGAGCGGTCACGTACGCGTCGGCGGCGAGCGCACCGGCCGTGACAGCGTGGTTCATCCCCTTGATGATGGGGCCCTGGGCCTGCATCTGCCCGGCGGCGTCCCCGACGAGCAGCAGGCGGTCGCGGTGGGGCTGCTTGAGCGCCACCTTCTTCGAGTCGGGCACCAGCTTCGCGGAGTACTCGATCTCGTCGTACTCCTCGGGCAGCCAGTTCGAGAGGTGCGGGTGGGTCAACAGCGCGTCGAGCAGCTCGTGGGTCTCGGCGCGCTCCTCGACGATGCTGTCGAGGTGGAACACGGTCCCGATGGAGAGCGTGTCCTGGTTCGTGTACATGAACCCGCCGCCGCGGGCGTCCTGGAACAGGTCGCCCGAGAACAGCCTGGCGACGCCCTCGTCCTCGTCGACGTCGAACGTCTCCTGGACGAAGCCGTCGGGGCAGTCGACCACGGCCTTGACGCCCTGGAACCACTCCTCGGGCTCGTCCCAGTCCATCAGGCCGGCCTCGCGGGCCAGCTCGGAGTTGACGCCGTCGGCCGCGATGACCACGTCGGCCTCGATGTCGTCCAGCTCGTCGCAGGTGACGCCGACGATCTCGCCGTCCTCGCGGAGCAGGCCGTTGACCCGCACGTCGGTCAGCAGGCCGCCGCCGCTCTCGCGGCACTTCTCGTGGACCTGCTCGGCCATCCACGAGTCCATCTTCCGGCGGAGTACCGAATCGCACCAGAGCGTGTCGTTCTCGTGCAGCGGCGTCAGGTCGTACGTCTTGACCTGGTTCCCCGCGATGTTGTCCATCTTGTAGTCCGTGATGGGGCGCTCGCTGGCCTCCTCGCGGAACCCGGGGAACAGGTCGTCGACGGTGTACGGCGCGGACTGCTCGGCGTAGATGAGTCCGCCGGAGACGTTCTTCGAACCGGCGTCGACGCCGCGTTCGAGGACGAGCGTCTCGACGCCGTGGTCGGCGAGCCGGGCGGCTGCTGCGGCCCCACCGGGTCCAGCACCGACGACGACCGCCTCGTAGTGCTCGCGGTCAGTCATCGCCACCACCTCCGGGAGCCGCGGCCTCGGCAAGTGCCTCGCTCACGTCGCCGCTCTCGACGGCGTCGATGAGCCCGGGCAGCACGTCGAACAGGTCCCCCTCGATGAAGTAGTCCGAGAAGTCCCTGATTCGCGCATCGGGGTCGGTGTTGATGGAGACGATGACGTCGGAGTCGTCCATCCCGACCTTGTGCTGGATCGCGCCGGAGATACCGGCGGCGATGTAGAGGTCGGGCGCGACGATCTGGCCGGTCTCGCCGATCTGGCGCTCCTCCTTCGTGTACGGCTCGACGTTCGCGTCGAACTGGTACGAGCCAGTGACGATGCCGCGGGTGACGCCCACGTCGGCCTCCTCGAAGCAGTCGGCGAGCTCGACGCCGAGCTCCATCCCCCTCGTGGGGTCCGCGCCGATGCCACGGCCCATGGCGACGACGACCTCGTTGCCGGTGAGGTCGACGCCCTCGTCGAGCACGTCGTGGTCGGTGACCTCGACGTGGAACCAGCCGTCGTCGATATCGCCGTCCCACTCGACGACCTCGCCCTCGCGGTCGGGGTCCCGGTCCGGCACCTCGAAGCTGCCCGGGATGACCGAGCCGCCCTGCGGGTGGAAGTCCCGGTGCGGGTTGTCGATGCAGAGGATGGTCGAGTACTCGAAGCCGGAGAAGTCCGGCCGCTTCATGTGCAGGATGCGGTCGAACGTCTTCGTCGTGCCAGGCTCGCCCGTCTTCACGGGGTTCGAGATCTCGGCGTCCTCGATGTACAGGCCGGAGCAGTCCGAGGCGAGCCCGGAGTCGAGCTCGGCCTGCACGAGCGCGGAGAGGTCCCGCCCGTTGTTCGTCGCCGGGAACAGGACGTAGCGCGGCTCGTCGTAGTCGCGCCAGTCCGCCGGGTCGGGGTTGCCCTCGCCGGGGTCGCCGCCCCAGCGCGCCATGTCAGAGAAGATGCGGGTGTACGGCTTGTGCCGGAAGCGTTCGAGACGCTCGTCCTCGGCGGTGACGACCACGTCCGCGCCGAGTTCGATGCACTCCTCGGTGTGCTTCTCGACGTCGTCGCCGATGAGCACCGCGACCACCTGCTCGTCGCCACCGTAGTCGTCCTCGTACTGGTCCATCAGCTCGCGGGCCTTCCCGAGCATCTCCCGGGAGACGTCGAGCAGGTCGCCACGCTGGGTCTCGCAGTACACCCACATGTCCTCGTAGGTGCCGTCCTCGATGGCCCGGACGTGGCGCTTGTCGTTCGTCGGGTGGTCGAGGTCTGGGTGGCGCTCCTCGGGCGTCTCCGCCTCGACCGCTTCCCCGTCACCGCCGTCCTCGGTCTCGCTGAGATCGTCGATGCGCTTCTGGATGAGGTTCTTGGCGCTGTCCCTGTCCTCGCCGGCCTCCTCCGCTTCCAGGAGGGCCTCCAGTTCGTCGACCTCGTCGATGTCGCGGACCGCGTTGCCGATGTCGGCGACGCTCATGTCGCTCGGGTCGACGTCGCCGGCGTCGGCCTCCTCGTCGTCCTCGCTGAACTTGTCGATGCGGCTCTCGATGAGCGTCACCGCGCCGGTGCGGTTCTCGCCCTCCTTCTCGGCTTCGAGGATGGCCTCGAGCTCGTCGACGTCCTCGACGTCCTTCAGCTCGGGGCCGAGTTCGGCGATGGTGTACTCGCCGGGGTTGATTTTCGCCATCGTCAGTCACCCCCCGCGAACGGCGTCATCTCCTCGAGCACCTGTTCCATCCCCTCCTCGTCGTCCGGCGTCACCATCGTCGCCTCGCGCTCCGAGGGTGCCTTCGGGATGGGGTCGACCGACGAGACGATGGTCGGCGAGCCGTCCAGTCCGACGAAGTCGGGGTCGAGGTTCAGCTCCTCGTGGTTCCACATCGTGAGGTGGTCCTCGTAGTTCTCCGCGCGCTCTTTCGTCTGCTCGCGCAGGTCCTTCAGCTCCAGCCGGTGCGCCGCGCGACGGTACGTCGGCTCGAACTCGGGGTCGGTGACGACGACGCAGGGCAGCGGTGCCTCGACGGTCTCGATCTCGTCCACGTCACCCTCGACGAGGCGCTTCGCACGCACCACGTCGTTCTCGGGCTCGATGTCGAGCGAGATGACGTGCGTGAGGATGGGTCGGTCCAGCCCCCAGCACGTCTGCGGGCCGGTGTGGCCCGTCTCGCCGTCGGCTGTCTTGAAGCCCGCGAACACCACGTCCGGCTCGCGGTCCATGTGTTCCATGGCCGTGGTCAGCGTGATGGCCGTCGCCCAGGTGTCGGCGGCGGCGAACTCCCGGTCCGACACCAGGACGAGGTCGTCGGCGTACACGTCGCGCATCCCCTCCTCCAGGATGTTGTCGTAGCCCGGCGGCCCCATGCTGCAGAGCGTGACGTTCCCGCCGTGGCGCACCTTCGTCTGCAGGGCTGCGCGCAGAGCGAACTTGTCGTTCGGGTTCATCACCGTCGGGGTCTTCCCGCGCTCGAGGTGGCCGTCCTCGTCGAAGGACACCTGGCCCTCTCGGAAGTCGGGGACCCCCTTTGTGAGTACTGCTATCTCCATCGGTTCCTATGCACGCCCCTGCCGTCCTGCGTCCACGTCGATCGCGTCGACCGGGCAGACGTCGACACAGAGCATGCAGTCGATACACTGGGCCTCGTTCGCCGGGTCTGCCTTGATCTCGGACTCGGGGTGGCCCGGGGTGTCCACCCACTCGAACACGTCGACAGGGCAGTCCTCGAGACACGCGCCGTCGGCGAGACAGATGTCGAAGTCCACCGCGACGTGGGTGCCGTGGATACCGAGCGTCTCCGGCTCCTCGACCGGCCCCCACACGTCGTGGCCGTTGTGCTCGTCGACTAGTTCACGGTTCTCCTCGAAGTTCGGGTCAATGGGCATTGTCACCTAGGCACGAAGGCGGCCCGGGTCTTAAATTTACGTTCGTGAACGACGTGACGGCGGCGCGGTCGGCACTCGCCAGCGACCACGCCGGACACCCCACCGAGGACACCGGTAGCGCCCCCACGACGACCGGACGATCCCCCGGTCACACGACGTACGCGAGGGAGAGACGGCACAACAGCCTTCAGGTCGCCGTGACTACAGGCGGTCATGGACGTCACCGCCCCCCTCGCCGGTGTCGACCCGGTGCTCGTCGTCGCCCTGGTCCTCCTGGTCGCCGGCATCGTCGGTAGCGTGATCCCATCGATGCCCGGCCCGTTGCTCTCCGTCGCGGGCGTGCTCGCCTTCTGGCTCTGGGGCGACGGACTCGGCACGTTCGTCGCGCTCGGACTCGTCGCCGTCGGGCTGTTCGCCGTCGTCGCTGACCTGCTCGCCGACGCCGTCTCCGCCCGCGTGGGCGGCGCGTCCTGGCGGACGACGGCGCTCGCAGGCGTGGTCGGCCTCGTCTTGTTGTTCGTCACCGGCCCGCTCGGCGTCGTCGTCGGCGTCGTCGGTACGGTCTTCGCGCTGGAGTACTGGGACACCGAGGACCACCGTCACGCCGCCCGCGCCGCCGCGACGACCAGTCTCGGCATCCTCGCGAGCGCGGTCGTGCAGGTCCTGCTGACGCTGTCGATGCTGCTCGGCTTCGGCCTGTTCGTCTTCGTCTGGTAGCGAGAAGAGCCGCCGACGGTCCCCGGCTACTCGTGGGCGAAGTACGCCACGGAGCCGTCCTCGTCGTGGGCGTCGACGCGGGCGAAGCCGACGCGCTCGAACTGCACCATCGCATCGACCGGCTGGTCGCGGAAGCCGGGTTCCGCGTACCCGGTCACGACGCCGTCCATCGTCCACAGCTCGACCGGCTCGTTGTCGTCCGCCGGCACCCAGTGGACCACGTCGACGCCCTCCTCGCGCACCGCCGAGATGTCGTCGCCGGTGTACTGGAGCGCATCGCGGGTGAACCGGAAGCAGCCCAGCCCCTTCAGCCAGACGCGCTCCTCGCGCTCCGGCAGGTCGTCGGGTTCGAGCAGCACCGCGGAGCCGACCGGGATCTCGCGGACGCCCCGGTCCTCGTGGTCCGGGTGGACCGGCGGCTCGCCGAACTCGGGTGCGCCGCCGACGATGCCGAGTTCCGTGCCGCCGCGCACGAGGAACTGCCGGTCCGCCCCGTCGTCGACGAGGTCGCGGTTCTTCGAGTACACCGACGACATCGCGAGGTCGACGTTCGACGTCGAGGTGCCGAGTTCGATCATCGAGTCGACGATGGCATCGCCGCGGATGCCCCGCCGCCGGAGGCTCTTGATGGTCGGCGCGCGCGGGTCGTCCCAGCCGTCGAGCTCGCCGGCGTCGATGAGCTCCTTGATGGTCGAGGTGGACATCGTCACGTCGTAGGCGTCGACCTGGACGTGGCCCCAGTGGACGACCTCGGGGTACTCCCAGCCGAAGTAGTCGTAGACGAACCGCTGGCGCTTCGCGGAGTCCTGCAGGTCGATGCCGCGGATGATGTGCGTGATGCCGACGAGGTGGTCGTCGATGCCGGACTGGAAGTCGAGCATCGGCCAGCAGCGGTACTCCGCGGCCTCCGTGCGGGGATGCGGCGTGTCTATCATCCGGAACGCGACCCAGTCACGGAGTGCGGGGTTCTTGTGCTCGATGTCGGTCTTCACCCGCAGGACCATCTCGCCGGAGCTGTACTCCCCGGCGATCATGTCCTCGAACTCCGCCATCGTCGTCTCGGCGTCCTTCTCGCGGTGCGGGCACGCCTGCCCGCTGTTCTTCAGGTCGGAGAACTCGCCCTGCGGACACGAACAGGTGTACGCGCCGCCCATCTCGACGAGTTCCCGAGCGTGCTCGTAGTACGTCTCCATCCGGTCGCTCGCCTTCAGGACCTCGTCGGGCTCGAAGCCGAGGTACCGGATGTCCTCCAGAATCCCGTCGTACGCGTCCATGTCCGGGCGCTTCGTCTCGGGGTCGGTGTCGTCGAACCGGACGCAGAACCAGCCGTCGTAGCGCTCCCTGTACGTCCCGATGACGGCCGGCATCCGCGCGTGGCCGACGTGCCACGGGCCGTTCGGGTTCGGCGCACAGCGCATCCGGATCTGGTCGTACTCCTCGGCGTTGTCGAGGTCCGGCAGCGTGTGCTCCTCGCCCTCGTCCTCGCTGTCGAGCTCCTCCAGGAGGTCGGGCGCGAGCTCGCCCAGCCGCTCGCGCTTCTCGTCGTGGCTCATCTGGTTGACGCGGCCACAGACGCCCCCGACCACGCCGGGGACCTCGTCGCCGTGCTCGCGGAACGCGGGGTTCTCGCCCATCAGCGGTCCCATCACCGCGCCGACGGCGGCGTCGCTCTCGTGCTTGATCGCGTTGAACAGGGCGTGCTTCTCGGCCTCTCGCTCGACCTGCTCGCGTAGCGAATCGTCCATTGACGTGGCGTACAGCCGGAACCGTCAAAACAGTCGTGATGTTCGTCGCCGGGAACGGCAGTTTCGGAAGAACCGAGGACGATGCGATTCTGACCAGCCGGGTGGCGCGCGGCTGTCTCGGAATCACGGCGATTCCGATGGCCAGTGAGAGCTTGCTCTCGCAGTGGATGAGCGAGGGAGCCTGCGACCGAGCGAAGTGGCTGGGGAGGTGTGAGGTGCGGTGCGGTCGCGGTGGGTGGGACTGAAAGGGGCGAGACGCTCGGGGCTCGCTGCTGTTCGTGGGTCCAGGGTACTCGACAACACGAGAACGAACGGGAACTGGCGAGTCACTCACAGGGACACGAACACCGTTCCAAGAAGACAGCCGCCCCGGCGTGCTCCATCCACCGTGGAGCCAACCACCGTACCGCATCCACCAGCCGAACCGGGGAACGCCACTCTCACACCGCAGTCACGTCGCACGCACCGCAGTCGTTGCCTCCGTACCGCACCGCGACCGCAGACCGCACCGCGATTCGCACGTGATGACCGGCGCGTCGCCGGTCGGCCACCCAGAGTCGGAGTGCCGGTCGGGAAGCCGGCACAGCCACGGACACAGCGTTCGGGTCCCGTCGACCCGGGTCGGATTTGTCGTTACTCGGTCGCGGATTCGGGGAACTGTCGCGTGTTGAACACCCGCTGGGCGACGACCGCGTCGGTCATGTCGCCGGCGCGCCACTGCGCGACCCACGACGCCTCGACGTGGTACTCCTGGGCCTGTTCGGGGAACCGCTCGGCGATGCTCGCCTCCAGCCGACTCGACGGCCCGCCGCTGTCGATGATGAGTCCGTACGAGGAGATGACTTGACCAATCTCCTCGCGGGACTCCGCGCGGTCGCCCGCACTGGACTCGTACTCCAGGTCCACGACCTCGTCGTCGAACGTCATGCTCGTCACCGTCATGCCGTGGGTCTCCTCGAGTATCCAGCGCAGTTCGCCGAGGGTTCCCTCGCCGTCCTGGTTCGGTTCGGACTTCTGTACCTGGTTGCCGCCGAGGCAGCCGGCGAGTCCCGCCAGGGCCGCGGCCCCACCCGCGAGGACGCTCCGTCGCGTCGTGATGCTGTCCTGTGGCATAACTACGGGTTGAGAGGGAGACCCACTAAAACCGCGGAGGAGTTCGCCCCGCGATACGGCGCTCGACTCGGGAACTGAGTCGCCCGCGAGTCGTCAGTAGCCGCGCTCTATCAGGTAGTCCGCGATGTCACACAGCAGGCCCCGCGCCTCGTTGTCCGGGAGGACCTCGAGCCTGGACTTGCCGCGTTCGACCAGGTCGCGCGCGGTCTGGTTCGCGTACTCGATGCTGCCGGCGTCCTCGAGCGTCGCCACCGCGTCGTCGATCTCGGCCTCGGTGACCGCCTCGACGCTGTCGGTGTCGACGAGTCCGCCGACGTCGACGCCCTGCTCGCGGGCGTGGACCGTGATGAGCGTCTGCTTGTTCTCGACGAGGTCGGATCCGCGCTGCTTGCCCAGCTGGTCCGAGGGGACGGTGAGGTCGAGCACGTCGTCCTGGATCTGGAACGCGCGCCCGACGTCGAGGCCGTAGCCGTACAGCGCGTCGACGACCTCGTCGTCGGCCGAGAGCAGCTCGCCGGCGATGGCCGCGGAGGCCGCGTACAGCACCGCGGTCTTCTGCTCGATCATCTCGAGGTACTCGTCGGGGTCGACGTCGCGTCGCGTCTCGAAGGAGACGTCGAGGCTCTGGCCCTCGCAGATCTTCGTGCAGGTCGACGCGAGGGTGTCCGTCGCCGCGACGACCCGCTCCGGTGGTGCGTCGGTCTCGACCATGATCTCGAACGCCTTCGAGTAGAGCGTGTCGCCCGCGAGGATGGCCGTCTCGAGGTCGTACTC
Organism: Haloarchaeobius salinus; assembly: GCF_024464185.1. NCBI lineage: Archaea > Methanobacteriati > Methanobacteriota > Halobacteria > Halobacteriales > Halorubellaceae > Haloarchaeobius > Haloarchaeobius salinus. The sequence goes on from NZ_JANHAU010000003.1 coordinate 320,581, forward strand.
CTTGTGGACCGCCGGCACGCCGCGCCGGAGGTCGTCGTCGTCCATGATGTCGTCGTGGATGAGCGTGAACGACTGGATGACCTCGACGCTGACGGCGGCGGCCATCAGGTCGACGGGCTCCTCGGAGAGCGACGGGAACTCGCGGTAGTCGACGGACATCGGCTCCACGTCGGTCAGCGCCTCGCCGACGACGAGGAGCACGGTGGGCCGGAGTCGCTTGCCACCAGCGTCCAGCAGGTAGCGGGAGGCCTCGTAGAGCCGCTTCGGCTCCTTGATCGGGAGCTCCTCGGTGATGGCCTCGTTGACGAGCTCGCGTCGCTGGCCCACCGCGTCGAGCACCGTCTGTTCTCGCGTCTGCGGGTCCGTCATGCTGTCACTCGGTCAGCTGGATGAGGTTGCCGTTGCGGGTGACGTGGAGGTCGCGGCCCATCTTGTACCCCTCGCTCTCCGCGAGATTGACGTAGCCGCTGAAGCCGCTCATGTCCTGGTGGGCCGGGATGACGTTCTGGGGCTGGAGCGCCTGGAGCATCTGATAGTGGCCCTCGCGGTTCAGGTGGCCGGAGACGTGGATGTCGGAGTAGATGCGTGCGCCCTGCATCCCGAGCAGGCGCTCGGACTGGTAGCGCTGGCCCTCGTTCGTCGGCTCCGGGATGACCCGTGCCGAGAAGATGACCTTGTCGCCGTCCTCTAACTCGTAGGGGGTCTCGCCGCGGCCCATCCGGGTGAGCATCGCGCGCGGCTCGCCCTGGTGGCCCGTGACGATGGGCAGGAAGTTGCCCTTGCCCTCCTTCATGACCCGCTTGAACGTGCGGTCGACGGACTTCCGGTGGCCGAACATCCCGAGGTCGCCCGGGAAGTCGACGAAGCCGAGCCGCTCGGCCGTGCCGGAGTACTTCTCCATCGAGCGCCCGAGCAGCACCGGCTGGCGGCCGATGTCGCGGGCGAACTCGACGAGGGACTTCACGCGGGCGATGTGGCTGGAGAACGTCGTGGCGACGATGCCGCCCGAGTAGTCCTCCAGGGAGTACATCACGTCCTTCAGGTGCCGTCGCGCCACGGCCTCGCTCGGCGTGCGGCCCTGCTTGTTCGCGTTCGTACAGTCCTCGATGTAGCAGAGGACGCCCTCGCCCTCGCGACCGATCTCGCGGAACCGCTTCATGTCGATGGGGTCGCCGATGACCGGCGTGTGGTCCATCCGCTTGTCGAGGCCGTAGACGACCGCGCCCTCGGGTGTGTGGAGGACGGGGTTGATGGCGTCGATGATGGAGTGGGTGACGTTGACGAACTCCAGTTCGACCTGTCCGGAGTCGCCGATGGTCATCGTCTCGCCGGCCTCCATCTTCACGAGGTCGTTCTCGACCCCGAACTTCTGCTCGCTCTCGACCTGCTGTTTCACCAGCTCGATGGTGTACGGCGTCGCCACGACGGGCGCGTCGTACCGGTGGGCCAGCTTCGAGATGGCCCCGATGTGGTCGAGGTGGCCGTGCGTCGGCACGATGGCCTGCACGTCGCCCTCGAGCTCGCTCATGATCCGGTCGTCCGGGATGGCCCCCATGTCGATGAGGTCCAGGCTGTGCATCTTCTCGGTCTCGACGTTGTCGTGGATGAGAACCTGCGAGAGGTTCAGACCCATGTCGAAGACGACGACGTCGTCACCGGCTCGGACGGCAGTCATCTGCCGGCCGACTTCCTCGTATCCGCCGATTGTTGCGATTTCGATTTCCATGGTTGTGTAGCACCGAAATACCGCGTCTCGGTATGTGCAAACTCCCCCGGAGAACGGAACGCTACGCCCCGGCGTCTTACAGCGCGTCGGCGCACATCCCGCTATGTGGCCGCGGGCGCTGCCGGCGATGCCGACATCGTCGCGACCACACTTACCCGCGGGGTCTGTTGTCCGACCATTCTCGGCCCGAGGTTAAAAGCACGTGGGTTACGCGGCGACGACGGACTGGTCGTCGACGGGACGGGCGTCGTCCCGATCCGACGGCGCGTCACCGAAGAACGCGGCCGTGTGAACGGTCCACAGGTTTAACTTTCACTGCACCCAACCCGATGTATGGCGTCGTGCTCGTTCTGCGGTCGGGAGGTCGATGGGTTCCCGTACTCGTGCAACGAGTGCGGCGAGACCCTCTGCGGTCGCCACCGACTGCCCGAGCGCCACGACTGCCGCGGCCTCGCACGGGTCGCGGACCGGACAGACGACGAGGCGGGGTTCATCGGGCGGCCGGACGACCGCGACAGAGCTGAGAGAGGCGTCGTCGGCCGGGCACTCGACGCGATGCTGACGCCGGTTCGACGGCTCCGTCGACTCCGGCGGTAGCTGCCAGTCACTCCACACCACGGTACAACAGAAGAGCACGCGCAAGTACGGTTCAGCCGACCGTCGTCCCGGGGGCCTCGCCGTCGAGGAACGCAGACAGGTCGTCCAGCCCGAACACGCTCGCGGGCGTCGGCAGGTCCAGTAGCGTCCGCACCTTCCCCGCCATCCCGCCGGAGACGTCCGTCGACTCCGCCCCACCGAGCGCGTCGGCGGCGTCCTCGAACCGGTCGATCCTCGGAATCACGTCGCCGTCAGTATCTAGAACCCCTGGCACCGTCGAGCAGAGGCCGACCCGGTCGGCATCGAGGCTCCGCGCCAGCGAGGTGACTATCTCGTCCCCCGACAGCACCGTCACGCCCTCGCCACGGTGTGCGATAACGTCGCCGTGCAGTACCGGGACGAACCCCTCCGCACGGAGCGTCGCGACCTGCTGGGCCGGCAGCGTGAGTTCGCCCCCGGCGTCCCGGCTCGCGGCCGAGAGCGGGTGGACCGGCACCGCCGGCACGTCGCGGTCGTGGAGCCGCCGCAGGACGAGTCCGTTCAGCGCCTTCATCGCGGCGTGGACCTGGGTGACACCCTCGATGTCGTGTGTCCCCTCGGTCGTGCTGACGTCGTACGCCTCGGCGTTGTGGTGGCCGAAACTGCCGCCGCCGTGGACCACGACGAGGTCGTCGTCGGCACGAGCCACCGCGTCCACAGCCCGGTCCAGCGCCTCGCCGTCGACCGTCTCGGCGCGCTCCTTGTCGGTGATGACGGAGCCACCGAGCTTGAGGACGGTCGTCACGAGACGACCACCCCGTCGCGGGCGAGTTCGGCACGGAACACCGCCTCGCAGGACTGCGAGTACGAGAGCGCCGTCTCCGTCGCCGGGCTGTCGTCGAGCGCGACGATACAGCCGCCTCCCCCGGCACCTGTCAGCTTCGCGCCGTGGGCCCCCGCCTCGCGGGCGGTCCACACCATCTCGTCGAGCGAGCGCGAGGAGACGCCGAGCGCCTCCAGCAGCCCGTGGTCGAAGTCCATCAGCCGCCCCAGCTCGTCGAGCGAGGGGTCCTCCTCGACCAGGACGGCCTCGCCACGACGGACGATGTCGCCGATAGCGGTGACGGTGTCCGCCGCGAAGTTGTACCGCTCGCGCAGGTCGCGCACGCCAGCGACCAGCTTCCCGGTGTCACCGCTCCCGCCGTCGAAGCCGATGACGAACGGCAGGTCCGGCGCGTCGAGGGTGCGGCAGTCGTCGCCCTCGACGCGAACTGCGCCGCCCATCGCCGAACAGAACGTGTCCGCCCGCGACGCCTGCCCGTCCTGCACCGCGAGCTCGACCTGGTACGCCCGGTCGGCGATCTCGCGTGGACCGAGGTCGACCCCGAGCTCCGCCGCCGTCGCCGCGATGGTCGCGACGACGACCGCCGCCGACGAGCCGAGGCCCGCCCCGAGCGGGATCTCGCTCTCGACGGTGACGTCGAAGCCCGCCTCTGGCTCGTCGCAGGCGTCCCTGGCCTGTGCGACCGCGCCGTCGACGTACTCCGTCGCCGCCGCGAGCAGTTCGCTCGGCACCTCGACACCGAGTTCGTCCGTCGACGCGCCGTACTCCACGGTGAACCCCTCGATCTCGAGGTCCCGTGCGTCGACCCTGAGGCGACCGTCGGTGCGCTGTTCCACCGTGACCGTCGCCCGGCGCTCGACCGCACACGGGACCGCCGGCTCGCCGTAGACGACCGCGTGCTCCCCGAACAGGTACACCTTCCCCGGGGCGCTTGCCGTGACCATACCGTCTCTCTCCCCGCCACTGGTATGAGTGTTGTCGATTCGGGCCTCGACGGGAACCGTAGCCGTCGCTACGCACGGCGGAGAACGTGAAAAGGTCCAGCCAGTTCAGATACCGCTCTCGAAGTCGTCCAGGGAGTACGTCGGCTCGGCACCGCGGCGGTCGAGCGTCTCGTTGGCGAGCAGCCAGTAGACGACCGACAGCGCCTTGCGCCCCTTGTTGTTCGTCGGGACGACGAGGTCGACGTTGCTCGTCTGGTTGTTCGAGTCGCACATCGCGATGACCGGGATGCCGACCGTGATGGCCTCCTTGACGGCCTGTGCGTCACCGATGGGGTCGGTGACGACCACGACGTCCGGCTCGATGTAGCCGTCGTACTTCGGGTTCGTCAGCGTGCCGGGGATGAACCGGCCCGTCCGGGCGCGTGCGCCGACCGCGTCGGCGAACTTCTTCGCCGGGAAGCGACCGTACTGGCGCGAGGACGTGACGAGGATCTGCTCGGGACTGTAGTTCGACAGGAAGTCCGCGGCGGTGCGGATGCGGCTGTCGGTCATGCCCACGTCGAGGACGTACAGGCCGTCGGTCCGGACGCGGTGGATGAACCGCTCCATGTCCTTCGTCTTCTGCTGGGTACCGATGTGGACACCGGCACCGAGGTAGTCCTCGACGGGGATGAGCAGGTCGGCCTCGTCGTCGGCCATGACGTCCTCGTCGAGCGCGGACTCCTCCTCCTCTGGTTCGGCCTCGGCCTCGACGGCCTCGGCGTCCTGTTCCTCGGTGGGCGCGGCGTCCTCGACGGGTTCCTCGTCGGCCGCCTCGTCGGCGGCGTCGAGGTCCACGTCGGAGTCGGACGCGTCGAGCCCCTCCTGTTCGGGTTCCTGGTCTGTCATAGTGCGTCGTCTGCGATTCGGATGAGTTCGTTCAGCTTGGCGGTTCGCTCGCCACCGACCGCGCCCGTCTTGATGAACGGTGCGTCGGTCGCGACGGCGAGGTGTGCGATGGTCGTGTCCTCGGTCTCGCCCGAACGATGGGAGATGACCGGGTCGTAGCCGTTCCGCACGGCGAGTTCGACCGCGTCGAACGCGTCGGTCAGCGTCCCGATCTGGTTCGGCTTGATGAGGATGCTGTTGCCGGCACCGAGCTCGATGCCGGTCGAGAGCCGCTCCGTGTTGGTGACGAACAGGTCGTCACCACAGACGAGCGTGCGGTGGCCCACGCGCTCGGTCAGCGTCGCGTAGCTCTCGTAGTCGTTCTCGTCGAGGGGGTCCTCGACGTAGACGAGGTCGTACTCGTCGACGAGTCCGGCGATGTAGTCGATCTGCTCGTCGGTCGTCCGCGTCTCGTCGCCGTAGCGGTAGACCTCGTCGGCGGCGTCGTACAGCTCCGCGGCGGCCACGTCGAGCCCGAAGCCGACCTCGAAGCCGACCTCGTCCTCGACGAGCTCCGTCGCCTCCTCGACGACCTCGAACGCCTCGGCGTCGTCGATGGACGGCGCCCAGGCACCCTCGTCGCCCTTGCCGCAGGGGACGCCGCGCTCGTCGAGCAGGTCGGCGACGGCCTCGTGGACGGCCGCGTTCGCGAACACCGCATCAGCGACGTTCGGCGCACCGACGGGCGCGGCGAGGAACTCCTGGATGTGGGTCGCGTCGGCGGCGTGTTCGCCACCACCGACGACGTTACCCAGCGGGACCGGGAAGTTCTCGCCGCGGAACGCACCGCCGAGGTGCTGGAACAGCGGCGCACCGAGCACGTCCGCACCGGCCTTCGCGGCCGCCATCGAGATGGCGACCGCGCTGTTCGCGCCGATGCCGGAGAAGTCGTCGGTGCCGTCCGCCGCGTGGAGTGCGGCGTCGACCTCGCGCTGGTTCCCGGCGTAGGCATGGCCGACGAGACGCGGGATCGCGTCCTCGCGTGCGTTCGCGATGGCCTCGCCCGGTGGGAGCTCGACCGCCTCGTACTCGCCCGTGCTCGCACCCGACGGTGCAGCCGCACGACCGAAGCCGCCGCTCTCGGTGAGCACGTCGGCCTCGACCGTGGGGTTGCCACGGGAGTCGAGTACGCGGCGGAGTCGAACGTCGCTGACGAGCGTCATTCCTTTCCTCGCTTGACCGTGAACGGGAGCGCGTCCGCGTCGTACTCCTCCGCGGCGACGAGGATCGGCTCCGTCTGGTCCGTCTCGATGAGGACCGGCGCGCCGTAGGACACCTGCAGCGCTCGCGCGCCGAGGATGCGTGCCTTCTCGTACCGGTTGTATCGTTGTCGGGGCATTACTGGTAGGGGCTCACGATGTCGACGAGGTCCTTGTGCGAGACGAGCATGCGGCGACAGCAGTAGCGGTCGACGCCGAGCTCGTCGAGCACCTCCTCGGGGTCCTCGTCGTCCTCTCGGGTCCGTGCTTTGAACTCCTCCCAGTGCTCGCCGACGACGTTACCGCACGTGAAACACCGGACTGGTACCATCATGGTTGGATCACCTTAGCGGTAGGACTTCTGGTAGCGGGCCCGAGCGCCGGGGCCGCCCCACTTCTTGGGTTCGGACTGGCGGACGTCGTTGACGAGCAGCGAACGGTCGAACTCCATGTACGCGTCGCGGAGTTCGGCGTCGCCGGCGTGCTGGACGAGACCACGGGCGATGGCGGTGCGAACCGCGTCGGCCTGGCCGCTGATGCCGCCACCGGAGACCTCGATGTCGACGTCCACGTCGTCGCGGACGCCGTCGACGATGCGGAACGGCTCCAGCATCTTCAGTCGGGAGATCTCCGGCTCGACGAGCTCGACCGGCTTCGAGTTGATTCGGACGCGACCCTCGCCTTCCGAGACGGTCGCGCGGGCGATGGCCGTCTTCTTCTTGCCTGATGTGTTCGTTACCATGTTACGTTAGCACCCAGTTCAGCCGAGACGTCGCCCAGCTGGACGAACTTGATGTTCGAGAGCCGATCCAGCGACGTGCCGTCGAGCACCTCGCCGTCCTCGTCGTACGGGTTGCCGACGTAGACGCGGACGCCCTCGAAGGCCTCGCGGCCGGCCGTCGTCTTGTACGGCATCATGCCGCGGATGGACCGCTTGAAGATGCGGTCGGGGCGCTTCGGGTAGTACGGGCCGCTGTCGGAGCCGACCTCGACACGCTTCCGGTAGGTCGACATGATGTCGTCCTCCGAACCCGTGATGACCGCCTCCTCGGCGTTGACGACCGCGACCGTCTCGCCGTCGAGTGCGCGCTCTGCGACCTGGGACGCGACGCGACCGAGAATACAGTCGCTGGCGTCCACGATGACGTCTGCGTCGAACTCTGCGAGACTCATCGGATCACCCGGACGTTCGAGCCCTCGGGGTTCTGTTCGATTGCCTGTTCCAGTTCGAGCGATTCGCCGACCTGGTCGATCTTGGTCTCCGCGGACGACGAGAAGTCGACCGCCGCGACCGTGACCGACTTCGAGAGGGCACCCGAACCGAGCACCTTGCCCGGCACGATGACCGTCTCGTCTTCCTGTGCGTATCGCTCGATCCGACCGAGATTGACCTCCGCGTGCGTGCGGCGGGGCTTCTCGAGTCGGGTTGCTACGTCGCTCCAGACGTCAGCGTCCGTTTCTCTGGACACCGACTTCAGCTCGGCGATGAGACTGCTGAGCCGTGGGTTTGTCTTACTCATGACTTTCCTCCTGCTAGTTTCGGTAGAAGTGGATGCAGGGAGCAGGATTTGAACCTGCGGACCCCTATGGGACAGCGCCCTGAACGCTGCGCCGTTGGCCAGACTTGGCTATCCCTGCTCGCACCCTTGCGGGTACACATCCCTTCTGTGCGCCCCTTCAAACCACTTTCGATTGTCGACCACGAGTCGGGGACGGGAGCGTCGTCGCTCCGCGTGCGAGACCACGTGGTCTCGCCCCCGCGTGCAGCCGTCAGGGTGTGGATTGAAGAGGTCATGTTCTTACAACGATACCGCGTCTTCGAGCTCGACCGCTCGCGACTCGATGGAGTCGGTGGCGCGCTCGACGAGCTCCTCGACCGTCATCGACCCGTCCGTCTCGACGTGGAACACGAACGCCTTCTCGACGTCGTGTACCGCGACCTCCTTGCCCGGGAACCGCTGGGTGAGGTCGTTGTCGAACTCGGCCGTGTCGACGAGTTCGCCGTCGATCTCGACGACGCCTCGAACGATGTTCGGTTCGCTCTCCTCGAACTCGTCGGCGTCGCCGACGACCTCCACGCGCTGGAGGTGCCGGTAGCCGACCGAGACGCCGCCCTGGTGCTTGGCGTGAGCCTTGCCGGTTTCGAGGACCGCGTCTGCCTCGAGTTCGAGACGCTGGCCGTCCTTCAGCTCGATGATGGGGACGTTCTGGTCCGCGGGCTGGACCATCTCGTCCGCGCTGACGAGGTCGCCCGAGTACGCCGTCGCCGGCCCCTCCACGTCGATGGAGAGCGTGACCACGTCGTCCTCGGTGAACTCGTTCGGCGGGGTCGTGAGCGGCACGAGCCCCAGACGGAGCGCGATCTGCTCGTCGAACATCACCGACGAGTTCTCGATGACGCGCACCTCGTCGATGGCGAGGGTGGGCACGTCGGCGATCATCGTCCGCCGGATGCCGTTCGCGAACGCGGGGGTGACCCCGCGCACGAGGAACAGCGCCTTCCGGTCGCCGCGTTCGACGAACTCGACCTCGTAGTCCTCGTCCATGGCTCAGAACCCGCCCTTGCCCTTCGGTGCTCGGGACCCGTCGTGCGGGATCGGTGTGACGTCCTCGATGCGGCCGATCTCGAAGTCCTCACGTGCGAGTGCGCGGATCGCCGCCTGCGCACCCGGACCGGGGGACTTCTGCAGGTTGCCACCGGGGCCGCGCACGCGAACGTGCAGGCCCTCGATGCCAGCCGCACGGATCTCGTCCGCGATGGACTCGACCATCTGCATCGCCGCATAGGGCGACGCCTCGTCGCGGTTCTGCTTGACAGCAGTCCCGCCGGAGGACTTCGCGATGGTCTCCGCGCCGGTCAGGTCCGTGACCGTCATGACGGTGTTGTTGAACGATGCGTGTACGTGGGCGACGCCCCACTTGTCGTCTTCCTGTTCTGCCATATTACTGACCCTCCGCACGCTCGGGGTGCAGGTCGTCCGCGAGCGGACTGTTCTCGTCGAACGCGATGCTGTCCTCCTCGGAGACGTCGACCGTGTACGAGGGCACGCGGACGCGTGCGCCGTCGACGGTGATGTGTCCGTGGACGATGAACTGCCGCGCCTGGCTGGTCGTGTTGGCCAGCCCCTTGCGGTAGGCCACCGTCTGGAGGCGACGTTCGAGGATGTCGGAGATCTCGAGCGACAGGACCTGGTCGAGCCGGTCCTCCTCGCCGAGGATGCCGATGCGCTTCAGTCGCGTGAGGAAGTCGCCGCCTGCGGTGGCGACGTCGTCCTCGGACTGGGTCTGACCGAGCAGGTCACGGGCCTCGCGACGGTAGTCGCGCAGCTCGGACTGTGCTCGCCAGAGCTCCTCCTTGTTCTTCAGGCCGTAGCGCTCGACGAGGCTGTGTTCCTCGCTGATGCGCTCGCCCTGCCAGGGGTGGTTCGGCGTCTCGTAGGACTTCGTGTTGCTACCGAGCGCCATTACTCGTCACCCTCCTCGGCGGCCTCCTCGGCCTCCTGCTCCCGGATCTCCTCGACGTTGACGCCGATGGTCCCCTCGGTACGGCCGGTGGACTTCGTGCGCTGACCGCGCACCTTCTGTCCCTTCTTGTGCCGGACGCCCTTGTAGGAGCTGATCATCTTCATCCGGTTGATGTCGTAGCGCCGGGACATCTGGAGCTCGTTGCCGACCTCGTGGGTGGTCTCGCCGGTGTAGAAGTCGTTCTGGCGGTTGGTGAGCCAGTCCGGAACTTCGTCGGCGTACTCCTCTACTTTCTCGACGACGGCGTCGATTGCGTCGTCGTCCAGACGGCCGAACGTGGCCGTCCGGTCGACGCCCGCCTTGTCGGCGATGATACGCGCCGTGCGTCGGCCGATGCCGTTCATCTCGATGAGCGAGCGTTCGACGGACTTCGTCCCATCGAGGTCTGTCTGCCCGATGCGGACGAAGTACTGAAGGTCGTCGTCGTCTTGCTCGTCCTGTGGTTCTTCTGCACTCATGTGTGGTGGTGTGCGAAGTGCCCGGTGCACTTCTGGTTGGATGGTCACACCGTGCCCAAAAGCCGGTGTGAAGGTCCGACGTCGTGGCTGGGATTCGAACCCAGGAGGCTTGACGCCACAGAGTTAGCAACCCTGCGCCTTGGGCCAGGCTTGGCTACCACGACTCGCGTGTTTATCTTCGCCCTCTCGGACTCGGGACCGATGCCCCTACAGCGTAGTGCGTCTTCACGTATTCCGGTACGGTACTTAAGCCCAACGGAACGCCCCCGTGCTGCGAACCCGTCCCATGCGGGCGGTTCGTTCGCTTTGACGGGCTCTCGACTACGGCCTCGAAACCGTCGTTCGTTCGTGTTCCCCCTCCTCGGACGCCTGTACTTCTTCGGGATAGTTCTCGTCGAAAGTGATAGTAAGACGGTACGAATCGACCGATTCGTCGCCCTCACAACCGCTGTTTTCCGGTTCGACGTCGGTAGTCCCGACAGCGACTGTCAATACTCTCGTCTCCTCATCGCACCCTATCGAGTCGAGTGCTGCTCGGTTGCAGTTCCCGGACCCGACACGTAGCAAGCCGAACACGTGGACCACACCCTGCTCCTGATCGAATTGGATTCTGGGTGGGTCTTCGAGGTTCGGAATCTCTTCGTCCGTGTTTCTACTCTCGGCGAGTACCGTGAAGTCGGAGTCGATGTACGCAGGGAGGTCCCGAGTAGAGGACGAGATATCCAGTGCGCCCAGGCAACCGGGGAACGCGACTATTGCAGTGGTTGCCGCCGTCACCGCCGTTCGCCGGTTCATACCAACACTATTCTATCGCCAGTGTCAAATATATTTATAAAATACACATTTTAGTTGTATTCTACACCATTGCAGGACACTACGCGGGAAAACGGGCCGACGATGTTCAGTCCGTCGAGCCGTAGCCGTCCTCGACGCCGCCGTCGTACACGGGTTCCGGTCTGCTCCCTTCGTCGTCCGTCTCGGCGGGAGTGTCCAGATACGTCTCGTTCATCTCCCACTCGCCGTCGCCGTTCCGGACCATGTACTCGCCGTAGAAGGGGACCCGGTTCGCGACCGTCTCGCGGAACGTCTCGCGGATCTCCTCGGTCGTCATCTCGCCCATCGAGCGCAGGTCGTCGTTCCGGTTGAGACAGCCCTTCAGGTAGCCGTCGTGGGTGACCCGCACCCGGTGGCAGTTCGCACAGAACGTCGGGTTCTCGACCGGGTCGACGATCTCGACCATGCCGCCGGTCGTTCCGTCGACCTCACCGGCCGACGGGTCGCCCGTGTCGGCGTCCTCGCTCCGAATCCAGTACCGGCGTCGGTCGTGCATCTCGCGGTGCTCGACTCGCTCTGCGCGCTCGGCGAGCCAGTCGTGCACCCGGTCGATGTCGATTGCCCACTCGGGCTTGCCGACCAGCTCGGGCATGTACTCGATGAGCTGGAGCCGGAGGCCGTCGTTCTCCGCGACGTGGTCGACCATCTCGGGGACGTAGCCGGCTGTCTTCTCGAAGACGACCATGTTGAGCTTCACGGGCGCGAGTCCAGCGTCGAGGGCCGCCTCGACGCCTTCGAGCACCCGGTCGTACGCCCCGGACTGCGTGACGGCGGCGAACTGCTCGGGGTCGAGCGCGTCCTGCGAGACGTTCACCCGCGAGAGCCCGGCGTCGACGAGGGCCTCGGCGCGGCCGGGGAGGAACGTCCCGTTCGTCGTCATCGAGGCCTCCATCGAGTCCGGGGTGCGCCGGATGATCTCCTCCAGGTCCTGGCGGAGCATCGGCTCGCCGCCGGTGAACTTCACGCTGTCGACGCCGAACTCGGCGGCGACCTCGAGGAATCGGACCACGTCGTCGGCGCTCATCTCGTGGTCCTGGGCTGCCATCGGGCCGCGCGTGTCGCCCAGCCCCTCGTTGTGGCAGTAGACGCAGTCGAAGTTGCACCGGTCGGTCAGCGAGACGCGCACCCCGGAGACCTCGCGACCGAACTCGTCTGCGAGCATGTGTCACACCGTGGGTTCGGACGTGTATAAATCCGCCGTCGAGATGCAGACGATGTGGCCGCTATCGGGCCGGGAATCCGGGCGTCACATCCCGGGTATCGTCTCCAGCTCGCCGGCCTGCACGCCCCAGAGGTCCGCGTAGGTGCCGTCCGCGGCGAGCAGCTCGTCGTGCGTGCCGCGCTCGGTCACCGAGCCGTCCTCCAGCACGAGAATGTGGTCGGCGTCCTTCACCGTCGAGAGCCGGTGGGCGATGGCGACGACGGTGCGGTCGGTGACGAGGTCCTCGATGCTCTCCTGGATGCGGAGCTCTGTCTCCGTGTCCACGTCCGAGGTCGCCTCGTCGAGCAGGAGGATGTCGGGGTCGCGCAGGAGCACGCGGGCGATGCCGATGCGCTGGCGCTGCCCGCCCGAGAGCTTGACCCCGCGCTCGCCGACGTCGGTGTCGTAGCCGTCCGAGAGGTCGGTGATGAACTCGTGGGCGTCGGCGGCCTTCGCGGCGGCCTCGATCTCCTCGTCGGTGGCGTCGAACTGCCCGTAGGCGATGTTGTCGCGCACGCTCCCGTAGAACAGGTACGTGTCCTGGCTCACGTAGCCGACGGCGTCGCGCAGGCTCGCCGGGGTGACCTCTCTGATGTCCTGGCCGTCGACGCGGATACGCCCGTCGTCGACGTCGTAGAGCCTGAGCAGGAGCTTCAGCACCGTGGACTTGCCGGCCCCCGTCGGCCCGACCAGCGCGAGCATCTCGCCACCGGAGACGTCGAACGAGACGTCCTCGAGCACCGTCTCGTCGTCCTCGTAGCCGAAGGTCACGTCGTCGTACTCGACGCGACCCTCGTCGACCGCGAGCTCGGGCAGGTCCTCGTCGGCACCGAGCGTCTTCGGCTCGTCCATCAGGCCGAAGATGCGTTCGGCCGAGGCGCGGGCGTTCTGGTAGAGGTTGACGAGCTCGCCGAACTGGCTCATCGGCCAGATGAACCGCTGGCCGAGGTAGACGAACGCGACGAACGTTCCCACGGTGAGCTGGCCGCTCATGAACGGTGGAGCCTGCTGGGTGAGCACCCAGTGGCCGCCGACGGCGAACGTGAGCACGAAGCCGACACCGGCGGTCAGGCGCAGCCCGGGGAAGAACTTCACGCGCGTCGTGATGGCGTCCCAGTTCCGCTCGAAGTACTCGTTGGAGGCGTCGGTGACGCGGTCGGCCTCGAAATCCTCCGTGGTACTGGCCTTGATGACCTCGATGCCGCCGAGGTTGTTCTCCAGGCGGGAGTTGAGCTGCCCGACCGTCGAGCGTACCTCGGCGTACATCGGCTGGATGGTCTGGACGAACCTGTACGTGAAGTAGCCGATGAGCGGCACCGTCACCATCGTCAGGACGGCGAGCTGCCACTGGAGGTAGGCGAGCAGCACCGCGGTCACGCCGACGTTCACCACGAGCATCGTGGCGATGAACAGCCCGCCGTTGAGGAACTGCTCCAGCCGGTTCACGTCGTTGTTCAGCACGCTCATCAGCTCGCCGGTCTGCTTGTCGGCGAAGAACTCGTAGTCGAGCCGCTGCATGGCGTCGTAGCTGTCCGAGCGGACGTTGTGCTGGACCGACTGGGCGAACGAGTTCAGCCCGAGGCCCATCAGCCAGGTGAACACCGTCGAGCAGACGTACGTCAGCCCGACGAGCCCGACGGAGAACCAGAACTGGCCGGTCCGCGAGCCGGGGACGAGCGCCTGTGGCACCAGCGGCAGGGAGTACTGTGGCTTCGTCTGCAGGAACACCGCGTCGATGGTCTCGGCGAGCACGTACGTCGGCAGCAGGGCCATCGTGTGGGCGACCAGGCCCATGACGATGCCGCCGACGATGGCCACCCAGTGCTCCCGTCCGTACTCGCGGAACAGCCGGACCATCGGCCGGTCCACCCGCTCCCGTTGCTCCTCGAACGTGTCGTCATCGTCGTCGTGTATCGCGTCTGTCATCGTGTCGTCGGTGGCGTCTGTGATCGTCCCACGCGTCGTCGTCCGGTGGGTCGTGTCGGTCCCGTCGTGGTGTCGTGCTGCTGCGCGAACGTCGTCGCGTGAACCGGTTCCGTCGTGCTATCGTACGTCGTGTCTGTGGTGGTCTCGTGCATACTGTGGTCCTCACGGGTCCGTGTGTGTCCCCGACCGAACGTGGGTCGGGCGTCGATGCTCCGGTCTGTCGAACGGGCGGGTCGTCGGGGTGTGCTGGTGTAGCCGCAGTGCCGCGGCTACGGCCGACGGGCGACCGACCGCGCCACCCGAGCCGGGTGGCGGGAAGAATCAGGCTTCGAGTGCGGGGACCTGGAGCATCGTAGTGCCTCGTCCGTAGCGTTGCTACCCTGTTCAAAAAAGTTGTCCGTGCCGTGCTACCATGCCACAGCCCCCGGTCTGCGGTTCGGCCACCACGGGCGGCAGACCTTTCCCTCACAGGAGTCTACGCCGGGGCATGACCGACGGCGACGACGCGAGCGACGCCTTCGGCGCGCTCGGCAGCGAGACACGGATGAGCGTCCTCCAGACGCTCGTCGAGGACGGCGGTCCAGTCGACCGGTCGTTCTCCGAGCTGTTCGCGGCCAGCGACGAGGACACCTCCGCCGGCTTCGCCTACCACCTCCGCCAGCTCGTCGGCACGTTCGTCCGGAAGCGAGCGGACGAACGCTACGAGCTCACCGACGCCGGACTGCGCGTCGCCCGTGGCATCGCCGCCGGCGCGTACACCGACAGCGTCGACCGCGAGCCAGTACCCCTCGACGAGCCGTGTCCGTTCTGCGAGGAGCAGAGCCTCGACGCACGCATCGCCGACAACGTCACCACGGTCGGCTGTACGTCCTGCGAGCGCGACCTGCTGGAACTCCCGTTCCCGCCCGCCGGGTACGCAACCCACGACGACGCCGACCTCCCCGAGGCCTTCGACCGGTACCACCGCCACCGCATCGGCGCGTTCGACGACGGCGTCTGCCCGACCTGCGGCGGGAACGTACAGGCACGGATCGAACCCGTCGACGAAGGGGACGACGCAGGCTCCGAGGAACCGCAACCCGTCACCGCCCGGTACGCCTGCGAGGGCTGTGGCGACCGGCTGCGCTGTCCCGTCGCGCTCACCGTCGTCGACCACCCGGGCGTCGTCGCCTTCTACCACGACCACGACGAGGACGTGACCGACCGCCCCGTCTGGAACGTCGGCGGCGAGTGGCGCGAGACGCTGCTCTCGACCGACCCGCTCGCGGTGCGCGTGACCACCCGGCTCGACGACGACGAGCTTGCGCTGTACGTCGCTCGCGACGGGTCAGTCGTCGAGACACAGCGCCGGACCGCCGAGACGGCCCCCCCTGAGGCGGGTGCTGGCGACGCGGAGGCCGCCGAGGCGGAGTCGGCGTAGGTCGGGACAGTCCAACCCGCAGCGTCGTCACTCAACGGTCCCGCCGTCTCCTGACTGGAGGTGTCCCCGGAGCCGCCGCCAGCAGAGGCCGAGACCGACCGCCGGGAGGCCGACGAGCAGCACGGCGACGAGTCCGACGAACAGGGCGGCCCAGAGCTTCTCGACGGGAGTCGGGGTCGACAACGCGTACGGCCAGCCCGTCGCGTACGTCGCCGCCGCTGCGAACCCGAAGGCGATACCGACGGAGTACCAGGGGTCCCGGTGGTTCGCGGTCGGAACCGCCGCCAGCAGGACCAGCACGGCGACGAAGCTCCAGACGCCGAACACGGAGAGGAGTTCGAGGAGCGGGTCCTCTCGGCCGGCAGCCGAGGCGTACCGTTCGAACCCGACGCCGAACAGCCCAGCGACCATCGCGACGACACCCGTTCGACCGATGCGGTCCAGCTCGGGCCGCTCGTACGGGGTGGAGGGCATCGTCCGCAGATTGTTCGCCACCGGCAAGAAGATTCTCCACGGTCGCACCTGTCGACCGGTTCACGACGGCTGTTCGCCGACACTGGGCGCGACCCGCCGCACGGCCGGCAGCGCGAGCAGCGCGATGGCGAGCTCCAGCCCGCCGACGACGAGGAACGCGGTCAGGTAGTTCGCCGACTCGACGACGAGCCCACCGACGAGGAAGCCGGTCAGGAAGCCGAGGCTCCCGAACACGTTGAACCCGCCCATCGCGGCCCCGCGACCGTCCTCGGAGGCGATGTCGGTGACGAGTGCCATCGTCGCGGGGGCCATGAGCGCGCCACAGACGCCGGCGGCGACCATCGCGAGCGCCGCGAGCGGGTAGACCGGCGCGACGCCGACGGCGACGATGGTCAGGCCGTAGACGACCGAGCCCCCGACGACCGGGAGGAACCGGCCGATGCGGTCCGAGAGCGAGCCGAAGGGGTACTGCAACAGCGCGAAGGGCAGGAAGAAGCACGCGAGCGTCACCCCCGCCATCGCCGCGTCGAGGTCGAAGACGTCGCGGAAGTAGTAGACGCCGACGAGCGAGAAGAACCCGGCCGTCGAGCGGTCGATGAAGCCGAAGGCGTACGGTACCCCCAGCGAGGGTCGGTCGCGGAGCCGGTCGAGGATGGCTCCGACGCCCGGGCTCTTCGTCGGCGTGCGGTCCGGCACCGTCGCGGCGAGCAGGCCCGCGGCGAACAGGACGGTGGCGCTCGCGTACAGCGGCGTCAGCGGGCCGAGCGTGGAGAGCTGGCCGCCCACGACCGAGCCGAGCGCGGCCCCGAGCCCGATCGCGATGCCGGCCGCACCCATGTTCCGGCCGTGGCCGCCCGAGAGGTCCATCAGCATCGTGATGGCGAGGGAGAACGCGCCGATGGTCAGCGCGCCGCCGACCAGCCTGACGACGAGCACCGCGCCCCAGCCGAACCCGACAGCGGGGAGTCGGGTCAAGAGGATGTAGCAGGCCGCCCCGCCGACAGCCCCGACGACGACCCACGGGACGCGCTTGCCGGTCACGTCGCTGACGACACCCCAGACGCCCGCGAACGTGACGAACGCGGCGAACTCGGCGACGAGGAACCACATCCCGGCCTGGATGCCGGCCGGTGCGCCGAGCGCGACGACGAGGTCCGAGAGCCCGGGGTAGAGGAACACCTGCGACACGAGCACGCCCCAGACGACCAGCGCGAGCCGGAGCCGTGCGGAGCGTGCCGTCGATTCCATACCCGTCAATCGGGACCGGGGGGACAAAACGGATGCGCCTTCTACCGCGGCCGGTACCGGGACCCGTGCCTACGACGCCCCGTCGAAGTGGCCGGCGACGGTGTCGGCATCCACCGGCCGGAAGCCGTCCGCGTCCATCCTGGCGACGGCGAGCTCCTCGGCGAGGAGGCCCTCCGTGCCGGCCCGCAGCGCGTCGATCGCGAGCGCGACGCCCTCGTTCGTCCCGAGCCCGTCCGTGTACTCGGTCTCGAGGTAGTCCCGTATCACGTCGCCGTCGCTCCCGACGGCGGTCGCCCGCCAGGCCGAGGGCGTCCCCGACGGGTCGGTCTCGTACAGCCGCGGCTCGCCGTCGACCACGCCGCCGACGAGCAGCCCGACACCGAACGGGCGCATCCCGCCGGTCTGGGTCGACTCCTGCACCACGTCCGCGATGGCCTTCGCGGTGGTCTCGACGCCCGGCGGCTCGCCGTACCGGAGTCGCTCGGTCTGGGCGAACCGGCGCGCCTCGTCGACGAGCCGACGTGCGTCGGCGACGTGGCCCGCGCTGGCGATGCCGAGGCGACCGTCCACGTCGTGGATCTTCTCGACGCTGTCGCGTTCGAGCAGGGACGACCGCGTGCTGGTGTCGGAGGCGAAGACGACGCTCTCGTCGGTCGTGACGCCGACGGTCGCGCTCCCCTTCCGAACGGCCTCGCGGGCGTACTCGACCTGGTAGAGCCGGCCGTCGGGCGAGAAGATGCTGGTGCCGCGGTCGTAGCTCCGCCGGTTGTCGCCACCCTGCATCTACACCACCTCCCCCGGCTCGGCGGCCTCGTCGAGTTCGACCCCCTCGCTGGTGATGGTCGCGACGGTGACGCCGTTGCCGCTGGCGGTGTCGCGCTCGCTGGCTGCCGCGACCGCGTCGGCCGCCAGCTCGCGGGCGTCCTCGATGCTCTCGACCTGCTCTGCCTTCCCCTCGAGCGTCCCGTAGGCGACCTGCATCCCGCTACCGCCGGCGGCGTAGTCGGTCTCCATGACGCTGCCGCCGCCGTCGAGCTCGTACACGGCTGGCCCATCCTCGTCCACACCGGCGAGGACGACCTGCGCGGGGATGCCGCGGACGAGGTTCCCCGCGACGTTCGCCAGGGCCTCGGTCGAGAGCCGGTCGCCGCGACGGGCCTCGTACAGGTTCGCTTCTGCACGGAGGGTGTCGGCGAACGACTGGAGCGGGCCGACGGAGCCGGAGAGCGCGAGCGCGGCACGGTCGGTGATCCGTTCGACCTTCGTCACGTCCTTGTTGGCGACGAACTGGCCGCCGAGGCTGGCCCGACGGTCGGCCGCCACGACGACCGCGTCGGGGGCCGTCAGCGCGACGATGGTCGTCCCGGTCTCGAGGGCCGGGGCGTCGGTCCCGGTGTGCGATACCTCGAACTCGGTGCGCCTGTCCGTCCTGATACCTGGATCGGGCATGGGAGATAACAGGGGTCACCGATGGAAAAGTGTTAGCTAAAGAATATTTTAGCCGCCGGGTGGCCGTCCGCGGCGGCTCCCGGCTTCGAAGCCCTTACCACCCGTTCGCCCGGAGTAGGGGACATGGACGAAGACGCCGTCCTCGACCGTCTCGGCACCGTCGAGGACCCCGACCTCGGTGACGACATCGTGTCGCTCGGGCTTGTCAACGACGTATCGGTCGACGGCGACACGGTCGCCATCTCGCTCGCGCTCGGCGCGCCGTACTCGCCGACCGAGACCGACATCGCGAACGCTGTGCGCGAGGCGTTCGCCGACACGGACGTCGAACTGGACCTCTCCGCACGCATCGTCGACGACCTCGCCGCCGGCGACGAGGTGTTCCCCAACGTCGAGAACGTCATCGCCGTCGCCTCCGGCAAGGGCGGCGTCGGCAAGTCGACGATGGCCGTGAACATCGCCGCCGGACTCGCGGACATGGGCGCGAGCGTCGGGCTGTTCGACGCCGACGTGTACGGCCCGAACGTCCCCCGGATGGTCGACGCCGACGAGCCGCCGGGCGCAACCGAGGACGAGAAGCTCGTCCCGCCCGAGCAGTTCGGGATGAAGCTGATGTCGATGGCGTTCCTCGTCGGCGAGGACGACCCCGTCATCTGGCGCGGCCCGATGGTCCACAAGGTACTCACCCAGCTCTGGGAGGACGTCGAGTGGGGACACCTCGACTACATGGTCATCGACCTGCCGCCGGGCACCGGCGACACGCAGCTCACGCTGCTCCAGACGGTCCCCGTCACCGGGAGCGTCATCGTCACGACGCCACAGGAGGTCGCCCTCGACGACGCCCGCAAGGGCCTCGAGATGTTCGGCAAGCACGACACCGTCGTCCTCGGCATCGCGGAGAACATGGGGACGTTCAAATGCCCGGACTGCGGCGGCGAGCACGCCATCTTCGGCGAGGGCGGCGGCGAGCGCTTCGCGGACGTGCACGACATGCCGTTCCTCGGCTCGGTGCCGCTCGACCCCGCGGTCCGCACCGGCGGCGACGAGGGCCGGCCGGTCGTCCTCGACGAGGAGAGCGACACCGGCGGGGCGTTCCGCGAAATCACCGAGAACGTCGCGAACAACGTCGGCTTCGTCCGCCGGCAGAAGCAGGCGAACACCCGGTGATCGACGATGGGTGACGACAGCACCGCGGCCGGTCCCGACGGCGGCGACGGCGATGCGTCGGCCCCGCTCCCGGAACCCGACCCGGAGACCGTCGCGTTCCTCCGCGAGGTCGCCGAGGAGATCCGCGCCGACAGCTCCGAGTCCGAGCAGCTCGCGAACATCCTCTACCGGACCAGCGACATCTACGACGCCGACGAGGAGACGACGCCCGAGGACGTCGTCAGGAACGTGAAGTTCATCCTCGAGGTCAAGGAACGCGGCGGCCTCGGCCGGTGACTCCAGACGACTTTTGTCCGTTCCCGCCCACGCTCCCGACGTGGACGCCCACCAGGACGACCTCGCGAACCCGTTCGGCATGGACGAGGACTGCACGAACTGCGACCTCTGCGAGCGCCGCGAGCGCGTCGTCCACGGCTACGGCGACGTGGGTGCCGACTTCCTCTTCGTCGGGGAGGGACCGGACACGGAGGCGGAAGCCGCCGGCGTGCCGTTCGGCCGCGACGACGCCTTCGGCCGGGTGCTCCAGCGCCTCGGCCTCCGTCGGGTCGACGACGACCCCGACGAGCCCGAGCTCGCCAACGTCTTCCTCACCTCGCTGACCCGGTGTCACCATCCCGAACGCGACGCCACCGACGACGAGGTCGCCACCTGCGAGCCGTACCTCAACGCCGAGATACGGATGATAAACCCCGAGATACTCGTCCCCGTCGGCGAGCGCGCCCTCGTGGAGATCACCACCGAGTACACGACCACGCCCGCCGCCGAACTCGACCTGTACGCCCAGCACGGGGAGCCCATCCGGGGGCGTGGCTTCGAGCTGGTCCCGATGATTCCGCCACGCGAGGCGACCGACGAGCAGCTCCAGACGTTCGTCGAGCGGTTCGCGGCGCTGATGGCCTCCGACTACCGGCAGACGAAGGGCCGCAGGGAACGCTGAGACGGGGTCCGCTACCAGTACTGCCCGGAGAGCCAGCGACGCGAGCGACCGCCCACGGCGAGCAGTCCGAGCACGACCAGGACGACGACCGCGAGCGTCGCCGCAGCGGGCGCGACCGACACCGATTCCGGCGGGGCAGCGAGGCCGTTCCCGAGGAGGACCACCGAGGCGACCGCCGAGAAGACGACACCGAACGGGACGAGGAAACCGAGTGCCTTCAGCCAGTTCATACGGACACACCCGGGCGCTGCCGACTTAACTCCCACCCATCGGGCCGGAACGGCGGCTTGAAGGCCCCGCGGCCGTCAGGTTCGGACATGACACTAGTGGTCGTCCTCGCCGAGCCCCCGCGCGAGGGCCTCGTCCTGTCCCGACTCGCCGAGACCTCGCCGCTGTCGCCGGCCGAGGCGGCGGACTGCTACGCGGCGATGCTCGCCGACACCGTCCTCGCCGCCGACCAGTCCGGCGGCGACGTCCTCGTGAACTACCGCGACGACAGCGACCTCCCCGACGGGTTCGTCGACCCCGACGAATCGGCGGCGGAGGCCGTCCGGTCCGTCGTCGCGGACGCCGTCGAGGACCCCGACGAGATCCGGTTCGAGGTGCAGGTCGGCTCGACCCGCGACGGGCGCGTCGGCAACACCGTCACCCACCTCCTGCGCGAGGAGGGCGAGCGGTCGGTGCTGGTGCTCGATGGCGATGTCCCCATGATCGGCCGGAAGGACATCGACAGCGCCGCGATGAAGCTCCGAACCGCCGACGTGGTCGTCGGTCCCGCCACCGACGGGCGCGTCTGGACCAGCGCGTTCTGCGAGCCCATCGACTTCGACGGGGCGTACGCCACCCCAGCCGTCGAGACGCTCGTCGACCGTGCCACCGACGCCGACCTCGACGTGGACTTCCTCCCGAGCTACCGCACCGTCGAGACCGGCGGCGACCTCGCCGACGTGGTGGCGCTGATCCGCGCCCGGGCGAAGGCCGGCCGTACCGTCCCGCGGTTCACCACCGAGTTCGTCCGCGACCACGGCCTCCACGTCGTCGACGGCGATGACGGCCCCGAGCTCGTGCGGGACTGACGCCGGCAACCGACAACTCTTAGGAGCCGAACGCAGAATCCCCGGACGAGGTGGGGTGGCAGAGCGGCCCATTGCGCCTGCCTTGAAAGCAGGTGGCGTCATGCCTCTTGGGTTCAAATCCCAACCCCACCGTCCTGCGACGAACTTTCGTGACGAGCGGACGGTTTCGGCTGGGATCCGTAAGGCATCTGGTTCATCTGTCGCGGCAGCCTACGTACTGCCATGAACAGAGCCACGAGGACCGTACTCGCCGGCGGCGCACTGGCGCTCGGCGGCTGGATCGCCTGGGGTGCCTACTCGTCGCGGTCGGCCGAGGAGGTCCCCTACGAACGGGTGCGCGAGCTCGACGGCGTCGAGATACGGCGCTACCCGCGGACGGTGCTCGTCGAGACGAGCGCGTCCGACCAGATGACCGCGTTCCGGCGGCTGTTCCGGTACATCTCGGGCGACAACGAGCGGCGGGACGAGATCTCGATGACGGCACCGGTGCGCTCGGACAGCGCGGCCCGCGAGTCCGTGTCGATGACGGCACCCGTCCGGTCCGACACCGACGGGGACGGCACGCGCATGGCGTTCTACCTCCCCGCCGAGTACGGCCCGGAGTCGGCTCCGGTGCCGACGGAGTCGACGGTCCGGCTGGTGGTCGAACCGCCGAAGACGGTCGCCGCCGTCCAGTTCTCGTGGTACGCGCCGGACTGGCGGGTCGAGCGGCTGGAGGAGCGGCTGCTCTCGACGCTCGCGGAGGCCGGCATCGAGCCGACCGGGGAGCCGTACCTGCTGCGGTACAACGACCCGTGGACGCCGCCGTTCATGCGCCGGAACGAGGTCGTGGTCGAGATCGCCGAGGCGGAGTGACCCGACCCACACGGTGACGGCCGGAGGTACAACCAAAGATTTACGCGACCGACCAACCACTGTTCTGATATGTCGAACGCAGTCGATGACGCCATCGTCCGCCGGGACCTGCTCACGTCCCTGGTGTTCGTCGGCGTCGGGTGGAGCGTCTCCACCATCGCATGGAGTCCCGACTGGGTGGCTATCGCCGCGGTGGTCGCGGCCGTCTCCTTCCTCCTCGGGGCTGCTGCGGACCGCAGCGATGCCGGTCTGTGGGTGCTCCTCGGGACGGGGACGGTCGTCGCCATCGCGCTGGTGCTGTCGACGCTGACGAACTCGCTCCCGGTGGCCACCATCGGCCCATCGATACTCGGCATCGCGGTCGGCACCGGGGTGAACCGGCTGCTGTTCGGGGTCATGAACCCCGTTCCGGGGCTCCGCCGGCGACGAGAGGCGACCGACTGACGGCGAACCGCTCACGACCCGCGAACTTTTGTCCACTGGCGTCGACATCTCCCGCATGGAACCCGAGAAGACACATCCAGCGGTCCGGCGGACGAAGCGGGTCGCGTGGCTGCTCGACGAGGCCATCAGGATCCCGGGCACGGACCGACGGATCGGACTGGACCCGATCCTGGGCCTGCTGCCGTTCATCGGCGACTTCGTCACCGCGTTCTTCTCGCTGTACATCGTCGTCGAGGCCATCGTGGCGGGCGTGAAGATGCGGACCATCGTCCGGATGCTCTTCAACATCGGGCTGGACGTCGTGCTCGGGAGCGTCCCGGTCGTCGGTGACATCTTCGACGCGACGTGGAAGGCGAACGTGAAGAACCGGAAGCTGCTGGAGCGGTCGCTCTCCTAATCCCAGGTCGTGTCGACGGTGAGCGCGCGCTCCAGCAGGTCGTCGTCGTCGTCGTAGGCCTCGGCCGTCTGGTCGGGATGGCGCTCGTCGATCGTCCGCACCGTCTCGACGGTGTTGACGAAGTTCTTGAACGTCGCCTCGTCGACCATCTGTCCCTCGACGGTGACCGCTCCCGTGCCCTCGGACTTGGCCTCCTGGAACGCCTCTATCTTCCGGACGTCGCGGGCCAGCTCGTCGCTCGTCGGCATGTGGATGCGGTTCGCCTGGATGGTCTGCTTGGGGTAGAGCGACCACGAGCCGTCGAGGCCGACGCGGGCCTCGCGCTCGACGTGGTCGGCGTAGCCGTCGCCGTTGTAGAACGTGACCCCGGCACGCTCGGTGAACAACCTATCGAAGGGTCCGCCGATGGCGACGAGGTCGTTCGCGCTGGCCTCGTTCGAGAGGTCCTCCAGCAGGCCGTCCCACCGCGGGCGCTCGCCGTCGAGCTCGCGGCCGCCGAGTTCGGCGGTGTAGTCGACGGGGCCGAAGACGAGCGCGTCGAGCCGCGAGTTCGCGCCGAACAGCGATATTTCGCGGAGGTCGGACTTCGCGGCCGCGGTCTCGACGATGACCGCCATGCCGATGGCCCCGTCCTCGAAGCCGAACTCGCGCTCGGCGTCCGCGACGACGCCGGCGGCCTCCTTCACGTCCTCGAGGCGGCCGACCTTCGGGACGACGACGCCGTCGACGTGCTCGCCGACCTCGTCGACGAGCGTCCGGATCTCCTCGCGGCCCTGCTCCCTGGCGGTCGCGTCGTCGTAGGCCCACTGCACGCGGGGCCATATCTCGCCGGGGAACGCGTCGGCGTGCTCGGGGAGCCGGTCGACGACGTTCGCCAGCGCCTCGGCCTTCATGTCCGGCGCGGTGCCGTCCTCCAGGTCGGGGACGAGCCAGTCAGGGCAGGCGAACCCCTCGCTGTCGAGGGCGCTGTCGAGGTACTTCGCCGTGTTGTCGCGCGGGACGGCGGCCGGTGCGGTCTGGAAGGTGCGTGCGATGTCTGTCATTGCTGGATGAGCGCGCGACGGGTGCCCGAGTAGACGGGCTCGTCGTGCTGGTTGAACGCGATGTGTTCGAAGGTGACGGTGCCGGCGTGGTCGTGGGTCGCCTCGGCGTCGACGACGCGCGTGAAGCCGTAGACGGTGTCCCCGGGAGTGACGAACGTGTGGAACCGCTCGTCGTCGCAGCCGAGCTCGCGGTACGTGGCCTCGTCCGAGCGGGCGTGCCCGAGCGCGACCGAGCGGGTCACGTCGCCGTAGGCCACGATATCCCCCGACGGCGAGTCCGCCATGACGTCGCCGTTGTGGTGCTGCTTCGCGGTGTTGAGCGTCATCAGCGGCAGCGTCGCCACCATGACGTCGTCCATCGTCCGGCCGCGCTCGTGACGGTACGCGACGGCTGCGTCCCGGTCTTCGGCCTCGTCGAGCGCGGCGGCGAAGTCGCCGAAGCGGTCGCCGTCGGGCGTGACGAACTCCGCGGGTGGTTCGCCGTCCTCTGGCGTGTCCCCGGATTCAGTCGCGGACCCCCCGCCGTCGGTCGCCACGGGCTCACGACGCGGGATCATGTTCGTCCGCTCGTAGCTGACCAGCGGCTCGCCCGTCTCGGCGTCGACGCCCTCGGTCTCCCAGGTGACGATCCCGTACTCCGGTCGCGAGGAGGACGTGGCCGTCGACTGCACCGTCGAGCTGACCCGCAGTTCGGTGCCCGGCGTCACCGTCTGGTCGTGGAACCGGACGTTCGTCCGACCGAGGAAGTAGCCGCCCTTCTCGGAGAGGTCCTCCACGGTCGGCCCCATCACGGCCGCGAGCAGGTAGTCCGGATGCACCGGCGGCTCGTCGAAGCCGACCTCGCGGGCCGCGTCGGTCCGCCAGTAGATCGGGTCGTGGTTGAGCGTCTGGCTCGCCCACAGCTCGTTGGCGTAGTTCGAGAGGGTGAGGCCGGGGGCGTGCTCGATGTGGTCCCCCTCGCCGAAGTCCTCGAAGCAGTTGCCCTTCTCGCGCGTCTCGGTCCTGTCCAGTACCGTCGTGAACGTCTCCGTGTCTGTGTAGTCCATGTGTCGTCGGTCGTCGGATAGTCGCAGTCAGATCAGTCGTCGGCCGTGGCCTCCGGCGTCGGTCGCATCCGGGCGAGTGCACGTCGCATCTCGTTGGTCACGACCATGAAGCCCTCGTCGAAGCCCATCCCGGGCTTGGCGAGGGTCTGGGCCGCGTCGGTCGCGAGCGCGACGTGGGCGCAGGTCCGGGCGGACGTGACCGTCTCGTTGCAGGTGCCGCCGAGGTACGCCCGTGTGTCGGTGCCCTCGCAGTAGCGCACGGCCTCGGCCGAGCGCTGGACGCCACCGAGGTCGGGCGTCTTCACCTGTACGAGGTCGGCCGCGCCCGAATCGACGAACGCCCGCACGTCGTCGAAGGTGTTGCACCACTCGTCGGCGACGATGTCCACATCGACACCCGCCGATGCGAGCCCGTCGCGGAGCTCGGCCATCTCGTGTATCTGCTCCTCGCGGCCGCCGGCGTCCATCGGCCCCTCGACCTGCACGTCGAACAGGCCGGCGGCCTCGGCGAGCGTCGCGAAGTAGTCGGTGACCGCGGCGCGGTCGTACGGTGCGCCGAGCACGTCGCCCAACACGCCGTAAACGTCGACGTGGATGGTCGGCTCGTAGCCGTCGGGGCCGAGTTCGATGGCTCGGGTGGCGAGCCAGTCGACGTACTCGCGGAGTTCCTCGCCGTCCTCGCCCAGCTTTGCGACGCTGTTGAACAGCCCGTGCGGGAGAACGGGGACGCCCTTCACCATCATCTTCTCGGCGTTGGTGTACCGGTCGTCGCCGGACTGGCCGAAGACGGGCACCGGTTCGGTCGCCGGAGTCGTCCCGAGCGCGTCGGCCAGCGTCTCCGTCATCGTCTCCCGGTTCGCGAGTGCAGCCGCGTCGAGCAGCGCCTGCGAGACGCCGTAGCGGACCGCGGTGTGGAGCTGGTCGGCGGCGTCGCCGTCGGCAGAGTTGCCGGCCGACGTCGGCCGCTCGGCGGGGAGTTCCTCCACGATGGCGGCGTTCTCGGCGAACTCGCGTGCGTCTCGTCCCCGGAGCGCCGACGCGACCACACCCTCGACGACCGGACGGTACGCCTCGGCGCGGAAGAGCGGGTCCCGCCCCCCGGCACCGGAGTACTGGACGGCACAGCAGTCCCCGGTCGCGACGCTGCCGTCCTCGAGTTCGAGCTCGACGGTGAGCGCCTCGCCGGCCTCCCGGATGGCGTCGAACCCGGGCGTGACGGGCTCGCCGTCGTAGGCGAAGCCGTCCTGGGTCGCGCCCTCCTTGATGGCGCGCTGGTCGTCGAAGAAGAACCCCGAGACCGTCGGAACCGCCCGGACCTGCTCAATCAGCACTGGACTCACCTCCGTCGCGGCGGCCCCGTGTTCCGGTCGGTCGGCCGATGAGCTTGCCGTCGCTGATGGCGTCGACGTCGTCGGCGACCATCCGGAACGACTGCTTCCGGCCCTCCGTCTCTGCGCGGTCCGCGAGCCGGGCCTGGTGGATCTCCTTGATGTCGTCGTCCATCGCGAGCTCGCCCCACTCGAAGATGCGGACGCGGCCGTCGTCGTCGCGGGCCGGGAGCACCGCGCCCTCGGCGGCGTCGCTCGGCGCGAAGGGGACGTCGAGCGCGCCGGAGTCGAACGCCCTGATGGTGCCCTGTGCGACGTCGCCGTCGCCGTGGGCCTCGATGGCGTCCATGAGACAGCGCGTCTCGCGTTCGACGAGTGCCTGCTCCTCGTCGACGCCGTCGAGGACGATGTCCTGCTCGACGACCATGTCGATGAGCTGGCGCGTGGTCCGGAGCCCGGCCGCGTTCGCCTCCTTCGTCGGGACGCCCTGGAACTCCTGTGGCGACTTCGTGATGACCTTGTCCGGACGGGCGATGGCGGCCGTGGTCCCGCCGAGGCCGATGACGCCGTTGGCGCGGGCCTCGTCCGGCGGGAAGCCGCCCATCCACTCGTGGAAGACGGTCGTGACGCAGACCTCGTCGGGCAGGTACTCGTTGCCGAGCTTCCGGAGCGCGCGGAGCGCGGCCACGTCCTGCACGACGTTGCCGACCTGCCCGTAGCCGAGGGTGAGGCTGCGGACGCCCTGCGTGGCGGCCAGCTTCCCCTCGACGAGCATGATGGCGATGGCGATGCTCGGCGGGACGAGCGTCCCCGTGAGCGGGCCGAACGGCTCGCGGTTGATGGTGACGCCGCGCTCGGTGTACGCGCCGGCGAGGCGGTCCACGTACTGCCAGTGCTCGATGGTCTGGGCGAGGCTCCCCTCCTTCGTGTACGGGATGTTGTAGGAGATGGGGCCGCCCTCGAAGCTCTGGAAGCCGCCGGCGAACGTGACGGCGGCCAGCAGTCGCGCGTCGGGCGTCCCGTGGCGGACCTCGATGGGCGCGTCGACGCGCTCGATCAGCTCCCGGCAGCCGTCGACGCCGTGGTTGACGGCGGGGAAGCCGTTCAACGTCGCGTCGCCGGACTCGCGCGCGTTCTCCAGGCCCTCCTGGGCCTTCCCATACTCGTTGTCGCGCGTGTACGAGTCGATGGTCGTCGGGAGCAGGTCGGCCGCCCCCTCGTCGTGGAGGTGGGCCAGTATATCGACCTGGTCGTCGAGGCGCGGGACGCCAGCACGGGGCTGGAGCAGCGGTCGATCCGCCGACTCCAGCACGTCCGCGAACTGCTTGTGCGCCGGCAGCGACTCGTGGTAGGCGATGGCCTCCTCGAAGTCGACCGCCGCACCGGTCGGCCAGTCGTCGCGGATGTGGTCGTCGATGTGTTGCAACTCGTCGGCGGTGAGGCGTTCGTCGCGTATCATCAGGCCTGAACCCGGTCGGTCTCGGCCTCTCGGGTGGAGATCCCCAGGTCCCGTTCGAGGGACCGGATGACCTCCTCCGGTGTCGTCTCCGAGTCGAAGACCCGGTCGAATCCGAGCTTCCGGAACGTCGTCCGGGTCTGCTCGAAGTCGTCCTGACCGACCGCGAGGTTGCCACCGATGTAGCTGGTGGCGTCGACGCCCTCGCGGGCCAGGAGCTCGTGGAACCCCTGACAGTCCTGCTCGGCGTGCCCGTACAGCGAGGAGACGAGTACAGCGTCGGCGTCGTGCTCGTTCGCGGCCGCTGCGAACTCCTCCTGAGAGGTCTGGACGCCGAGGTTCTCGACATCGAAGCCCGCTGCGGAGAGGGCCTGGTCGAGGATCGTGATTCCGACGACGTGTGCGTCGGAGCCGATGACACCGAGTATGACTGTCGTGGGCATGCGGTATCCGCCAAGTTGCATGAACAATCCTTAAAGTTAATGGTCTTTCATGATAATACACCTTAAACACCCTAAACGGCCCTATTGTGGAACAAACACAATGTAATGATTTATCCGGAAGGTTTTAGCGCGGGGGCCGGTTCGTCACCCCCATGGGAGCGCTCGAAGACGTCACCGTCGTCGACCTCACACAGGTCCTCGCTGGCCCGTACTGCACGATGCTGCTCGCGGACATGGGCGCGGACGTGGTGAAGGTCGAGCGGCCGGGCGGCGACCTCATCCGTCCGAACCCACCCTTCGCGGGCGACGGCGACGAGGAACCCTACGGCGGCTACTTCCAGTCGGTCAACCGTGGCAAGCGCTCGATAGAGCTGGACCTCGGCGACGACCGCGACCGCGAGGACTTCCTCCGGCTCGTCGAGAAGGCGGACATCGTGGTCGAGAACTACCGCGCGGGAACGATGGAGCGCTTCGACCTCGGCTACGAGACGCTCACGGAGCACAACCCCGAACTCGTCTACTCCTCCATCCGCGGCTTCGGCGACCCCCGCACGGGCGAGACGGATCGCCAGGGCCAGCCGAGCTTCGACCTCATCGCGCAGGCGCTCGGCGGCGTCATGGAGATCACGGGACAGGAGGACGGCCCGCCGACGAAGGTCGGCCCCGGCATCGGCGACCTCTTCACCGCCGTGTTGAACGCCGTCGGTGTCCTGGGCGCGCTGCACCACCGCGACCGCACCGGCGAGGGCCAGTACGTCGACACCGCGATGTACGACGCGATGGTGTCGATGTGCGAGCGCACCGTCTACTACTACTCCTACACCGACGAGGTACTCACCCGACAGGGCAACTCGCACCCGACGCTGTTCCCGTACAACTCCTTCGAGACGAGCGACGGGCACGTCGTGGTCGCCGCCTTCTCCGACGGCCACTGGCGCGCGCTCTGTGCGGCGATGGACCGCCCGGACCTCGTCGCCGACTACCCCGACGCCGGCTCGCGCCTGCGGAACCGCCACGCGCTCCGCGCGGAGATCGCCGACTGGACCCGCGAGCACACCGAGCAGGCCGTCGTCGAGGCGCTGGAGGGCGAAGTCCCCGTCGCGCCCGTGCAGGACACCGCGGACATCTTCGACGACCCGCACGTCCACGAGCGCGGGATGCTCGCCGACGTCGAACAGCCCGGTGCCGACCGCGACGTTACGGTCGCGGGCTGTCCCATCAAGTTCTCGGAGACACCGACGGGCCCACAGGGCCGCGCCCCGCTGCTCGACGAGCACCGCGACGAACTGCTCGGCGAGCGGAGCGACGAAGGTGCGGAGCGGGCGACCGGCGACGACTGAGAGCCCGGATTCCGCCGTCAACGTTCGCGCGAGCGAAGCGAGCGCGATTCACCGGGGGCGCACAGCGGTCGCGCCCGGCCGTTTTAAACCCAGTTTTTTGCGCGGGCGGTGGGGCGGG